>DASSNM010000033.1:0-22961 GCA_035688025.1 Gaiellaceae bacterium | reverse complement strand
CCGCCTCCCGCGCGAGAGGAGGAGCGCCTGGGCGCGTTCGACGAATGCGAGATCGTTCACGCAGTCCGTGCGATCTCGTCCTCGCGCGGCAGGCGCCGCGAGACGATCTGCGACACGCCGTCCGGGCCCATCGTGACGCCGTAGAGCACGTCGGCCGCTTCCATCGTGCGCTTCTGGTGCGTGATCACGATGAACTGCGCGCGATCGGCGTACGTGCGCAGGAGCTCGGTGAACCGGCCGATGTTCGTGTCGTCAAGTGCAGCCTCGACCTCGTCCAGGAGGTAGAAGGGGCTCGGCCGCGCGAGGAAGAGCGAGAACAGGAACGCGATCGCGCCGAGTGCCTTCTCGCCGCCGGAGAGGAGCGAGAGGCGCGTCACGCGCTTGCCTGCCGGCCGCAGCTCGACCTCGATCCCCGGCTCCTCGCCCTCGTCCTCGGTCTCGGTCATCCGGAGCCGCCCCTCGCCGCCGGGGAAGAGCGTCGTCGCGACCTCGTGGAAGTGCCGCTCGACGGCCGCGAACGTCTCGGCGAAGCGCGTCTCGACCGTGTGCGTGAGGTCGTCGCGCAGCTGCTCGAGCTCGTGCAGGCTCTTCTCCAGGTCCTCGCGCTGCACCGACAGCTCCTCGAGCCGCTCCTTCTCGGCTTCGTACTCCTCCTTCGCGAGCGGGTTCACCTGCCCGAGCTGCTCGCGCCGGCGCTCGTACCGCGCGAGCTTCTCGGCGAGCTCCTCCCGGTCCGAGCCCTCGGCGGGCTCCGACGCCGCGGCGTCGAGCCGCCGCTGCGCCTCGTCCCGCTCCGCGTCGGTGCGGGCGAGCTCGACATCGATCGCCGACAGCCGCTCACCCGCCCCCGACGCCGCCTGCCGCACCTCGACCTCCTCGGCCCCGAGCCGCCGCAGCGCGGCCCCGAGCTCGCTCGTGCGAGCCGCCTGCGCCTCCGCACGCTCGCGCACCGGGGCCTCGAACCGCTCGACGTCGACGGCGAGCGCCCCTTCGAGCCGCTCGGCGCCTGCCGCGAGCCGCGCGACCAGGAGCTCGTCGGGGCGGCGCGTGCGCGCCGGGTCTGCGTCGGCGAGAGCGCGCGCTGCGGCGCGCGCACGATCGGCCGTCTCCTCCGCGGCGGCGGCCGCCTCGGCGGCGCGCGCCGCCAGGTCGTCGGCCTCCGCCCGCACGGCTTCGGCCGCGCCCGTCGCCTCGGCGCTGCGACCGTTCGCCCGCCGCTCGGCCGCGAGCGCCCGCGCGTCCATCTCGGCGACGGAGCGCCGCAGCTCTCCCTCACGTGTCGCGATCCCGCGCAGGTCGTCGGCGAGCAGGGCGGCGCGCTCGGCGAGCGGCGTCTCGAGCCTCGCCGCGGCCGCGGCCGCGACCCGCAACGTCTCGTCCAGCCGCTCCGCGCCCGCGACCAGGCGCTCGAGCCGCGCCGGGTCGGCGCGGCGCACGTTCCGTAGATGCGCGACGGGCGCGAACCGCTCAGTCGCGGCGCGCGCGATCTCGGCGGCCGCCGTCGCCTTCGCCGCGGCCGCTTCCGCGGCGCGCGAGAGGTCGTCGACCTCGCCTCGCAGCTCCCGGCGCCGCGCCTCGAGCTCGAGCAGCACCGCCTCCGCCGTCTCGCCCGCGAACCAGAGCTCGCCGCGGCCCGGGTCCCAGCCGATCCCGTCCGCCGTGACGGCGGGGACGGACGAGGCGAGCAGCTCCTCACGCGTCACGACCGGCAGGTCGACGAGCTCGCGCGGGTCGCGCCCGACGAGCACGAGCACGGAGCCGAGGCCCGCGGCGCGCGCCTTCTCGACGAGCTCGAGCCCGCGCTGCACGTCGTGCGCCAGCACGGCCGAGGCGCGGTGGCCGAGGGCCGCCGCGACGGAGCGCTCCCGTCCCGCCTCGACCTCGAGCAGCTGCAGCGCGAGCTGCTCGCCTTCCTCCGCGAGCGCGCGGGCGGCGGGAGGGAGCCCCTCGCGCTCTGCGAGCGACTGCTCGAGCGCGGCGAGCCGCTCGCGGGCGAGGCGCACGCGAGCCTCCAGATCCTCGTGGTCTCGCCCGGCGGCACGCGCGGCGGCGTCGGCCTCGTCGGCGGCGCGGCCGAGCTCGGCGGGCGACGGCCCGGCCGGAGCGCGGCGCGCCTCGGCGAGCTCGCTGCGGGCCTCGGCGAGCAGGCGCTGCGCCGACTCGTGCCGCACGCCGAGCCGCTGCGTCGCGCCGCGGAGCGCGAGCAGCGCGTCGCGGCCGCCGCCGGTGAGCAGCGACTCCACGTCGGCGCGGCGGGCGAGCAGCTCGTCGAGCTGTGCCGCGATCCGCGCCTGCGCCTGCCGCTCGATCGCGGCGAGCCGTGCCCAGCGCTCCTCCGCCTCGACCTGCAGCCGCGCACGCTCGCCGGCGGCCGCCTGCGCCGCCGCGGCGGCGGCGCGCGCGGCACGCTCGAGCTCCAGCGACGCCGTCGGGTCGTACGCCCGCGCCGCCTCCAGGTCGGCACGAAGCGACGCCGTCAGGGACGCCGCGGACTCGCGCCGGAGCTGCAGCCGCTCGCCGCCCGAGCGCAGCCGGTAGAGCGCGGCCGTCGCCTGCTCGCGCGCGCCGGCGGAGTCGGTCAGCTCCTCCTCGGCGTGCTCGCGCTCGGCGACAAGCGCGGCGATCTGCTCGTCCAGCGCGCGCCGCTCCTCCGCCGTCTCGGTGCGACGCCGCTCGGCCTCGGCGCGGCGCCCCGCGAGCCGGGCCAGGTCGAGCGTCGCGATCGCCGCCTGGAGGCGCCCGATCTCGACTCCGAGCTTCTCGGCGCGCTCCGCGGCCGTCGCCTGCAGCGCGAGCGGGCGGAGCCGCTTGCGCACCTCCTCCTCGAGATCGCGCGCGCGCTCGACCTGCACCGCGACGCGCGCGAGCTTCAGCTCCGCACGGTGGCGGCGGCGCTTGAAGCGTCCGAGGCCTGCCGCCTCCTCGATCAGCTCGCGGCGCTCGGACGGCTTCGAGTTGAGCACCGTCTCGACGCGGCCCTGGGAGATGACGGAGCGCAGGCCGCCGCCGAGCCCCACGTCGGAGAGCAGCTCGACGAGGTCGAGCCGCCGCACCGCAGCCCTGTTGACCAGGTACTGCCCCTCCCCGCCCCGCTGCAAGCGCCGCGCGATCGAGACCTCGCTGAACGGCAGGTCGGGCCAGGCGCCGTCGGAGTTGTCGAAGAGCAGGTCGACCTCGGCGAGGTCGACGGGACTGCGGCCCGTGGTCGAGCCGGCGAAGAGCACGTCGTCGGGCTTCTCCGCGCGCAGCTCTCCCGGGCTCATCGAGCCGGTCGCCCACAGGATCGAGTCGGAGACGTTCGACTTGCCGGACCCGTTCGGGCCGACGACGACGGCGACCCCGGGCTCGAGCTGGATCTCGACGGGGTCGACGAACGACTTGAAGCCGCGCAGCTTGATCGCCTTCAAATGCACGCGCCGGGGAGGCTAGCGACGGCCGCGGACGCCGCCGCCCAGCCTCCCCGCTCGGCCCGTCAGGGCCGGATCACGTTCTCGCAGTCCGAGTCCGCCTGGTCACCCGAGCCGAGATAGACGGTGTCGCTGCCGTCGCCGCACTTGACCACGTCGGCCGAGGTGTCGCCGGCGTCGTTCGAGTAGATGGTGTCGGCGCCGGCGCCGCCGTCAAGCACGTCCGCGCCGAGGCCGCCTCTGAGGACGTCGTCGCCGGCCCCGGCGGTCAGCCGGTCGCTCCCGGGCCCGCCCTCGAGCGTGTCGTTGCCGTCGTTCCCGTAGAGCTGGTCGTCGTCGCCCTGGCCGTAGAGCTTGTCGCTTCCGGTGCCGCCCTCGAGCTTGTCCTTGCCGTACCAGCCGTTCAAGGTGTCGTTGCCGCTCGAGCCCTGGAGCCAGTCGTTGCCCGCGAGCCCGCTCAGGACGTCGGAGCCGCCGGAGCCGAGCAGCCGGTTCGCCGCCGGGCTGCCGGTGATCCGGTCCGCGTACTCGGTGCCGTAGGCGTTCTCGACGTTCAGCACCAGGTCGGCCTCGTCCGCGTGGCCGTCGTTCGCGAGCTGGTCGCCGAGCGTCACCCTCACTCCTTCGCCGCCGCCCCAGTCCGTCGTGTCGACCCCGTCACCGCCGTCGATCACGTCGGCCCCGTCGCGGCCGTCGATGAAGTCGTCGCCGGCCTCGCCGAACAGGTGGTCGTCGCCGAGGCCGCCGTCGAGCGTGTCGCTGCCGGTGCCGCCGTGCACGGTGTCCGGCAGCGGGCCGGCGACGATCGTGTCCCGGCCCGAGCCGCCGTCGACGACGAGCCCCGGGACGATGCCGTCGTTCGGATTCGTGTCGAACGTGTTCGCCGCGGTGCTCCTGAAGCGGTCGTCGAGGTCGCCGAGGGAGACGCTCAGCGACAGGCTGCAGCGCCACGTCTGCAGCTCGTAGAACAGGAGGATCGGGGCGTCGCACACGCCCTGGTCCGCGGGCGGGAACCAGCCGATCGTCGTGTCGGGCGCCGACGTCGTGATCGTCCAGCCCGCGGCCTGGTGGAGGAGGTCCGGCTGGGCGTCGGCGACGACCAGGTTCTGGGCCGCGCCGGGTGCCGGCTCGAAGTGGATGACCGGCCCGAGCGACGTGTGCAACGTGATCTCCCCGGTGCGGGTCGAGGAGCTCCGCCCCTCCGCGGCCGCGGCCGAGCCGAGGATCACCACCACGCAGGCCGCGACAATCGCGAGCCTGGTCACGGCGCCGAGTCGATCTTCAGGCCGGTGTTGCCGGCTGAGACACGGGTGCTGTTGACGAGCTTCGCCTTGTCGGCCGCGCCCTGGCTCGTGAAGTACAGCGCGGCCGCGCCGTCGCTCACGTGGAAGACGTCTGCGCCGTTCGCGGCGCTCACGGACTGCCCGAACGTCCGCCCGAACAGCGCCCAGCTCGCGAGGAACGCCGGATGGCTGAAGGCCGAGTCGGTGTAGATGCCCTTGGAGCCCGACGCCGCGGCGAAGCCGGCCTGGATCCACCCGGTCAGATGGCTCTGGCCGATGCAGGCCGTGGAGTAGACGATCCGCAGCTTCGCCCGCTGCACGGACGTGAGGCCGACGAGGATCGCGTTCCTGACGCTCGTGATGCTCCGCGTGCCTTCTGCGAACACGAGCTGGTTGTCGAGGCCGTGCGTCGAGATGAACAGGTCGACCGCCTTGGTGCCGCTGTGGCTCGCGGCCGTCCGCAACGCGCTGACGAGGCCGCTCCGCGTCGCCGCGGCGTCCTTCACGATCGTGACCGTGTTGTACCGCGGCCCGAGGGTCGCGGCGGCGGCCAGGATCGCGCCCGACTCGACGAGGTCGTAGAACCCCTGCTCGAGCGCGCTCGGGTTGTTCGCGCTCAACGTCGTCACGAGGACGACCGCCTCCCGCTGGCTCTTGCCGATCGCCGCCGTCGTTCCGGTCGCGGCGCCTGCGCCGGCCTGCGTGGCCAGGAGGACGACGAGCGCGACGGTTAGCGCGAGCACGGCCCGCGGCCTGTGTTTCGTGGTCATTTCGAGCTCCTTCCGCCGAGGATTTCGTCTCGGCGTCGACGCTAGGCCGCGGGCGGCGGGTCCTCATCGTGGAGTTGCGCCATTCCTCCACGCTGCCTCGTCAGCTGGACGACCGCCTCCGCCGTCGTCTCGACGCCCAGCAGGGCGCGTGTCTCGGCAAGCCGCCGGTCGGCCGTCCGCCGTGACAGGTTGAGGCGGCGGGCGCTCTCACCGAGTGTGTGGCCCGCGGCGAGGAGGGCGACGAGCTCGGCCTGCTCGTGCGTCAACCGCGGCGCCCGCGGCTCGTCGGCCGTGCGGTGGTCGAGCGGGCCGAGACGACGGAGGTCGTCGCACAGCCGGTCGAGGATCTCCCTCTCGCCACGTCCGTCGACGACGACGCCGGCGCCCGCGACCGCCGCGAGCACGGCCGAGGCGGCGTCCGCCGCGTCCGCGACGACCCCCACGCAGACCACGCCGGCGGCCGGCGCCGACCAGCCGTCGACGAGCCTCAGGCCGCGGGCGCGCAGGTCGGCAAGGGCGTCCGCGAGCGGAGCGTCGCCTCCCTCGACGACGATCAGCGGTCTCACGCCCGGGAGAGGGCCGCCGCCGCCTGCACGCGCGAGCGCACGCCGAGCTTCGCCGCGGCGGCCGCGATCGTCCGCTCGACCGTCGACCGCCCGGTGCCCAGCCGGCGCGCGATCTCCGCGTTCGAGAGCCCCTGCGCGACGAGCTCGAGCACCTCCCGCTCCCGGCCCGTCAGCCCGCCCTCGGCGCGCTCCCGCGCCGCCGACCGGCGAACGCCCGCGAGCCGGAGCGAGCGCCGGACGCGCACGAGCACCGGCTCGTGCGCGTGCGCGGCGGCCTCCCGCTCGGCGACGAGCAGCCGCTCGACCGCCTCGTCGGTCCGGCCCGCGCGGCGCAGCGCCTCGCCCCCCGCCCAGAGCGCACGCAGCTCGCCGCGCGCGTGGCGCGAGCGCCAGCCGTCCGACGCGCGCCCGAACGCCGCGGCCGCCTCGACGGCGCGCCCGGCGTGCAGGTGCCAGAGCCCTTCGAGCTCCGGCCGCGCGCCGGCGTGGAACGGCTCCGGCGGATCGATCTGCGGCTCGCCCGGATCGAGGCCGAGCTCGTGCAGCGCCCAGCCCCGCGTCACCCGCACGAACGTGGACGTCTCGTTCGGGAAGCGCTCCAGGAGACGGTCTGCGGCCGCGAGCGCCTGGCGCGGCCGGCCCGCCCAGAGCTCGATGTCGGCCCGCGCCCAGAGCGCTTGCCGGAGCCGCTGGTTGCCCGTCGACGCGAGCTGCTCCAGCTCCGCGAGCAGCTCGCGTGCGCCCGCGGCGAGGCCCAGGTCGGCCGCCGCCTGGGCACCGCAGTAGAGGAGCAGGAACCGTTCCCACCCGTCGAGCGGCTCGGCGAGCAGCTCGTGCGCCTCTTCGAAGGTCTGCCGGAACCGGCCCGCATGGAGGTCGATCCACGCGCGACGCGTCCGGAAGCGGCGGTGCCAGGCGAGCAGCCGCAGCGCCTCCGTCCGGGCCGCGCCCTCGTCGTAGACCGGGCGCGCGAGCGGCGGCCCGCCCTCCTTCAGCAGGCAGGTGCCGTACCACTCGCGGAGGCGGGACTCGAGCTCGACGTCCTCCTCCTCCGCAGCGCGCGAGATCGCCGCCTCGAAGTCCTCCGCCCAGTCGTCGTAGCCCTCGGCGTACGTCGGCCCGCCCTCGACCGTGTGCCCCGCCGCGAACCGCGCTGCGCCCCTGACGGCGAGCGCGAGCGCGACGGACGAGCCGTGCTCGACCGCGGTCCGCAGCACATCCTCCGCACGCTCGACGTCCCGCGCGTCCCGGTCGCGCGTGCTCAGGTCGAGCTCGATCCGCTCGACGCGGGCGCGCAGCGCGACGTCGCCCGCCGTCCCGGCGGCAAGCTCGGCCGCGTCGTCGAGGAGCCTGCGCGCCGACGGGAGATCGTCTTCCTCGCGGCGGGCGCGCGCACGGATCAGCAGAGCCTCGGCGAGGATCGCCGGCTGTGTCGAGTGGAGGCGCGCGAGCCGCTCCTCGGCGGCGCCGTACCGCCCGGCGGCGCTCAACGCGCGTGCTGCCTCGAGCGTCAGCGTCTCGGCCTCGTGGCCACGTGCGGCGTCGGCCGCGACGGCGAGATGCTCCGCCCGCTCGCCCGGCGTTGCCGCTGCCGCCGCGGCCTCGAGCGCGCGCGCGAGCGCCTCGACGATCTCCCCGGCAGCGGCGTGGTGACGAGCGGCCTCGCCGGCGTCGCCGACGCAACGGGCGAGCCGCGCGTGGAGCGCCCGTCGCTCGCCGTCGGCGAGCCTGGCGGCTGCGGTCTCCGCGAGGAGCGCGTGCCGTGCGGCGAGCGCCCCCTCCCGAGCCACCGCGACCCCGACGGCTTCGAGCTCCTCGGCGCCGGGCCCGAGCAGCTCGCGCCCGAGGGGACGGCCGGCGAGCGCGAGCAGGCCGAAGCCCTCGCGCGCTGCCGGGGAGAGGTGACGAAGCCGCGCCTCGAGCGCGAGCCGCAGGCTCGTCGTCGCCCGCCCGTATGCCGCGAGCTCCTCGACGAGCAGCGGGTTGCCGCCGGAACGGCGGGCGATCGCCTCGACGACGCTCGCGGCGAGGTCGCCGCGGAGACGGCGCACGAGGTCGGAGGCGTCGTCGGCCGGGAGCGGGTCGAGCTCGAGCACGACCACCCCGAGACGCTCGAGCTCGGCTGCAAGCCCGGGGGTCGCCGGATCGTCGCGCCGGAGCGCGCCGGCGAAGGCGAGCCGGCCCGCGATGAAGCGCAGGAGCTCCCGCGTCCCGGCGTCGGCCCAGTGGAGGTCGTCGAGCACGAGGAGGCCGTGCCCGACCGCGCGCTCGACCTCACTCGCGACCCACGCCGCGTCCCCCGCGCCGAAGGTGCGGCCGAGCGCCCGCTCGAGCGGCAGGTACGGCACCCACGAGAGCGTGCCGAGCGCCCCACCCTCGAACGCCCGGCGCGTCGACGCCGCGGCCGCCGCACGGAGCAGCGCCGTCTTGCCGACACCCGACTCGCCGAGGAGGACGACGGGCTTCCCGCCGTCGACCAGCTCGACGAGCGCCCGCAGCTCCGCCTGCCGCCCGATGAGCACGTGCCGATTCTCGAACGCACGGGCCGCGGCGGCAACCCGGCCGCCTGCCCGCCCCCTCGGGACGTCAGGCGTCGTCCACGAGCTGCTCGAGCCCGCGGACGAGCAGGTCGGCGCCGAGCTCGAAGATCTGCCGGGCGGTGACGCCGGCCGCGTGTGGCGCGGCCTCGAGGAAGTGCGGGAACGGCGCCGCGTCGAGGCGCTCCGCCGTGCGCGCCCAACTCTCGTTCACGGGTGCGTCGCCGTAGGAGGCGGCGAGGAGGATGCCGTCGAGCATCCAGATGAGGACGTGGTAGGCGAGGACGCTCCGCTCCGGCGGCAGCCCCGCCTCGTGCAGCGCCCCGAGAAGCTCCTCGACCGGCGCCAGGTCTCCCTGCGTCGGCTCGTGCGGCGCGTAGATGAGCCGGAACCCTCCCGGATGGCGGTCGCGGAGCCCGGCCCAGGAGCGAATCACGTGCCGCACCCGCTCCTGCCAGCGCGCGCCGGCCGACGGCTCGAGGTCGAGCTCCGAGAGGACACGGGCGGCGACGGCGCCGAGCAGCTCCCGCTTGCTCGCGAAGTACCCGTAGATCGCCATCCCCTCGACGCCGAGCTCGCGGCCGAGGCGGCGCATCGTGAGCGCGTCGGCGCCGTCGCGGTCGGCGAGCGCGAGCGCCGCCTCGACGATCCGGTCGCGTGAGAGGGGTTGACGGCGAGTCACTTTACGCCGTAAAGTAGCCGCATGATCGTCCGTGCTTCGCTCGCCGCCGCCGCTTCCCTGCTCGCGGTCGCCCCCGTCGGAACCGTCGCCGAGCACGTGCGAGCGGGCTTCGGGGCCGACGGGGTGGCGGTTCGCGGCGGCGTCCTCTGGGCGGCGAACGTGAACGACCGGACGGTGACGCGGCTCGACCTGCGGACGCACCGCGTGCGCACCGTCCCGGCAGGCCCCGGCCCGATCGCGGTCGCGGCGACGCCGGGCGCCGTCTGGGTCGCGAACTACGGCGGCACGACGGTGACGGCGCTCGCCCCCACGACCGGGAAGCCGATCGCGACGGTCGCCGTCGGCACACAGCCGGTGGGCCTCGCCGTCACCCCGCACGGGCTTTGGGTCGTGAACCAGGGCGACGGCACGGCGTCGGTCGTCGACACCGCGTCGCGCCGCGTGACCGCCACGGTGAAGATCGCGGCCGGCGCGGGCTTCGCCGCCTACGGCGACGGCTCGGTCTGGATTCCCTCCTTCCACGGCGGCAACACGGTCGTCCGCTACGACCCCGCGACGCGCGCGGCGACGGCCACGATCCGCGTCGGCTCGCTGCCGGTCGAGGTGGCGTTCGGCGCCGGGTCGGCGTGGGTGGTGAACGGCGGCGGGGGAACCGTCTCGCGCATCGACCCGGCCACGAACAGGGTCGTCGCGACGATCCGGGTGCACGCGATGCCGACCGGGATCACGTTCGGCCGGGGGCGGATCTGGGTCGCCTCGATCGCAGGCGCCGGCGTTCAGGCGATCGATCCCGCGACGAACAGGGTCGTCGGCGCGGTCAGCGGCATCGCGGGGCCGCGGGACGTCGCCGTCGTCGGTCGCGACCTGTGGGTCGCCTCGTTCGACGCGAGCGAGCTCGTGCGCGTCCGTCTGCGCTAGGTCCGCGCGAGCGCCTGCGCGGCTGCCGCCTGCTCGGCGTCCTTCTTCGAGCGGCCGACGCCGGTGCCGGCGACCTCGCCGTCGATGACCGCGGCGGCGGTGAACGAGCGGTCGTGCGGCGGTCCCTCGACGCTCACGGTCGTGTACGTGACGCCGCGGCCGCTGCGGGCGAGCCGCTCCTGCAGCTCGGTCTTGTGGTCGACGTGCGAGGTGAGCGCGTACTCGACGTGCGGGGCGAACAGCGCCTGCACCGCCGGCTCGACCGCCTCGAACCCGTGCTCGAGGTAGACGGCGGCGATCGCCGCCTCGAGCAGCGCCGCGAGCACGTTGCGGTTCGTGGCGAGGCGGGCCACCTCGTCGACCGGGCCGGTCGCCTCCGCCAGGAGGCGGTCTCCGAGCCCGAGCTCGCGGGCGACGACCGCGCAGGTGGCGCGGGAGACGACGTGCGAGCGGATCTTCGCGAGCTGCCCCTCGCTGAAGCCGGGGAAGCGGTCGTACAGCGCGCGCGCGACGGCGAGCTCGAGCACCGAGTCGCCCAGGAACTCGAGCCGTTCGTACGACTCGGTTCGCTCGGCCGCCCAGGACGAATGGGTGAAGACCGCTCCCGCCCGCTCGGGCGGGAGCGCGTCGATCAGCTCCCTGAGGGTTCGTGCGGCCCTACTGGTGGGACGTGACGTAGTCGACGGCCTGCCCGACGGTCGTGATCTTCTGGGCGTCCTCGTCGGAGATCTTGATCCCGAACTGGTCCTCGAGCTCCATGATCAGCTCGACCAGGTCGAGCGAGTCCGCGTCGAGATCGTCCTGGAACGACGCCTCCTCGGTGATCTGATCCTCTTCGACTCCGAGCTGCTCGGTCAGGACTTCCTTGACCCGCTCGTAGACCTCTTCGCGCGACGCTGCCATGTCACCTCAATTTGTCTTTTGTCAGGGGGTTGGCCGGAAAATCCGCGCGATCATACACCGACGCGTTCCGGGAGCCGCTCCGCGAGCCTCTCCACGACACGGTGCTCGGCCCCGCGCGCTGCGAGCTTGATCGCGTTCGCGATCGCGCGGCGGCGCGAGTTGCCGTGCGCGATCACGGCGAGGCCGCGCAGCCCGAGCAGGTACGCGCCGCCGTAGGTGTCGGGGTCGAGCCGGGTGCGCAGACGCCGCGCGGCCGGCCGGATCAGCGCGCCGCCGAGCTTCCCGGTCGCGGTCGCGGTGATCTCCTCGCGGAGCGCGTCGAGCAGCTCCCTGATCGTCCCCTCGAGCAGCTTCAGCGCGACGTTGCCGGTGAAGCCGTCGGTGACGACGACGTCGGCGGCGCCGCGCAGCAGGTCGCGGCTCTCCGCGTTCCCCTTGAAGTTGAGGCGGGTGTCGTCGCGGAGGAGGCGGTGGGCCTCGATCGTCAGCTGGTTCCCCTTCTCGTCCTCCTCGCCGATCGACAGCAGGCGCACCTCGGGCTTCCGAACGTCGAGCAGCTCCGCGCTGAAGACGGCGCCCATGTGCGCGAACTGGAGCAGGTGCTCGGGGCGCGCGTCGGCGTTCGCGCCCGCGTCGAGGAGGACGCTCGGGCCCTGCCGCGCGGGAATCGGCACGGCGATCGCCGGCCGCATCACGCCCGGCAGCCGTCGCAGATGGAGGAGGCCGGCGGCGAGCATCGCGCCGGTGTTGCCGGCGGAGAGGACGGCGTCCGCGTTCCCGGCGGCGACGGCGCGGACGGCAGCGACGAGGCTCGAATCCGGCTTCGCGCGCACGGCCTCTGCCGGCTTGTCGGCCATCTCGATCACCTCGGTCGTCTCGACGAGCTCGAGCCCCTGCGTGTCGAGGCCGGCGGGGCCGAAGAGGGTGACGTCGACGCCGTCGGCGACGGCGTCGAGCGCGCCGAGGACCACCTCGCCGGGCGCGTTGTCTCCACCGAGCGCGTCGACCGCGACGCGGGTCACTCTTACGGAGCCTGGAGGCGCAGCGGCTCGACCTCGCGGCCCTTGTAGGTGCCGCAGGTCGGGCAGACGCGGTGCGCGCGCTTCGGCGACCCGCACTGGGGGCACGTGTTGACGCGCGGCGCCTCGATCGAGTGCGTGGCGCGGCGCTTGTCGCGACGGGCCTTGGAGGTTTTCCTCTTGGGGACGGCCATGAGCGGCGGCCAGTCTAGCCGAAAGCCGTGTGGGGAAGTTTTCGCGCTCTTGTAACCCTTGCCAGGGAAGGGTTGAAAGAGCGTGACGATTCGTCCCTGGTAGAGTGCCGCCGCCCTCGTTGACGGGGGCGCCCCATGACGGATCTCTAGACCGAACAGCGCGCTTCCGCCCTTTCGCTCGAAGGAGGTCCGCCCGATGCCGGGCTCGCTCGTTGCACGTGACGTCTCGAAGTCGTACGCCGCCGTCCAGGTGCTCGACCGTGTCTCGCTGGTCGTCTCGCCGGGCGATCGGATCGGGATCGTCGGCCCGAACGGGATCGGCAAGTCGACCCTGCTCCGCGTGCTCGCGGGGCTCGAGCCGCCCGCCCGCGGCGAGGTGGTCGCGCCGGGCGCCGTCGGCTACCTGCCGCAGGAGCCGGAGGCACGCGACGGCGAAACCGTGCGCGACTACCTGGCGCGCCGCACCGGCGTCGGCACCGCAGAGGCGGAGATGGACGCGCTCGCGGCCCGGCTCGCCGGCGAGCCGGAGCTCGCGCGCGACTACAGCGAGGCACTCGACCGGTTCCTGCTCCTCGGCGGCGCCGACTTCGAGGCGCGCGCGGGCGCGGTGCTCGACGACGTCGGGCTCGGCCGCCGGGCCGACCGGCTCGTCACCTCCCTCTCCGGCGGCGAGGCGGCGCGGGCGTCGCTCGCCGCGATCCTGCTCTCGCGCTTCGACGTCTTCCTCCTCGACGAGCCGACCAACAACCTCGACTTCGGCGGCCTCGAGCGACTCGAGCGGTTCCTCACGACCCTCGACGCAGGCGTCGTGCTCGTCTCGCACGACCGCGCGTTCCTCGACCGCACCGTCACGCGCGTCGTCGAGCTCGAGGCGGAGACACGCAAGGTGCACGAGTACGCCGGCACCTGGTCGGACTACGAGGCGGCGCGCGAACGGGCGCGCGCCCAGCACGCGGCCGCGTATGCCGACTACGTCGGCGAGCGCGACCGGTACTCGCTCCTGCTCGCGACGCGCCGCTCCGAGGCCCGCGCGGGCGGCGCGATGGCCGACCGCCGGGGCACGAACGCGCTGCGCGGCAAGGTCGCGCAGGCGAAGCACCACCTCGAGCAGCTCGAGGAGGTCGAGAAGCCGTGGACGCCGTGGCGCCTGCAGCTGCAGTTCGCGTCTCCGCCGCCGACCGGCGCGATCGTCTCGCTCGCAGGCGCGGTCGTCGAGGTCGGCTCGTTCCGCGCCGGCCCGGTCGACCTCGAGCTCGGCTTCGGCGACCGGGTCGCGATCGTCGGACCGAACGGCGCCGGCAAGACGACGGTGATCCGCGCGCTCCTCGGCGAGCTGCCGCTCACAGCGGGCGAGCGCCGCCCCGGCGCCGGCGCTGTCTTCGGGGAGCTGAACCAGTCGCGCGATCTCTTCACCGGGCCGCTTCTCGCCGACTTCTGCGAGCTGTCCGGGCTCCCCGCGACGGAGGCGCGCACGCTGCTCGCGAAGTTCGCGCTCGGCGCCGACGACGTCGACCGGCCCGCCGCGTCGCTCTCACCCGGCGAGCGCACGCGCGCCGCCCTCGCCCTGCTGGCCGCGCGCGGAGTCAACTGCCTCGTCCTCGACGAGCCGACGAACCACCTCGACCTCGAGGCGATCGAGGAGCTCGAGACGGCGCTCGCCGGCTACGCGGGCTGCCTCGTCGTCGTCTCGCACGACCGCCGCTTCCTGGAGCGGCTCGAGGTGACGCGGACGCTCGAGCTGCCCTAGGACGACTGCTCGCGCAGCGCCTCGAGCACCGCCCAGCGCGGGTCGCCGTGCTCCTCCTCGTGCGTGTGCGGCTCGTCGTTCAGGCTCTTGCCGCACTCCCCGCAGAGGCCCGCGCAGTCGGGCCGGCAGAGGATCTTGTCGGGCAGCGCGAGCGCGACCGCGTCGCGCGCCCACTGCGAGACGTCGAGGTTGCCTCCCGACACGTACTGCGTCGTCATCTGCTCGTCCTCGGGGTCCTCGGCCTGGTACTCGCGCGCCGAGATCGGCACGTCGAGCGACGCGTCACCGAGGCAGCGATAGCAGGGTCCCATCACGCGCGTCGTGAAGCGGAGCGTGAAGACCGTCCCGGTGTTCGCGCGCGTGATCTCGAAGTCCGCCGGCACCCGCTCCGGCACCGGCACGTAGCGCTGACCGCCGAACTCGAACGCCGGCAGCTCGACCTCGAGCTCGTCGCGGTACTGCTCGCCCGGACGGAGCTTCACCTGGCGGAGGCTGAAGCTCGTCATGTCCTGGAAGGTAGCGTTTGCGACATGGACGAGGCGCCGCTCCGCGAGACGCCCGCCGGGCTCGTGCCACAGGGCGACGGCTGGTTCGTGCTGAACGCACGTGACGCAGTCTGGCTGGAGCGCGACGGCTTCGGCTCGCGCTGCGGATTCGAGGCGGACGGCCGGGTCGCGGCCGAGCTGGGCGTCCAGCCGCACCTGTTCCCGCAGCTCGGGATCAAGCTCGCGGTGATCGAGCCGGGGCAGCGGTCGACCCTGTATCACGCCGAGACCGCGCAGGAGGACTTCCTCGTGCTCGAGGGGGAGTGCCTCGCGATCGTCGAGGAGCAGGAGCGGCGCCTGAAGGCCTGGGACCTCCTGCACTGCCCGCCCGGCACGCGGCACGCGTTCGTCAACGACGGCGGCGCGGCGTGCGTGCTCCTGATGGTCGGCGCCCGCCGGGAGGGCGCCTCGATCCTGTACCCGGCTTCCGAGGTCGCCGCCCGGCACGGGGCGGCGGTCGACACGGACACGACGTCGCCGAACGAGGCGTACGCGCCCTACGGCCACTGGCGGCCGGTGGGCAGCCCGAAGCTCTAGTAGCTGGAGCCGTTGTCGGAGAGGTCGACCGGGCCGATCCCGGCGACGACCGACTCCTGCGACCGCTCGTGCAGCCGCTCGCGGCCGCGGCGCACCGCGACGAGGAACTTGTCGAGGTTCGTCTCGAGCGTCGCGAGCATCCCGTCGGCCCAGTCCTCCATCTCGAGCCGCATCTCGCGGGCCTGGCGGCGGGCCTCGTCGATGATCTCCTGCGCCTGCCGCTCCGCCAGCTTGACGATCTCGGTCTGCGACGCCTCGCGCACCGCCTGCTCCCGCGCCTCCTGGAGCAGCCGGTCCTGCTCGCGCTTCGCCTCCGCCAGCATCTCCTGCCGCTCCTTGACGATCCAGCGCGCCTGCTTGATCTCCTCCGGGATCGTCGCCCGCATCTGGTCGAGGATGTCGTAGATCTCCTCGCGGTCGATGCGCACCTGGTCGGTGAGCGGCACGGCCTTCGCGTTGTGCACGAGGTCGTCGAGCTTGTCGATCAGAACCAGTACGTCCATGAAGTTCCAGTCTACTCCTGGTCGGAGACGGGGGCGCCGCCGCGGCCGTTCGGGAACATCTCCTTCAGGCGCACGGCGACAGGCTTCGGCACGAGCTCCTCGACATTTCCGCCGAACGACGCTATCTCCTTCACCCCGCTCGAGGACACGAAGCTGACCTGCGGGCTCGCCATCACGTACACCGTCTCGATGTCCGGCGCGAGCGTCCGGTTGAGCTGGTTCATCTGGAACTCCCACTCGAAGTCGGAGACGACCCGCAGGCCCTTCACGATCACCTTCGCGTCCCAGCGGCGGGCGAAGTCGACGACGAGCTCCTTGAAGACGTCCACGTCGACGTTGTCGACGCCCTGGAGCGCCTGCTTCACGAAGTCGACGCGCTCCGGCACCGGGAACATCGGCCGCTTGTGATGCGGGTTGTCGACGACGCCGACGACGACGCGGTCGAAGATCCTCGCGGCGCGGAGGATCACGTCGACGTGCCCGTTCGTGACGGGGTCGTAGGTCCCGGGGTAGATGGCGGTGATCACGGCGTCTCGAACAGGGTGAGCCGCGCGGAACCGTACCTGCGCGTGGTTCGCTGTCGCAGCCCCGGCGCCTCGGGCGCCTCGAGCCGCCCCGACGTCTCCCAGACGAGCACGCCGTCGTCCGCGAGCAGCCTCGCCAGGTGCGGCGCCAGCCGGGCACCGTCGAAGTCGTAGGGCGGGTCGCAGAGCACGAGGTCGTACCGCCGGTGCTCCTGCGCGACTGCCCGCAGGACGTCCTGGCAGATCACGATGCCCCGGAGCTCCAGCTTCTCGAGGTTCGCGCCGATCACGCGGCATGCCTCTCGCTCGTTCTCGACGAAGGTGGCGCGCGCCGCGCCGCGCGAGAGCGCTTCGAGCCCCAGCGCGCCGGAGCCGGCGAAGAGGTCGAGCACCTCGGCGTCGTCGACGGGGCCGATCAGGTTGAAGGCGTTCTCGCGCACCCGGTCGGAGGTCGGCCGCGTCTCCCGCCCCTTCGGCGCGGCGATGCGGTGACCCCTACGCGAGCCCGCGATGATCCGCACCGGCGAGCAGCTCCTCCGCCGCGTCCTGCCAGGGCCCGTCCTCGTCGCGCAGCTCCGCCGCCAGCTCCCGCGCCTGCTCGATCAGGTCGCGGTCGCGGCGAAGCTTCGTGAAGCGCAGGTCGCTCCACCCCGACTGACGCGTGCCGAGCAGCTGCCCCTCGCGGCGCAGCTCGAGGTCGACCTCGGCGAGCTCGAAGCCGTCGGTCGTCTGCACGAGCGCGTCGAGTCGCGCGTCGGCGGTCTCCGTCAGCTCCTCCGCGGCCCGCGAGATCAGCAGGCAATAGCTCTGCTCTCCCCCGCGCCCGACGCGGCCGCGCAGCTGATGCAGCTGCGCGAGCCCGAAGCGGTCGGCCTCCTGCACGATCATGATCGTCGCGTTCGGCACGTCGACGCCGACCTCGATCACCGTCGTCGCGACGAGCACGTCGAGCTCGTGCTCCTTGAACTGCCGCATCACCTCGCGGCGGTCGGCCGGCTTCAGCCTCCCGTGCAGGAGCCCGACGCGGTAGCCGCGCAGCTCGCCGCGCCGCAGCCGCTCCGCCTCGGCCTCGGCCGCGCGGGCGAGACGCGTCTCCGACTGCTCGATCAGCGGGCAGACGACGTACGCCTGGCGGCCCGCGTCGAGATGCACGCGCAGCCGCGTGTACGCGTCGGAGGAGCGCTCGGCGCCGACGCGCGCGGTGACGATCGGCTTGCGGTTCGCAGGCGGCTTCGCGATCTCGCTCACCGCGAGGTCGCCGTAGATCGTCAGCGCGAGCGTGCGCGGGATCGGTGTCGCCGTCATGTGCAGCACATGCGCCGACCGATTCTCGGCGAGCGCCTTCCGCTGCTCGACCCCGAACCGGTGCTGCTCGTCGACGACCGCGACGGCGAGGTCGCGGAAGCTGACGTCCGGCTGGATCAGCGCGTGCGTCCCGACGACGACCGGCGCCTCGACGCTGCCCTTCACGGCGCCCGTGAGCAGCGCGACCTCGACACCGAGCGGCGCGCACAGCGCCTCGACCGTGAGGAAGTGCTGCTCCGCGAGCGTCGCCGTCGGCGCCATCAGCGCACCCTGCCGGCCGTTCTCGACCGCGCGCAGGAGCGCGTACAGCGCGACCACGGTCTTGCCGGAGCCGACGTCGCCCTGGAGGAGGCGCTGCATCGGCGTCGTCTGCGCCAGGTCGAGGTCGATCTCGGTGATGGCCCGCTCCTGGTGCTCGGTGAGCGCGAAGGGGAGCACCTCGCGATAGCGCGCGATCAGCTCGCCCGGCTCGGCGAGCGACGGCGCCGTCGCGTCGGTGGTGCGCAGGCGCGCGACGACGAGCTGCAGCGCGAGCAGCTCGTCGAGCGCGAGCCGCCGGCGGCCCGCCTCAGCCTGCTCCCCGTCTGCCGGGAAGTGAAGCGCCGCGAGCGCGTCCGCGCGCGTCGGCAGCTCGAGCTCGGCAGGCAGCGGATCCGGCAGGAAGCGGCCGTGGTCTGCGAGCGCCCCTCGGACGAGCTCGCGCAGTCGCGCGGAAGGGATCTGCTCGCTCGCCGGGTACACCGGCGCGAAGTCCGCCGTTCGCCGCGCCTCGCCGACGTCATAGCTCTTCACGTCGAAGCCGTACCGCGACAGCTTCCCGCGCAGGCGGACGTGTGTGCCGGGGACGAGCTTCTCGACGAGCCACGGCTGGTTGAAGAACTGCGCCGTGATCTGGCCGCCGCTCTCGTCGCGCACCACCGCGTTCACGAGCGTGCGCCGGCCGCGCAGCGGCCGCGCCCGCGCGCTTGCTATTCGACCTTCGATCGCGACTTCGCCCTCGGCGAGGCCGAGCTTCGCGATCGGCACCTGCTCGGCGGCCGACTCGTAGCGCCGCGGTGCGTGGTCGAGCAGGTCGGTGACGCTCGAGATGCCGAACGTGCGCAGCCGCTTCGCGAGCGTGGGGCCGACGCCCGGGAGCGACGAGACGTCGAGGCGGTCGAGGTGCTGCGGCGGCGTCCAGCCACGCGGCCGCGGCCAGTGGTGCTGGACCACGCCTGTGAACCCCGGGTGCACTCGGGTCATCGTCGCCACCCACCGCAGCTTAGGACCCGGACCGGACGGACCGGGCCGATGAGTTTCGCCTCCCGCCGCCGTCGGAGGATGCATGAGCCGCGAGACCACCGAGGCCGTGCTCGAGGAGCGCGTACCCGCGCTCCAGATCGGCGCGCAGCCGCCGCACAGCCGCCGGGCCGTGCCTCCCGGCGAGCGCCTCCGCGCGCGCGGCGCGGAAGAACTGGCGGTGCACCGTGACGAGCAGGCCCGCCGCGACCCGCGCGTCGCGCGCGTCCACCCCCTCCTCGACGAGGGCGTCGTCGACCGCGCGTGCGAACAGGGACATGATCTCGAGCTCCTTCGCCTGGAGCGCGGGCGAGCCCTCGAGGATGCGCGCGAACGTCGCGAAGCCCGGGCGGGACAGGCGCTCGCACTGGGCGACCTGCAGGCGGCGGAGCGCGGCGACGACCGATTCGCCCGGCGACCGGTCGCGGATCGCGGCGGCGAGCGCGCGAGCGCGCTCGGGGACCTCGTCGTAGAACAGGTCCTCCTTGGTCGGGAAGTAGTTGAAGACGGTCTTCTCCGAGACGCCTGCCGCGGCGGCGATCTCGGCTACGGTCACACCGTCGAACCCGCGCTCGGCGAAGAAGCGCATCGCGACGTCGGCGATCTGCCCGCGCGTGGCGAGCTTCTTCGTCTCTCGCAGACCCATCGCCGGGAGTGTACTGCGGCAGTAATCTTTCAGTCACTGTATCGTTGCTCGAAACCACGGGAAGGAGCCGGATGCTCGCTCGCCTCGCACACGTGATCGCCCGCCGACGCTGGTACGTGATCGGCCTCTGGCTCGTCCTCACCGCCTTCGGCGCGTTCGCCGCCGGTCAGGTGAAGTGGTTCCAGAGCTTCTCGATCCCCGGGAAGTCGGCGTACGAGGCGAACCAGCGGACGCTGAAGACGTTCGGGACGGGCGTGCGACCGCCGAACGTCGTCGTCCTCCACACGCAGGGCGACGCGACGAAGAGCGAGGCGATCCACCAGGCGATGGACCGGGCCGCGGCGACGATGCCGGCGGCCCGCACGAGCTCCTGGTTCTCGACGCACGACCCGATGTACGTGTCGAAGGACCGGCACACGACGTTCCTCGAGGTGTATCCCCCGGGCCTCGCGGAGTTCGAGTCGAAGAGCGGCGCCGACGAGATGCGTGCCGCCGCCGCGCGCGGGCTCCCGAGCGGCATCACCGTCAACGTCACCGGGCACGACCCGCTCGAGGAGGCGTCGACGAACTCGAGCGGAGACGGGCCCAGCATCCTGGTCGAGGCGATGATAGGCGGCGCCGGCGCGCTGATCATCCTCTTCTTCGTCTTCGGCACGCTGCCCGCGGTGCTGATGCCGATCGCCGTGGCGGTGGCGGCGATCCTGAACACCTTCACGCTCGTGTGGGCGCTCACGACCGTCACCGACGTCTCGATCATCGTGCAGTTCCTGATCGCGCTCGTGGGGCTCGGCGTCGGCATCGACTACGCGCTGCTGATGATCTTCCGGTTCCGCGACGAGCTGCGCGAGGGCGCCGACGTCGAGAGCGCGCTGGTCGAGACGATGACGCATGCCGGGCGCTCCGTGATCGTGTCGGGCTCGACGGTCGCCGTCGGCCTCCTGTCGATGATCGTGCTGCCGCTGCCGTTCATCCGCTCGATGGGGATCGGCGGCATGCTCATCCCGGCCGTCTCGGTGCTCGCCGCGATCACGCTGCTGCCGGCGCTGCTCGCGGTGCTCGGCGAGCGGATCAACAGCGTGCGCCTCCTCCCCAGGCGGTTCGTCGACCACGGCCACCCGGAGGACGGCCTCTGGGGGCGCTGGGCGCGGCTCGTGCTCCGGCGGCCGGTGGTCGTCGCGGCCGTCGGGCTCGCGATCGTCGCCGTGCTCGCGGGGATCGGCACGCAGCTCAACCCGAACGAGTCGCAGCTGAAGAACTTCCCCGGCTCCGGCACCGCGATCGACGGGCGCCAGATGCTCGCCGACGCCGGCATCTCGCCGGGCGTGATGAAGCCGTTCGCGGTCCTCGTCGAGCACGGCGGGGATCCGACGGCGATCGCCGCGAAGGTGCGGGCGGTGCCGGGCATCGTCGGCGCGAGCGCGCCCGCCGACTGGCGGCGCGGGCAAGACTCGATCGTCGAGGCGTTCCCCGCCATCGACGGCGCCGGCCCCGGCATCCAGGGCGTCGTCGATCGCGTCAACGAGACGCTGAAGGGCACGACGGGCACGCTCGGCGGCGTGCCGGCAGTCGACCGCGACTTCGTGCACGCGGTCTACGGCAACTTCCCCTACGTGCTCGCGTTCGTGGTCGTGCTGACGCTGATCCTGCTCGCCCGTGCGTTCCGGTCGGTCGTGCTGCCGATCAAGGCGGCGATCCTCAACCTGATCTCGCTCGCGGCCGCGTTCGGGATCATCGTCTTCATCTTCCAGGAGGGGCACGGCTCGTCCCTCTGGAACATCACGGCGACCCAGGCGATCACGGCGTGGATCCCGCTGATGATCTTCGCGTTCCTGTTCGGGCTCTCGATGGACTACGAGGTCTTCATGCTCACGCGCATGCGAGAGGCCTACGACGAGACCGGCTCGACCGAGAAGGCGATCGAGCTCGGGCTCGCCCGCACCGGCAAGCTCGTGACGAGCGCGGCGCTGATCCTGATGTTCGCCTTCCTCGTCCTCTCGTCGAGCCCGGGGTTCGAGATCAAGGAGTTCGCGATCGGGCTCGCGGCGGGGATCATCTTCGACGCGACGGTGATCCGCGCGCTGCTCGTCCCGGCACTGATGCGGCTGCTCGGGCCCGCGAACTGGTGGCTGCCGGGCTGGGCGGCGACGGCGCTGTTCGTCCGGCGGCAGGAGCAGCTGCCGGAGGCCGCGACCGATGCCTAATCGGCGTCCCAGGGCGAGGGGCGGCCGTTGCCGGGAAGGCAGCAGTCGGGCGCGCAGGTGTCGTGGCTCGGCCCGAATCGCCCGTGGGCGCGCTTCGGCAGCGCCGGGTCGAGTCGCTCCTGGATCGCCTCGCGGATCGCGGCGACGAAGGCCGGATGCGTGCCCGCCGTCCGGGCGCGGGCGAAGGGCAAGCCGAGCCCGGCCGCCCGCTCGCGCGCCTCCACGTCGAGGTCGTACAGCACCTCCAGGTGGTCGGAGACGAAGCCGATCGGCGCGACGACGACCCCGGCCGCACCGTCGGCGTGCAGCCGCTCGAGGTGGTCGCAGACGTCCGGCTCGAGCCACGGCACCTGCGGCGGCCCGCTGCGTGACTGGTAGACGACGTCCCAGTGCCCGGCACCGGCCTCCGCGGCGACGAGCCGGGCCGTCTCGCGCAATTGCGCCTCGTAGGCGCAGTTCTTCGCCATCGCGACCGGGATCGAGTGGGCGGTGAACGCGACGTGGGCGCCCTCCGGCACCGTCGCGAGCGCCTCGCGGAGGTGCTCGGCGTTCGCGGCGACGAAGCCCGGGTGGTTGTAGAGCATCCGAAGCCGCGACACGGCCGGGGCGTCGGGCCCGACTGCCTGCTGCGCCTCGTAGAGGTTCTCGCGGTACTGCCGGCAGCCGGAGTACGAGCTGTACGCCGACGTGAGGAAGGCGAGTGCGTTGCGGACGCCGTCGTCGCGCATCCGGCGGATCGTGTCCGGGAGGAGCGGGTGCCAGTTGCGGTTCCCGAAGTAGACGGGCAGGTCGATGCCGTGCGCCCGGAGCTCGGGCTCGAGCGCGGCGATCAGCGCGCGGTTCTGCGCGTTGATCGGGCTGACGCCGCCGAAGCGCTCGTAGTGGTGCGCCACCTCGTTGAGCCGCTCCCGCGGCACGCCGCGGCCGCGCGTCACGTTCTCGAGGAACGGCAGCACGTCGTCGGGTCCCTCCGGGCCGCCGAACGAGACGACGACGACCGCGTCGAACGGCTCGTCGCTCGGCGTCGCCCGGTCGGCGGGTGGTTTGCGCATGGCCAACTACTCGATGTCGTCGAACCAGAAGAAGCCGACCGTCCCGGGACCGGCGTGCGTGCCGACGACGGCGCCGAGCGACGTCGCGACCTCGAGCACGGCGCGCGGCCGCACCTGCCCGACCAGTTCCTCGAGCGCACGCAGCCGCTCCGGCGCCGCCGCGTGCGCGATCCCGACGCGCAGCGACGGCTCGTCGCTCGACGTCGACTCGCGGGCGGCGCCGAACGCGGCGAGCGCCTTGCCGCTCCCGCGGACGCGCTTCAGCGGCACGACCTCCCCGTCGCGGATCGTCAGGATCGGCCTCACGTTCAGCAGGCTCCCCGCGAACGCCGCCTCGCGGCCGA
>DASSNM010000024.1:0-17964 GCA_035688025.1 Gaiellaceae bacterium | reverse complement strand
GCTCCCGGCCCGGCGAGCGCGCGGTCGCGCACCTCGAGCAGCCCCGACTCGCCGCCGACCGGCAGCGCGCCGCGCCGCACGATCTTCATCCCCGTGTACTCCTTCGGGTTGTGCGAGGCGGTGACCATCACGCCGCCGTCGAGCCCGAGCGAGCCGACCGCGAAGTAGACCATCTCCGTCCCGACGAGCCCGAGGTCGAGCACCTCCGCGCCCGCGGCCGCCGCGCCGCGCATCAGCGCCGCCTGCATCGACGGCGACGAGAGCCGCATGTCGCGCCCGACGGCGATCCGCTTCGGCTCGAACTGCTCGACGTAGGCGCGCCCGATCGCCTCGGCGCCGGCCTCGTCGATCTCGCCGGGATGGACGCCGCGCACGTCGTACGCCTTGAAGACCTTCGGGTCGAGCATCGCGGCCGATCCTAGCCGGACGTCCCGGGACTACCATTCAGTCGTGGAACGCAAGCTCGCCACCGTCCTCTTCGTCGACCTCGTCGGCTCGACCGAGCTCGTCGCCGACACCGATCCGGAGGTCGTGCGGCGGCGCGTCGGCCGCTTCTTCGACCAGGTCTCGCACTGCATCGTCACGCACGGCGGCACCGTCGAGAAGTTCGCGGGCGACGCGGTCATGGCCGCGTTCGGCATCCCGCTCGCGCACGAGGACGACGCCGAGCGTGCCGCCCGCGCAGCGCTCGCGACGATGGAGCGCGTCCGGGAGCTCGGTCTGCGCGCGCGCGTCGGCATCGAGTCCGGCGAGGTGGTCGCGGACGACAGCGAGTCGACCTTCGCGACCGGCGAGGCGGTCAACCTGGCGGCGCGGCTGCAGCAGCACGCCGCCGCCGACGAGATCCTGATCGGCCCCGCCGCGACCCGGCTCGTGCGCGGCCGCATCGAGCTGGAGCCGCTCGACCCGATCGAGCTGCGCGGCTGGTCGCGCCCGATCCAGGCGAGCCGCGTCGTCTGCGCCGTCGAGCAGGGCACGCCGATCCACTCGCTCGCCGCGCCGCTCGTCGGCCGCGAGACGGAGCTCGAGCTGCTCGAGAACACGTTCGCCCGCACCGTCCGCGACCGCCGGGCGTCGCTCGTCACCGTCTACGGGGAGCCCGGCGTCGGCAAGAGCCGGCTCGTCCGCGAGTTCCTCGACGGCCTCGAGGGCGCGACGATCCTCAAGGGCCGCTGCCTCCCGTACGGCGAGGGCGTCACCTACTGGCCGGTCGCCGAGATGGTGAAGGCCGCCGCGGGCATCTCCGACGACGATCCGCTCGACCGGGCGTACGAGAAGCTCTGCGAGACCTGCGAGGACGAGGCGGTCGCCGACCTGCTCGGCCTCGCGGTCGGCGTGCTGGAGGCGGTCGAGGCGGAGCGCGCCTCGCAGGAGATCGCGTGGGCGGTGCGCGCGCTCGTCGAGCAGCTCGCCGGAGCGCAGCCGCTCGTGCTCGCCTTCGAGGACGTCCACTGGGGCGAGGAGCCGCTGCTCGACCTGATCGAGCACCTCGCCGCCTGGGTGCGCGAGGCGCCGCTCCTGATCCTCTGTCTCGCGCGGCCGGAGCTGCTCGACGTCCGCCCGACCTGGGGCGGCGGCCGCGTCCGCTCGGTCACGCTCGAGCTCGAGCCGCTGCAGGCGGAGGAGAGCGCGGAGCTCGTCGGGCTGCTCACCGGAGAGCTCGACGTGCCGGTCGACGTCGCGACGGTGCTCGCGAAGACGGAGGGCAACCCGCTCTTCGTCGAGGAGACGATCCGCATGCTCGCCGAGCGCGCGGGCTCCGCCGGCGAGCGGATCCCGGACACGCTGCAGGCGCTGATCGCCGCCCGCATCGACCGACTCGCGCCGGCGCAGCGCCGGCTGCTGCAGCGCGCCTCGGTGATGGGCCGGATCTTCATGCAGGGCGCGATCGAGCGGCTGACCCCGGAGAACGACGTCGCCGCGACGATCGACGAGCTGCTCCTGCGCGACTTCGTCGTCCGTGAGCCGCGCGCCTCGATCAGCGGTGAGGAGGCGTTCAAGTTCAAGCACGTGCTGATCCGCGAGGTCGCCTACGCGGGGCTGTCGAAGGGGTCGCGCGCCGACCTGCACCAGTCGTTCGCCGGCTGGCTCGCCGAGCACGCGGGCGACGAGCTGCTCGAGATCCGCGCCTTCCACCTCGACCAGGCGGCGCGCCTGCTCGCCGAGCTCGACGGCGCGACGCCGCCGGAGCTCGCGGAGGAGGCGGCCGAGGCGCTCGAGAAGGCGGGCCGTCGCGCGCTCACGCGCGAGTCGTTCCGCAGCGGCCGGAAGCTGCTCGTCCGCTCGGCCGAGCTGGCGCCGACGCTCGAGCGCCGCTACCACGCGGCCCGCGCGGCCTGGCGGCTCGGCGACTTCGCCGCGGTCCACGTCGAGATGGAGCTCGTCCGCTCCGAGGCCGCCGCGACCGGCGACCGCTCGATCGAGGGCCGCGCCCTCACCGGGCTCGCCGAGGTGGCGCTCAACCTGAACGCCGACGCGCCGTACGCGCTCGAGCTCGTCGAGCGCGCGCTCGGGCTGCTCGAGGCGGACGGCGGCGTCCCGCTCTTCGACGCGCTCTGGGCGCGGATGCACGTCACGGGCTGGCTCGGCGACAACGAGGACTTCCGCGCGACCGCCAAGCGGGCGATCGCGGTCGCGCAGGATCTCGGCCGCGAGGACCTCGAGGCGCTCGTCACGCAGGCGCTCGCGCAGAGCTACCTGCTCGAGCTGGACGCGGAGCACGCCGAGCCGCTCGTCCAGCGCGCCCACGACCTCGCGGAGCAGAGCGGGAGCGTCGTCGGCCGGGCGCTCGCGCTCCAGTCGTCCGCGTTCCTCGCGTGGATCCGCGGCGCCCACGAGGACGTCGTCGCGAGCTACGAGGAGTCGCGTGCGATCTACGACGAGCTCGGGCTCGGCTCGAACGAGGCGACGGTGAAGGTGCACATCGCCCGCTCGCTGCTCGAGCTGGGGGAGATCGACAAGGCGGAGCGCCTGCTCCGCGACGCCGTCCGCGTGCTGAAGGGCCTCGGCGACCGCGCGCACCTCTGCGAGGCGCAGCGCTCGCTCTCGCAGCTGCTCGTCAAGCGGGGCGCGCTCGAGGAGGCGGAGCGGCTCGCCCTCGAGGCGCGGGAGAGCGTCGGCCCGGAGGACCGGCTCTCGCTCTCGACGACGCGGGTGGCGCTCGGGATCGTCCGCTTCGCGCAGGGCCGCGCCGAGGAGGCGCGCGAGCTCTTCGCCGAGGCGCTCGAAGGCTTCCGCACGTACGGGATGCGCGCGCCGGAGCGCGGGGCGCTCGACGAGATCGTGACGCTCCTCCGCGACGCGGGCCTCGACGGCGAGGCGACGGTCTACGAGGACCGGCTGGCCGAGCTGTCGTTCAGCAACACCGCGCCGATTGCCTGAGTCGACGCCGCGTCCGGCGACTCGCTGATCACGGTCGCGGGCCGCTCGAACCGCGCCAGCGCCTCGCGGAGCGGCTCCGCCCGGAGCGTCCCCTCGCCGTAGGGCAGGTGCTTCGTCTCGTTCCTGTTCGCGTACTGGATGTCCGAGAAGTGGATGTGGAAGGGCGCGCCCGGCTCGAGCGTCGCGTCGGCGAGCGCGAGCGCGTCCGCGAACGCGTCCGCCTCGAGGAACGCGCCGTCGCTCGTCGCGTGCATGTGCGCGAAGTCGAGCACCGGCCGGACGAAGTCCGCGCCCGCGGCGATCGCGCAGACGTCCTCGACCGAGCCGAGGTCGCGGACGCGGCCCATCACCTCGACGCCGAACGGGACGAGCCGGTCCTTCTTCTCCAGCCGGGCGCGGAGGTCGCCGAGCTGGTCGACGACGTCAGCGATCGCGTGCTCGCGCTCGCGGCCGAGCAGGAAGCCGGGGTGGAAGACGACGAGCTGCGCGCCGCACGCCTTCGCGAGGCCGGCCGTGTGGTCGAGCATCCCGAGCGCCATGTTGAACTTCTTGCCGCGGTCGGCGTGGCCCATGAACGCCGCGAGCGGGGCGTGGATCGAGAGCGCCACGTCCGCGGCCGCGGCGGCCTCCCCGAGCTTCGGCGCCGTCTCGTAGTCGAGCCAGAAGCCGCCGACGAAGCCGAACTCGCACGCCGTGTAGCCGGCCGCGCGCAGCTCCGCGAACGCGGCGTCGAAGCCGTCCGCGACCGGCAGCTCGCCCGGCCCGTACCTGATCGCGCCCATGGGCGGAGCGTAGTCCTCAGAGACCGAGCGCGATCCCGACCCAGACGAGCGCGACCGCGGCGACCGGGCCGGTGACGGCGACGAGCGCGAACCGCCGCCGCGGCGCCAGCCGGTACGGCGCCGGGAGCGCCCGCCGCGCGAGGACGGCGAGAAGCGCGAACAGCACCGGCAGCAGGAGCGCGTTCAGGATCTCGACGTCGACCGAGAGCCGGACGAGCGAGTCGCTCGCCAGCACGATCCCCGCCCCGGCGGCCACGACCGCCGCATAGGCGCCGTAGAAGAGCCGCGCGCGCCGGATCCCGTCCCCGAGACGCCGCGGCTTGCCGAACGCCTCCGCCACCGACCACGAGGCGGCGAGCGAGACGACGATCGCCGCGACGAGCGCCGCCCCGGAGATCCCGAGCGCGAGCACGACGCGTCCCGCGGTCGAGCCGAGGGCCGGCGTGAGCGCGGCGGCGAGCGAGCCGATCGACTCGAGCGAGCCGCCGCCGTGCAGGCTCGCCGCGGCGGCGACGAGCACGGCGACCATCACGAGCTGCGTCACGACCGCGCCGACCGCCGTGTCGATCCGCGCCGCGCGCAGATGCCACCGCGTCAGGCCCTTCTGGAGCACCGCGGTCGGCTGGTAGAAGAGCATCCACGGCATCACGACGGCGCCGACGTTCGCCGCCAGGAGCGCGAAGTAGCCGGGGTCGCCGTACGGCTGCACGGGGCTCAGCCCGGAGGCGACGGCGGCCGGATCCGGATGCGCCGCCAGCGCGGCGCCGACGAAGACGAGCTCGAGCGAGCCGAGCGCGATCCCGACCACCTCGACGCGCCGGTAGCCGCCGGTGACGACGAGCAGGACGAGGAGCGCCGCCGAGGCGCCGACGACCGCGGCGCGGGGGAGGCCGAAGAGCGCGCCCACGCCGGCGAGGCCGGCGAACTCGGTCACGAGCGCCCCGAGCACGCTCACCGCGAGCGTCGCCACCGCGACCGCCGTCCACGCCGGGCCGAGCTCGTCGCGGATCAGCTCGGTCAGGCCCTTCCCGGTCGTGAGCGCGAGCCGCACCGCCAGCTCGAGGACGAGGTAGAGGACGGGCACGAGCAGCACCTGCACGAGCAGCAGCCGGTACCCCCAGGTCGCGCCCGACTGCGCCGCCGTGACGACGCAGCCCGCGTCCGTGTCGGCGAGCATCACCATCAGCCCGGGGCCGAGGAACGCGAGCAGGGGGAGACGGCGCGTCCGCATGACCCGAGGGTCGCGGGCCGCGACGCCGGCCGCATCCGCGCCCGGCCGAGGCGCCGCTGCGGGGGCTCCGCAATGCCGTCCGACGCGGTTTCTACCCTCGACGCATGGCCAAGCACCCCTCCCGAATCGACCTCCTCGAGCTCGACATCGACCTGCGCCTCGCCGACCTCTGGCGCGAAGCGGCCGACATCAGCGAGTGGAACCTCGACGTCGTCGCCGCCTTCATGCGGGCGGCGTACGGGAAGGGGTACTGCGACGCGCTCACCGAGGACGCGCCGGGCTCCCTCTGCCACGACCACGGCTACCGGGTCCCGCAGCGGAACCCGGAGCCGACTCCCGACCGGTAGCGACGCCCGCCCTGCGGGCGCAGGGCTATCCTTGCCGTCGTGAGAGCCAGTCCTGCGCGGCTCGTGATCGCGCTGTCGGTGGCGGCGGCGCTCGCGGTGTTCGTCGTCTACACCGCGCTCGCCGGCACGAGCGTGGCCCAGCTCTCCCCGAGCACGCTGCCCGGGCACAGCGGCGACGTCCAGCTCGTCGGCGCCGTCGTCGGCCCCGTCACCGGCGACGGACACACGAGCCCGATGCGCTTCCGGCTCAAGGACGTCCAGGGCCGCAACGCCGTCCGCGTCGCGGTCAGCTACCACGGCAGCGTCCCCGACCTGTTCAAGGTCGGCCGGCACGTCGTCGTCGAGGGAACGCTCCGCAACGGCGTCTTCGTCGCGATCCCGGGCTCGCTCGTGACGAAGTGCCCGTCGAAGTACGCGCCGGCGAAGTCCTCCAGCACGTAATGGCCCCGCTCGGGCGCGCCGCGCTCATCCTCGTCTTCGGGCTCGTCGCCTACGCCCTCGTCGCCGGCTCCTGGGCGGCGTGGAAGCGGAAGCGCAGGCTCGCGACCTCGGCCCAGAACGCGCTGATCGCCGCCTTCCCGGCCACGCTCGCCGCCGCGCTCGTGCTCTGGATCGCGCTCGCCCGGCGCGACCTGACCTTCCAGTACGTCGCCGCGCACACGAGCCGCGACCTGCCGCTCGGGTACGCGCTCTCGGCGTTCTGGGGCGGCCAGGAGGGCTCGCTGCTGCTCTGGCTGCTGATCCTCACCGGCTACGCCGCGCTCGCGGTCTGGTTGAACCGCCGGACGCGCGACCTCGTCTCCTGGGCGGTGCCGGTGCTCGGGCTCGTCGCCGGCTTCTTCGCCTTCATGCTCTGCTTCGTCTCCAGCCCGTTCGGCGTCGCGCCCGCGCCCGCCGACGGCGCCGGAATGGTGCCGAGCCTGCAGAACCCGTACATGCTCGCGCACCCGCCGATGCTCTACCTCGGCTACGTCGGGCTGACGATCCCGTTCGCGTTCGCGATGGGCGCGCTCCTCTCCGGCCGCACCGACGAGCGCTGGATCGTCGCCACCCGCCGCTGGACGCTCGCCGCCTGGACGTTCCTCGGCGTCGGCCAGCTGCTCGGCGCGCACTGGGCGTACGTCGAGATCGGCTGGGGCGGCTACTACGCGTGGGACCCGGTCGAGAACGCGGCGCTGATGCCGTGGCTCGCGGCGACCGCGTTCCTCCACTCGGTGATGATCCAGGAGAAGCGCGGGATGCTGAAGGTCTGGAACATGGTGCTCGTCGCGCTCGCGTTCTGCCTCTCGATCTTCGGCACCTTCCTCACGCGCTCCGGGGTCGTCAACTCGATCCACTCGTTCTCGCAGAGCCCGCTCGGCGGCTGGTTCCTCGGCTTCATCGCGCTGATGACCGTCTTCTCGGTCGCGCTCATCTACCTGCGGCTGCCGCTGCTGCGGGCGCGGACGAAGCTCGAGTCGCTCGTCTCGCGGGAGGCGACCTTCCTCTACAACAACCTGCTGCTCGTCGCGCTCTGCCTGACCATCCTCTGGGGCGTCGTCTACCCGCTGCTCTCGCAGGCGGTGCGCGGCGAGACGCGGTCGGTCTCGAAGCCGTACTACGACTTCTTCCTGCACACGTTCGGGCTGCCGCTGCTGCTGCTGATGGGGCTTGGGCCGCTCGTCGCGTGGCGGCGCGCCTCGCTGCGCTCGCTCGGCCGGACGTTCCTCGTCCCGCTCGCGGCGGCGGTCGTCACCGGCGGGATCCTGCTCGGGCTCGGCTTCGGGAGCTCGACTCCGGGCCTGCTCGCGTACACCTTCTCCGCCTTCGTGACGGCCTCGATCGTGCTCGAGTTCGTCCGCGGCCGCGCCGCCACCGGCTCGCTCGTCCGGCTCGTCCGCCGCAACCGCCGCCGCTACGGCGGCTACCTCGTCCACGCGGCGGTCGTCCTGCTCGCGCTCGGGATCGCCGGCTCGAGCGCGTACCAGACCCAGCGCGAGCGCGTGCTCGCCCCCGGGGAGACGCTGGCCGCGGCGGGCTACACGCTCACCTACCTCTCGAGCGCGAACACGAGCGGCCCGAACTACACCGGCTTCCGGGCGACCGTCGACGTGCGCCGAGGCGGTTCGCACGTGACGACGCTGCATCCCGGCATGAACGAGTACGCGATCGAGGGGCCGTCGAACGAGGTCTCGATCTACCACGACCCGCGCTCGCTCGGCGACGTCTTCACGAGCGCGCAGCTGCTGAAGAGCGGCGCGATCGACCTGAAGGTGTTCGTCAAGCCGCTCGTCAACCTGATCTGGCTCGCCGGCCTGCTCTTCGTCGGCGGCTCGCTCGTCGCGATGTGGCCGGACGCGGTCGAGCAGCGACGGCTCGCCGCGCGCTACGAGCCCGGCGCCGCGCCCGCCGTCCCGTGACCGCGCTCGCGATCGCCCTCGGGGCGGTGCTCGCGGTCGTCGCCGTCGTCTTCGTGGCGCGTCCCTTCCTGCGCGAGCCGGCGCCCGCCAGCGACGAGCTCGACCGGCTCGAGCCCGGGGAGCTGCAGCGGGTGGGGCTCGTGGAGGAGCGCGACCGGGCACTCGCCGCGCTCAAGGAGCTCGAGTTCGACCACCGCACCGGCAAGGTGACCGACGAGGACTACAGGCAACAGGTCGGCCCGCTGCGCCGGGCGGCGGCGGAGGCGTTACGAGCGCTCGAGCGGGGGGAAGGCGGACGCCATGAGCGCGTCACCGCTCCCTCGCACGACGTGTCCTAGCTGCGGCGCGGCCCGCCCCGCCGACCGTGCCGACTGTCCCGCCTGCGGCGGGCCGGCCGCCGACCACCTGCCGCCGCTCGAGAGCGTCCCGGGGCCGGTCACGCGCGCGGTCGCGGAGCGCCGCTGGTTCGGGATCCCGCCCGCGCCCCTGCTCCTCTGCCTCGGCTTCGGCGCCTTCGGCGCGGCGGTCGGGCTGTTCGCGGCCGGCCACTGGCCGTGGGGGCTCGTCCTGCTCGTCGTCGCGGCGGTCCTGCTGCTCGGCCTCGCCGAGCTGACGCGGACGAACCGACTGCCGCAGGCCGACCGCGCCGCGCTCCTGCTCGCCGACGGCCGCTCGCGCGCGAGCACGGCCTCCGAGATCTGGCGCGTCCGCCTCGACGGGGCGCTCGAGCGCCGGCGTGCCAACGCGCAGCTCGAGAACCTCGCGCGCGAGCGGAGCATGCTCCTCTCCGAGCTCGGCCGCGCCGAGTGGGAGGCCGACGACGCGGCGGCCGAGCGTGTCCGCTCCCGGCTCCACGACGTCGAGGAGCGCCGCGCCCGCGTCGAGCACGAGCTCGCGACGACGCTCGCAGAGGCGGAGGCGAGGATTCGGCAGGCCCGTCTCCCGGTAGACCAGACCATGATGGTCGCACCCGACGAAATCGGAAACGCCCCGTACCCGCCGCCCGACGAGGCAGACCCGCCGCAGCCGGCGCAGGTTCCGGAGCCGTACCCGCCGCCCGACGAGGGCACGCCGCCGGCCCCCGCGCCGGATCCGCCGGAACGCGGCGAGTAGCAGGGACGCGCGCCCGACCGGCGAAAACGGCGGCGTGGCCCGTCGCCTCCTGCTCCTGCTTGCGCTCGCGCTCCTCGTCGTGCCGGCCGCGGCCGCCGACGACATCGGCAAGAAGAAGGCGAGCGTCGACGCGCAGCTCGCGCAGGTGCACCAGCAGATCGCGGTCTCCAAGCAGCAGGAGGCCCGGCTCTCGAAGCAGGTCGACTCGCTGACGGCGAGCATCCACGTCCTCGAGAGCAAGGTCGGCGACGTCTCGTCGCGGCTCTCCGCGCTCCAGCGCGACATCGCGCTCCACCGCGCGCGGCTCTCGGCCCTGGACGAGCTGCTCGCGCTGCAGACGCGGCGGTTCCGGGCGCTGCGCCGCCAGTACCGCATCGCCGTCGTCAGGCTCGACCAGCGGCTCGTCTCGATCTACAAGGATCCGGCGCCGTCGACGCTCGACGTCGTGCTCGCCGCGAAGAGCTTCAACGACGTCCTCGACCAGATGGACTACCTCGGGGCGATCGCCGCCCAGGACAAGAAGGTCGCCGCGCAGGTCGCGGACGCGAAGAAGGCGGTCGCCGCCGCGCGCAAGCGGACGCACGCCGCGAAGAAGACGGTCTTCTCCGAGACGCAGGTGATCAACGGCCGCGCGCAGCAGGTCGAGCTGCTCCGCTCCCAGCTCGTCTCGAACCAGAACCGGCTGTCGGCCGCGCGCGGGAGCAAGGCGACGGCGCTCGCCGCGAAGAAGAAGGAGATCCAGAGCCAGGTCGCGGAGGCGCAGGCGCTCCAGGCCGCGAGCGCGCAGCTCGCCGCCCAGCTGCGCGCCGCGCAGCAGGGGTCGAGCTCCGGCAGCGCCTCGTCTGCGCCCGGCGACGCGCCGCATTTCATCTGGCCGGTGTCGGGACCGATCACGAGCCCGTTCGGGATGCGCTGGGGGACGCTCCATCCGGGCATCGACATCGGCGTCCCGTCGGGCACGCCCGTCCACGCCGCCGCCGCCGGGAAGGTCGTCTGGTGCGGCGAGATGTCCGGGTACGGGAACCTCGTGATGATCGACCACGGCGGCGGCTACGCCACCGCGTACGGCCACAACGAACGGGTCGTCGTCTCGTGCGGGCAGCAGGTCGCCCAGGGGCAGGTGATCGCGTACTCCGACTGCACCGGCTTCTGCACCGGACCCCACGTCCACTTCGAGGTGCGCGTGAACGGCAACCCGGTCGACCCGCTCGGCTACCTGGGGTAGCGCCCGTATCCGGCCGTTGCCGGGAGTCGTTTACGACTTGAAAGTCAGAAACAAGCTTGGGCCTGCACGGGCCCGCGAAGGTCGTCTCCCGACGACGCCGGCCGCCTCCCCCGGGGCGGCCGGTGCTCTTCTAGGAGGGGCGGAGGCGGGCGAGGTCGAGCAGCCGCAGGTCGGGCAGCTCCCGGTAGCGCTCGTCGAGGTCGAAGCCGTAGCCGACAAACAGCTCGTCCGGGACGACGAAGCCGACATAGCGGACGGGGAGGTCCTCGACGAGCCGCCGGTAGGGGCGGTCGAGCAGCGTCACGGCGGCGATCGAGGCGGGCTCGCGCAGCTCGAAGGTGCGCACCAGGTAGTTGAGCGTCAGGCCGGTGTCGACGACGTCCTCGACCACGAGCACGTCGCGGCCGCGGACGTCCAGGTCGAGGTCCTTGAGCACGCGGATCTGCTCGTGGCCGCCCATCTGCGAGCTGCCGTAGCCGGCGAGCTCGACGAAGTCGAGCGCGTGCAGGATCGGCAGCGCCCGCGAGAGGTCGGCGATGAAGACGAGGCTCGCCTTCAGCGAGCCGACGAGCACCGGTTCGCGGCCCTCGTAGTCGCGCGCGATCTCGGCGCCGAGCTCGCGGACGCGGGCGGCCAGCTCGGCCGCGGAGAGATAGACCTCTCCGATGCGGTCGTCGGCGGCGATGCGCTCAGCTGGCGAGGTCGAGGTGGAAATGCTGGGCGAGGCGCTCGAGGTCGCGCCGGTAGAAGAGCTTGATCTTGACGTCGGGGTAGCGCTCACGGAGCTTGCGGAGCTTGCGGTTCTTGCGGGTGACGAGCGACTGCTTCATCACGGTGATCTCGACGTACAGATCCTGCTCCGGCAGGTAGAAGTCGGGCGCGAACGCCTCGGTGACGCGACCGTCCTCGTCCTGCTCGAGCACGAACGTACGGGGCTCGTATTCCCACGGGATGCCGTAGTAATCGAGCACCTTGGCGCACTCGACCTCGGCAGCGCTCGCGAAACGGGGCGGCGTCGAGCCGCGATACGCCTGAAAGCGGAAGCCCTGGAGGTCAGGGGAATCGAGCCCCATCGCGGAGCACGGTACCGAGGGCGTCGGACGCCCAAACCGCCCCGGGAGCGGGTTCCCGCGTTGCGGGACGCGGCGAACTGGTAGACAACCCGTGGCATGGCCAGGCTGAGCCTCGTCCCGCAGAAGCGCGAGTTCTTCGAGCTCTACAACCGCGCCGCCGAGAACACGGTCGCGATCTCCGCGCGGCTCGTCGACCTGCTCGACCAGTTCCCCGAGAACTGCGACGCGATCCTGCGCGACATCAAGGACCTCGAGCACGAGGGCGACCGGCTGACGCACGACCTCGTCGACCTGCTCAACCGCACCTTCGTCACCCCGTTCGACCGCGACGACATGTACCGGCTCGCCGGCGCGCTCGACGACGTCTGCGACCACGTCGACGAGTCGGCCGGGAAGATCGTCGGCTTCGGCGTCCGCGAGATCCGCGAGCAGGCGCGCGGGCAGGCGCACGTGATCCGCCGCGCCGCGCAGAAGCTCGCCGACGCGGTGAGCCGGCTCGAAGGCTTCAAGGACTCGCGGCGGACGCTGATCGAGCTGCGCGAGCTGGAGGACGAGGGCGACCGGATCGCACACGACGCGATCTCGTCGCTGTTCGCCGCCGGCGCGGATCCGCTCTCGGTGATCCGCTGGAAGGACATCCACGAGCGGCTCGAGGAGGCGGTGGACGCCTGCGAGAACGCGGCGGACGTCCTCGAGGCGATCCTGGTCAAGAACCGCTGAGCGCTCGTGGGAACGACGCTCCTCGTCGTCGTGATCGTCGTCGGGCTGTCGTTCGACTTCACGAACGGCTTCCACGACACCGCCAACTACGTCGCCACCTGGGTCGGGACGCGCGCGCTCTCGCCGCGGGCGGCGGTCGCGGTGTCGGCCGCGGCGAACCTCGCCGGCGCGTTCGTGACGACCGCGGTCGCGAAGACGGTCGGCAGCGGTCTGATCGACACCGGGCTCGCGACCGACCAGACGATCCTCGCCGCGCTGCTCGGCGCGATCGCCTGGAACCTCGCGACGTGGTGGCTCGGCCTCCCGTCCAGCTCGACGCACGCGCTCGTCGGCGGTCTCGCGGGCGCCGCGATCGCGCAGTCGGGCTCGAAGGGCGTCGTCTGGCACGGGATCTGGGAGAAGGTGATCATCCCGGGCGCGATCTCGCCGGTCGTCGGCTTCGCCGCCGCCTTCGTGCTGATGGTGGTGATCTACCGGCTCTTCCAGCGGCTCACCCCGGGCACGGCGCACCGCAGCTTCCGGCTCGGGCAGCTCGCCTCCGGCACCTGGGTCGCGTTCACGCACGGCGCGAACGACGCGCAGAAGACGATGGGCGTGATCGCGCTCGCGCTCTACACGCACGGCTCGATCTCGTCGTTCTACGTCCCGACCTGGGTGAAGATCGCGGCCGGGCTGACGATCTCGGCCGGCACCTACGCGGGCGGCTGGCGGATCATCCGCACGCTCGGGCAGCGGATCTACAAGATGGCGCCCGAGCACGGCTTCGCCGCCCAGATCGCGGCCGGCACGACCCTGTACGCGGGCACGCACTTCGGCTTCCCGATCTCGACGACGCACGTCGTCACCGGCTCGGTCATGGGCGCCGGCGCGACGCGCCGCTTCTCGGCGCTGCGCTGGGGCGTCGCCGGGAACATCGTCTTCGCGTGGCTGCTGACGCTGCCCGCGGCCGGGCTCGTGGCGGCGGCGCTGTACTGGCCGGTTCAGGCCCTGTTCTGAACGGGAACTAGACTCCCGCCATGTCGGCGTCGGACGGAAAGCCGTTCCGGATCGTGCAGCTGTCCGACCTGCATTGCGGGCAGCAGTTCTTCCTGCCGCACCTGCTCGAGCGGGCGATCGCGGAGACGAACGAGCTGGAGCCGGACGTCGTCGTGATCTCCGGCGACCTCACCTCGCACGGCTTCAAGGACGAGTACGCGCTCGCGCGGGAGTACCTGAACGGGATCGCGTGCGAGCACATGGTCGTCATCCCGGGCAACCACGACTCGCGGAACGTCGGCTACGTCCACTTCGAGGACATGTTCGGCGAGCGGAACTCGGTGCTCCGCTGCGACGGGGTGACGATCGTCGCGGTCGACTCGACGGAGCCCGACCTCGACAACGGCCAGATCGGCCGCGGCCGCTACGCCTGGATCGAGGAGCAGTTCGCGGAGCCGGCGGATCTGCGGGTCTTCGTCCTCCACCACCACCTGCTGCCGATCCCGGGCACCGGGCGTGAGCGCAACATCGTCAACGACGCGGGCGACACGCTCGAGGCGCTGCAGCGGGCCGAGGTCGACCTCGTCCTCGGCGGCCACAAGCACGTCCCGTACGCGTGGCGGCTCGAGAACCTGTTCGTCGTCAACGCGGGGACGGTCTCCTCGTCGCGGCTCCGCGGCAACGGCCGCCCCTGTTACAACGTGATCGAGATCGACGGCACGCACGTCGACGTCTGGCGCCGGTATCCGTTCCACGGGCAGGAGCGGATCATCCAGTTCTCGGCCGACACGAAGACGTACGAGAAGTACACGGCCCGGATCGAGGACGAGGTGCGCTCGTCGTGAGGGCGCTCGCGCTGATCGACGGCGAGCACTACGCGCCGGTCGTCCGCGACGCGCTCGCGGCGCTCCCGTACGAGCTCGTCGGCGCGCTCCTCGTCGGCGGCACCGAGAAGCTCCGGGCGCCGGCGGCGTCGCCGACGACGCTTCCAGCCGAGGACTACGGCGTGCCGCTCGTGGACGCGCTCGACGCGATCGACGTGGACCTGGTGGTGGACGTCTCGGACGAGCCGGTGCTCGGGCCGAGGGAGCGGATGCTCTGGGCGTCGCGGGCGCTCGCGCTCGGGCTGCCGTACGTCGGCGCCGACTTCCGCTTCGACCCGCCCGCGTTCCACGAGGTCGGGGCGCCGTCGCTCGCCGTCGTCGGCACCGGCAAGCGGATCGGCAAGACCGCGGTCACGGGGCACGTCGCGCGGCTGCTCGCGCGCGACTCGCGCGTGGTCGTCGTCGCGATGGGCCGCGGCGGCCCGCCCGAGCCGGAGGTCGTGCAGACGCCGCCGACGCTCGCGGAGCTCGTCGCGCTCGCGCGCTCCGGCCGGCACGCCGCGTCGGACCACCTGGAGACGGCCGCGCTCGCAGGCGTGCCGACGGTCGGCTGCCGCCGCGCCGGGGGCGGGCTCGCCGGCGCGACGCTCGACTCGAACGTGCTCGAGGGCGCCCGGGCGGCGCTCGACCTCGATCCCGAGCTGCTCGTCTTCGACGGCAGCGGCGCGGCCCTGCCGCCGGTGGCGGCCGACGCCCGCATCCTCGTCACGAACGGCCTCCACGACGTCCGCGCCGGCCTGAACGCGTACCGCGTCCTGCTCGCCGACCTCGTCGTCGACACCGGCGGCGCCGACGTCGAGGCGATCCGCGCGATCGCCGACGTGCCGGTCGTGCCGGCCGAGCTGCGGCTGCGCCCGGCGGAACCGCTCGCGGGCCGTCGCACCGCCGTCTTCACGACCGGGCCCGCGCCGACGGAACATCTCGACGCGGAGGTCGTCCACGTCTCGCGGAACCTCGCGCGGCGCGACCTCCTGCGCGAGGAGCTCGAGCGCGTCGAGGCGGAGGTCTACCTCGTCGAGCTGAAGGCGGCCGCGGTGGACGTCGTCGCCGAGACCGCGCTCGACCGGGGCGCCGAGGTCGTGCTGGCCGCGAACGACGTCGTCGCGGAGGAGCTGGACGAGCGCGTGCTCGAGCTGGCGCAGAGACTGGTGCACGCGTGACCGAGCCGCGCCGGATCATGCCGCTCCCGCTGGGCGGCGAGGAGGGTCTCCCGTACTCGCGCGGGCTGATGGCGCGCTCGCTGATGGCGACCGGCGTCCCGGCGCACCGCGCGTACGCGTTCGCGAGCCGCGTCGGCGACGAGCTGGCCGAGCGCGGGCGGACGAGCATCGAGCTGGAGCGCCTGGAGGAGCTGGCGATCGAGCTGCTCGGCGAGGAGGAGGGCGGCGAGGCGATCCAGCGGCTGCGCCGCTACCAGGAGCTGCGCGACCTGGAGCTGCCGATCCTGATCCTGATCGGCGGCGCGACCGGCACCGGCAAGTCGACGGTCGCGACCGAGCTCGCCTACCGCTTCGGGATCACGCGCGTCACCTCGACCGACTTCATCCGCCAGACGATGCGGGCGTTCTTCTCGCGGACGTTCATGCCGTCGATCCACTACTCGAGCTTCGAGGCGGGGGACGCCTTCCCGGACGCCGACGACCCGCTCGAGTTCGGCTTCCTGCAGCAGTCGCGGAACGTGCTCGTCGGCGTCCAGGCGTCGATGGACCGGGCGATCGAGGAGGGCTGGTCGATGGTGCTCGAGGGCGTCCACGTCGTGCCGGGGATGGTCGAGCCGCAGGGGCGCGGCGCGCTCGTCGTCGAGTGCGTGCTGACGATCGCGGACGCCGCCGAGCACGAGCGGCACTTCTTCTCGCGCGAGGCGGACTCGGAGCGGCCGCTGTCGCGCTATCTCGAGCGGTTCGAGGACATCCGCCGGATGCAGGACCTGCTCGTCGAGCGCGCCGAGCGCGCGGGGATCGCGGTGATCGAGAACGAGGATGCGGACAGTGCGGCGGCCGCGATCGCAGACCTCGTCCTGGACGCGGCCGACCGCGTGCGGGAGCGCGTGTGAGCGAAGCGGAGGAGTTGCGCCCGCCCGAGACGCCGTGCCTCTGTCAGGCGTACCTGCGGGCGACGGAGCGCGCGGCGCTCGTCTCGGCGCGCTGGCTCGGCCGCGCGGACGAGGGCGCGGCGGAGGAGGCGGCGGCGACGGGGATGCGGGCGACGCTGGACCTGCTGCCGATCCGGGGCCGCGTCGTCCTCGGCTCGATGGACGACTCCGGCGGGCTGACGCCGGGGGCGACGGTCGGCTCGGGAGGCGACGAGGTCGACCTCGCGCTCGACCCGCTCGAGGGCCGCGGCGTCGTCGCGCGCGGCGGCAACGGGGCGATGTCGATGATCGCGGTCGGCGAGCCGGGCCGGTTCCGGACGCTGCCGGACATGTACATGCGCAAGATGGCGGTCGGGCCGCGGGCGCGCGGAGCGATCGACCTGCTGCGGCCGGTGGGCGAGAACGTCGAGGCGATCGCGGAGGCGTTCGGCCGGCGCGTGAACGACGTGACGACGATCGTCCTCGACCGGCCGCGGCACCACGACCTGATCGAGGAGATCCGCAACTCGGGCGCCCGGATCAAGCTGATCCAGGACGGCGACGTGACCGCGTCGATCTCCGCCTCGATCCGCGGCACGAACGACCATCTCGCGATCGGGATCGGCGGCACGCGGCAGGCGGTCCTGTCCGCCGCGGCGCTCCGCTGCCTCGGCGGCGAGCTGCAGGCGCAGTTCTGGCCGACGTCGCGGCGCGAGATCGACGAGCTGCGCGAGCTCGGGATCGAGGACTACACCCGCGTCTTCCGCACCGAGGATCTCGCGCCCGGCGAGGTGATCGTCGCGGCGACCGGCGTCTCGAACGGCGACCTGCTCCGCGGCGTCCGCTTCCTCGCGGACAGCGCCCGGACGCACTCGCTCGTCATGTGCACCCGCTGCAACTGGGTGCGGTTCGTGGACGGCATCCACTTCTTCGCCCGCGAGCGGCGCGAAGAGGTGCGGCTGCTCGGCTACTAGAGGGGGCCGCGGCCGGCCGCGCGCTCGCGCTCGTCGTGCCGCTTGCCGGCGCGCAGGAAGAACCACGCGAGCAGGATCACGACGACGACCGGCACGACCGCGGAGGCGAGCAGGACACCGTCCATGACCGCGGTTCCCGAGGCGACGAGCACGGCCCCATCCTAGGCGGGACACGTCCCGAGGAGACATGTCCGGTGTCAGACACCTGACATGTCCCGAAAGGACGATGCTGCGGGCCGCGTCACGCGTGGCTGCGCGCCGCTGTCCCGCGCGGACGAGTCCCGACGAGCCACGTCCGGTGTCAGACACCGGACGTGGCTCGAGGGGACATGTCTAGACTGGGATGCGTGGCCACCGAGAACGAGGTGCGGGAGGTGCTCCGCCAGGTCGAGGATCCCGAGCTCGGGATGGACATCGTCGACCTCGGGCTGCTCTACGAGGTCGAGGTCGAGGAGGCGAAGGTCAAGGTGACCTACAGCCTCACCTCGATGGGCTGCCCCGCCGGCCCGCTGATCGCGCAGGACATCGACAGCGCCGTGCGCCAGGTCGAGGGCGTCGAGGACGTCGAGCTCGAGCTCACGTTCGACCCGCCGTGGACGCCGGACCGGATGTCCGACGACGCGAAGTTCATCCTCGGCTTCGGCTAGTTGAGCTGCCTACACAGGTTGTGAACGGCTGAGGGATACATCCGGCCCTCCTTTGAGGCTGTGCGCGTCCGCCAAGACGTGCGACCTCAAGGAGGGACCGGATGGATCTTCACGCTAACGCCAAGCTCGGACTGGCTGGTCG
>DASSNM010000020.1:0-2523 GCA_035688025.1 Gaiellaceae bacterium | reverse complement strand
ATGTTCCTGATGTGCCGCGAGGTCGTGCCGGCGATGCGGGAGCGCGGCGGCGGCAAGATCGTCAACATCTCCTCCGGGACGCCGTTCCGCGGCGTGCCGTTCCTGCTCCACTACGTCACCTCGAAGGGCGCGATCGTCGCGCTCACGCGCGCGCTCGCGAAGGAGGTCGGGAAGGACGGGATCCTCGTCAACTGCGTCGCGCCCGGCTTCACCATGTCGGCCGGTGTCGAGGCGCACCCCGACGTGATCGAGAAGCTGCGCGACGTCTCCGTCTCCGCCCGCACGCTGCAGCGCGACCAGGTGCCGGAGGACGTCGTCGGCGCCGTCGTCTTCCTCTGCGGGCCGGAGTCGGACTTCGTCACGGGCCAGACGATCGTGATCGACGGCGGCCAGTACTTCCATTGATCCTGCGGTTGACCGACCATCCGGAGGGCGTCGAGGTGGGCGCCGGCGACCACGTCGTCTACGACGTCGCCGCGGACACTGCCTTCGTCGGCGCCGGACGGGTCGAGGGGCGGGCGCTCGTGTGGGAGCTGACGGAGCGCCCGCGGGGCGACCACCTGCTCCGCTGCGACCGGGTCGACTTCCCGCCGGGCGGCGTCGCCTACCTGCACACGCATCCGGGACCGGGGCTCCGCGTCCTGCTGGCCGGCCGGATCCGGATCGAGACGCAGGGGACGCAGCACGAGTACGGCCCGTTCGAGTGGTGGTACGAGACGGGGCCCGACCCGGTGTACGCGGCGGCGTCCGAGACGGAGCCGACCGCGTTCGTGCGCGTGCTCGTCCTGCCGGTCGAGTGGGAGGGGAAGCGCACGATCTCCTACGTGGACCCGGCGGACGCCGACAAGCCGAAGACGCAGAGCGCCCGGGTCTACCTCGAGCACCGGCTGTGACGCGCCACGGCGGCGCCCTGCTCGCCGACCAGCTCGCCGTCCACGGCGTCGACACCGCGTTCTGCGTGCCGGGCGAGAGCTACCTGCCGCTCCTCGACGGGCTGCACGGCTCCTCGATCAGGCTCGTCACCTGCCGGCACGAGGCCGGGGCGGCCAACATGGCGGAGGCGTACGCGAAGCTGACCGGCGGTCCCGGCGTCTGCATGGTGACGCGCGGGCCCGGCGCGACGCACGCCTCGGTCGGCGTGCACACGGCCTTCCAGGACTCGACGCCGCTCCTTCTGCTCGTCGGGCAGGTCGCCTCCGGCCAGGAGGAGCGCGAGGCGTTCCAGGAGATCGACTACCGGCGGATGTTCGGGCCGCTGGCGAAGTGGGTCGCGCAGGTCGACCGCGTCGACCGCATCCCGGAGCTCGTCGCGCGGGCGCTCTCGACCGCGTGCGCGGGAAGGCCGGGACCCGTCGTGCTCGCGTTGCCCGAGGACGTGCTCGCGGCGGAGAGCGACGCGCCGGACGCCCACGCGTTCCGGGTGGCGCGCGCCGCGCCCGACCCCGCCGCGGTCGAGGAGGCCGCCGGGCTGCTCGCGCGTGCCGAGCGCCCGTTCGCGATCGTCGGCGGCGGCGGCTGGACCGCCGGTGCCACGGCGCACCTGCAGCCGTTCCTCGAGCGGGCGGGGATCCCGGCCGGCGCGGCCTTCCGCCGCCAGGACGCGCTCGACAACGACTCGCCGGTGTATGCCGGCGACGTCGGCATCGGCATCAACCCGAAGCTCGCCGCGCGCGTGCGCGACGCCGACGTCCTGCTCGTGATCGGCGCGCGGCTCGGCGAGATGACGACCTCCCGCTACACGCTGCTCGACGTGCCGCGGCCGCGCCAGGCGCTCGTCCACGTCCACCCGGGCGCGGAGGAGCTCGGTCGCGTCTACCAGGCGGACGTGCCGGTGCTGTCGGCGCCCGAGCCGTTCTGCGCGGCGCTCGCCGGTCACGACGTCGCGCCGAGGCCGGCCGCGTGGGCGGAGGGCGCGCGCGCGGACTACGAGGCCTGGCTCCGCCACGAGCCGATGCCGGGGCCGCTCGACCTCGGCGACTGCATCGCGCACCTGCGGCGGCGCGTCCCCGACGCGATCGTGACGAACGGCGCCGGCAACCACACCGTCTGGATCCACCGCTTCTGGCAGTTCCACGCGTTCCCGAGCCAGCTCGCGCCGACGAGCGGCGCGATGGGCTACGGCGTACCGGCGGCAGTGGCGGCGAAGCTCGCCGCGCCGGAGCGGACGGTGATCTGCTTCTCCGGCGACGGCGACTTCCTGATGCTCGGGCAGGAGCTCGCAACGGCCGTGCAGTACGCGCTGCCGATCGTCGTCCTCGTCGTCGACAACGGCATGTACGGGACGATCCGGATGCACCAGGAGCGCCTCTTCCCCGGTCGTGTCGTCGGCACCGACCTCGTCAACCCCGACTTCGCCGCCTACGCGCGCGCCTTCGGCGCGCACGGCGAGAACGTCGAGCGCACCGCCGACTTCCCGGGCGCGCTCGAGCGCGCGCTCGAGTCGGGACTGCCGGCCGTCGTCTCGCTCCGCATCGACCCGGAGGCGATCAGCCCCCGCGCGACGCTGAGCGGCGTGCGCGCCGC
>DASSNM010000088.1:0-48299 GCA_035688025.1 Gaiellaceae bacterium | reverse complement strand
GCGATCCCGGTCGCCGTCGCCGCCAGCTGCTCGATCGTCGCCGAGGTCTCCGCCACCGCCGAGCTCTGCTCGGTCGTCGCCGCAGCCGACTCCTGCGCCGCCGCCCGCAACTCGTTCGCCACCCCACCCAGCACGGAGGCGGTGGCGGTGATCCGCTCGAGCAGCTGGTCGCGGTCGGAGAGGGTCTCGATCGTCTGCTGCAGCGCCTCCTCGCGCTCGTGCAGCTCGCCGACCGTCAGCCGGAGCGCCCGCTCGCGCTCGCCGAGCCGGCCGAGCAGCCGCAGCGCGTAGAGCGAGAAGGCGATCCCGCCGAGCAGGGCGAGGGCGGCGCCGACGAGGGCGGCGATCAGCGCCTGACGGGCAGCGGTCGAGGCGGCCGCTCTGCGATCGGCGACCTCCGTCGCGTAGATCTGCTGCAGCTTCCCGAGCGGGTCGGTGACCGAGGTCTCGAGCGTGTTGATCGACTCGATCGCCTGTCGCTCCTGGGCGGGCGTCGTCCCCGCGGCCGCCGGGGCGAGGCTGTCGAAGCGGGCGACGAACGTGTCGTTCGCGGCGCTCGCCTTCGCGATCAGCGCCTGCTCGTTCGCCTCGTCCGCGTTCACGGCCTGCAGCGACGCCGCGAACGCCGTCTTGCCGTCGGTGATCTCGGAGAGGAGATCCTGCTCGCCGCTCGCGAGGTATTCGTTCATCGCCTCCCGCGCCTGCCAGAACGCGGTCGCGGCGTTCTGGACGTCGAGCTGCTGGCTCAGCGACTGGCGCGCCGACGTCGACGCCGCGCGCGAATGCTGGTAGCGCCAGATGGTGACGCCGAAGGCCGCCGCGAGCAACGCGACGATGAGCACGCTGGCGAGCGCGACGCGACGCGTCGCGTCGCCGGATGCATCGAAGGCCATGGCCACAGTCCTTTCGTGCTCCGAAGCGACGATCCTGCGAAGTATGGGGCGCGGCGGGCGGCTGCTCAACCCCCCGTTTGCAGGACTTTTGGCAGCGCCCTGCGGGGGCGCTAGCGGTCCGCCGAGACCGGCTCGTCCGCCGGCGCTGCGTCGGACTCGGCTTCGGGCGGCGGTGCGGGCGCCGGTAGGCGCGACCCGAGCTCGGAGGCTGCGAGCGAGCCGAGCGTGCCGGCGCCGAGCGCGACGAGCGCGACCGGTGCGCCGCGAAGCTCGATCCCGAGAGCGGCGTCGAGCGAGAGCGGGCCCGGCCCCTCCTCGGCGAGCCCGGCGAGCGCGGCGAGGACGATCGCGTGCAGCTCCCAGCCGCCGTTCGTGTTCCAGGGCCCGTTGCGCCAGTGGACGTGCCGGACGGCGCTGACCATGACCGCCGAGAGCATCGAGACCGCGGCGGGCGTGGCGAGTCCGAGCGCGAGCAGCGTGCCGCCGCCCGTCTCGGCGGCGCCGGCGGCGAGCGCCTGGCGCCTGCCCGGGCGGAGCCCGATCTGCTCGAACATCGCGCCCGTCCCGGCCGGGCCGCCGCCGCCGAACCAGCCGGCGAGCTTCTGCAGGCCGTGGCCGGCGAAGAAGCCGCCGAGCGTGGCGCGAAGGAGGAGCCGTCCGACACCCATCGTCCGGCGGCTACCCGGGGACCCGAACCGGAAACGCGTCGGCTCGCTGTACATTCCCGCCGTGGACCGGTTCGGCCTGCGGGAGCTGCTGGAGCGCCGCCGCGGCGAGGATCTCGACCTGTGGGCGCGGACGATCAACCCGCAGTTCGTGCGCGTGCTGCGGACGATCGACTTCGACCGCGTCTGGGCGCGCGCGGAGGGCCAGTACCTCTACGACGAGGACGGCGCCCGCTATCTCGACATGCTCGGCGGCTTCGGCATGTACAACGTCGGCCGCAACAACCCGCGCGTCCGGGCGACGCTCGAGGAGGCGCTCGAGCTGGATACGCCGGGGATGCTCGCGATGGGGACGACGCTCCTGCCGGGCCTGCTCGCGGAGGCGCTGATCGAGCGCGCCGGCGGACGGATCGGCCGCTGCCTGTTCACGTCGAGCGGGACAGAGGCGGTCGAGGCGGCGCTCAAGCTGGGGCGGACGGCGACCGGGCGGACACGCGTGCTCTCGGCCGACCACGGCTTCCACGGGCTGACGCTCGGCTCGCTGTCGGCGAACGGGAACCCGGAGTTCACGGCGCGCTTCCAGCCGCTCCTGCCAGGGTTCGACCGCGTGCCGTTCGGCGACCTCGCGGCGCTGGAGGAGCAGCTGCGGCGGGAAGACGTCGCCGTGTTCCTCGTCGAGCCGATCCAGGGCAAGGGCTGCAACTTCCCGCCCGCCGGGTACCTCGAGGGCGCGCAGGAGCTGTGCCGGCGCTACGGGACGCTCTTCTGCGTCGACGAGGTGCAGACCGGGTTCGGGCGGACGGGCCGGATGTTCGCGTTCCAGCACTGGGGGCTCGAGCCGGATCTCGTGCCGGTGGCGAAGTCGCTCTCCGGCGGCTACGTGCCGGTCGGGGCGCTGCTGATGTCGCGGACGGTGCACGAGCGCGTCTACGACTCAATGGAGAACGCGGTCGCGCACGGCTCGACGTTCGCCCCGAACGAGCTGGCGATGGCGGCCGGACTGGCGACGCTGCACGAGCTCGAGGCGGGCGGCCTGGTGGAGCGGTCGGCCGAGCTCGGCGAGCGGCTGCTCGCGGCGACGCGGCCGCTCGTGGAAGAGTTCGAGGTGGTGCGCGAGGTGCGCGGCCTCGGGCTGATGTGGGCGATCGAGTTCGGCGAGCCGCGCGCGGGCCGGCTGTCGTGGCGGATGATCGAGCGCGTCCAGCCGGGCCTGTTCGCGCAGCTCGTCGTCGGGCCGCTCTTCTCCGAGCATCGGATCCTCTCCCAGGTCGCGGGCCACAAGCTGGCGGTGATCAAGGTGCTGCCGCCGCTCGTCGTCACCGAGGAGGACGTGGACGCGTTCGTCGCCGCGCTCCGCGCGACGGTGAAGCGCGCGTCGCGGATGCCGAGCTCGCTGACGAAGTTCGCGCTCGGCGCCGCCGCCGCCGGCGCGCGCCGCTAGGAGCCCGGCTCCAACCCCCGTGCTTCGGCATGCCGAAGCACGGTTACGAGATCGTGACCGGAAGGTCAGCTTCGACGAACGCCCGGAGTCGAGCGCGGGCGACCTCCGGCGGGCCGCCCAGTGCCCCGAGCACGCGGTTTGCATTCACGAACGCGAAGTCCTGCGACAAGCCGATCGTGGTCGCATAGCTGCTCCAGCGCCAGTCTTCCGGCCGGTCGACGAGTCCGGCCTCAACCGGATTCATGACCACGTACCGGTAGGCCGTGAGCAAGTGAGAGTCGTCGCGGATCCGGGTGGGCGAATACGGGGCGCCGAAGACGCGCCCGCGCCGCCTGTGTCTCGCGTTGAAGCTCACGGCGTAGCGGAAATTCAGCTCCTGCATGCCCTCGGCGAGCGAGTCGTCGCCGATTTCGAACATGAAATGCGCATGCGTCGTCATCAGGCAGACGACGGGGCAGATCCAGCCGCGGCGTCGCATCGTTCGAACGAGCTCCGCGAGGTAGTTCACGCGGTCGACGTCGTCGCGGAAGAGATCGAGCTCCCAGACCGAGTGGCAGGTGACGTGGAAGAGGCCGGCCGAGATATCGCGCCTGCGACTCATGGCGCCAGCGTCGCCTAGTGCTCGCCGGGGCGCAATTGTCCGTTGCAGAGTTGGCACACAATCCTGACGGTGCTTCGGCAAGCCGAAGCACCGGGGTGAAGGGCCTAGAGCTCGCCGCCGCCGTGGCGGCTGGCGATGCAGGCGTTCGCCCACTCGCCGGCGGTGAGGACGACGCGCTCCGCGAGGAGGTCGGGCTCGTCGCCGGCGTGCTCCCGCGGGATCTCGATCACGACCTGGTGCAGCGACGCCTCGACGGCGCCGCCGAACTCGTGCCGGTCCTCCGCCACCACGGCGAACGACGGGACGAGGTCGCGGAGCTGTCGCGCCAGGTCGTCGATCTCCGCCGGCGTCGCGTGCCGGCCCGCGAAGACGCCGAAGTTGACGCGCACCTCGAGCGCGGGCTCCTCGTGCTCGCGGACGCGCAGCGCTATCGAGGGCTCGTCCATCAGCGGCAGCATCCCACGCGTGAGTCCCCCGCCGCCGCCGGAACCTAACCCTCGCGCGGCTCCCAGCGGAAGCGGAAGAACGCCGCCGCCAGCCCGACCACGCCCCACGCCGCCAGCACCCCGATCGCGCCCGGCTTCGACCACGCCTCGTGCCCGTGCAGGTACACCGCGTTGAACAGGTCCACCAGGTACTTGAGCGGCAGCACGTCGCCGAGGGCGCGCAGGAAGCGCGGATAGTGCTGCGTCGGCCCGAACGCGCCGGTCAGGAACGCCATCGGCAGCACGATCAGGTTCACGACCGCCGACGAGCCCTCCGCCGAGCGCACGAGGCCGGACAGCCCCACCCCGAGCGCGGCGAAGCAGATCCCGCCGATCACGATCAGGAGCGCGATCGACCCGACCCGGCTCGGGAACGGCGTCCCGAACACCGCCCGCCCGAGCAGGAACAGCGCGACCGTCTCGATCGCGAACACGAGCAGGGTGGAGCCGAGCAGCGCCGCGACGAACGTCGCCGGCGGCAGCGGCGTCGCCCGCAGCCGCTTCAGCAGCGACTGCTCCCGCCGGATCACGAGCGTGATCGCGAGCCCCGCGAACGCGACCATCGCGCACCCGTACGCGAGCAGCGCCGCGAGCAGCGCCTGCGACGCCGGCACCCCGTAGATCCGCCCCGAGTACACCGAGCCGAGCAGCACGAACAGCAGCAGCGGGAAGATGAACGTGAACACCGCCGACTCGCGCGAGCGCCAGTAGAGCTTCTGCTCCGTCCGCAGCTGGTGCAGGAACAGCCTCACGCCTCCGCCTCCTCCTGCACGAGGTCGAGATAGACCTCCTCGAGCGTCGGCCGCCGCACCTCGAGCGAGTCGAGCTCCTCGCCGCGCGCGAGCGCCTCCGCGGTCAGCTCGTGCAGCACCCGGGTCGGCTCCTTCGTCCGCACGAGCACCTCCTCGCCGTCGCGGTGGTAGCGGATCTCGACCGCGAGGTCGGTCGTCGTCAGCTCGCGCGGCGTCCCCACCCGCACGATCACGCCCTCGCGCAGCACCGCCACCCGGTCGGCCAGCTGCTCGGCCTCGTCGAGGTAGTGCGTCGTCAGCAGCACCGTCTTCCCGAGCGAGCGGAGCGAACGGATCATCTCCCACGCCGCCCGCCGCGCCGCCGGGTCGAAGCCCGTCGTCGGCTCGTCGAGGAAGACGAGCTCGGGATCGCCGACGAGCGCGACGCCGAGGTCGAGCCGCCGCTTCTGGCCGCCGGAGAGCGTCTTCACGCGCGCGTCGCGCTTCTCGGCGAGCCCGACCAGCTCGATCACCTCGTCGACGGCGCGCGGCCGCTCGAAGTAGCCGGCGAACACCGCGTGCGTCTCGCGCACGGTCAGGTTCGGCCAGAGTTGCGACGCCTGCAGCACGACGCCGATCCGCTCCCGGAAGTCCGGGCCGGGGCGCGCCGGGTCGTGGCCGAGCACGCGCACCTCGCCCGCGTCGCGCGACCGGTAGCCCTCGAGGATCTCGACGGTCGTCGTCTTCCCGGCGCCGTTCGGGCCGAGCAGCCCGAACACCTCGCCCTCCTCGATCGCGAAGTCGACGCCGCGCACCGCCTCGAACGCGCCGTACGACTTGCGCAGTCCCTGGACCTCGATCGCGCTCACGCGTCCTCCAGCTCGACCACGGCGACGCCGCAGGGCGGGAAGGCCGGCTCCGGGCCGCCGGAGAGCGCCGCCGCGATCCGTCCGCAGTCCGGCTGGTGCCCGACCACGAGCACGGTCTCGCCGCGGCCGCCGGCCGCTTCGCGCACGCCGGCGGGTGTCGCGCCCGGCGCGAGCCGCTCGTCGACCGCGGGCGGCCCGAGCTCGAGCGCCGCGGCGGTCTCCCGCGCGCGCAGCAGCGGGCTCGTCAGCACCGCGTCCGGGACGAGCCCCTCGCCGCGCAGACGCGCCCCGAGCTCGCGCGCCTGCTCGCGCCCGCGCGGGGTCAGCGGGCGCAGCTCGTCGGGGTCGCCGGGAGCGGCCTCGGCGTGGCGGACGACGAGGAGACGCATCACGGTGAGGATATGGTGCGTAGCGCCGTGACCGCCTTCCGTTACGTCGTCTGCGACGTCTTCACCGACACGCCGCTGACCGGGAACCAGCTCGCCGTCTTCACCGACGCGCGCGAGATCCCCGAGGAGATGCTGCAGGCGCTCGCCCGCGAGATGAACTTCTCGGAGACGACGTTCGTCTACCCGCCCGAGCAGGACGGCCACGTGCGGATGCGGATCTTCACGCCCGGCCGCGAGCTGCCCTTCGCCGGCCACCCGACGCTCGGCACCGCGTTCGTGCTCGCCGCGCCGCTCCAGCTCGGCGAGATCCGGATCGAGACAGGCCGCGGCACGGTGCCGGTGACGCTCGAGCGCGAGGGCGCGCGCATCTCCTTCGGGCGGATGCGGCAGCCGCTCCCCGAGCACCGCGACTTCGAGCAGGCGGACGAGCTCCTCGCCGCGCTCGGGCTCGAACGCTCCGAGCTGCCCGTGCGCTTCTACGACAACGGCGTCGAGCACGTCTACGTCGGGCTCCCGTCCGAGGACGCGGTCGCCGCGCTCGTGCCCGACCCGGCGAAGCTGCGCCACGTCGCGGCCGTCGGCGTCAACTGCTTCGCCGGCGCCGGGACGCGCTGGAAGACCCGCATGTTCGCGCCCGGTCACGGCGTCGACGAGGATCCCGCGACCGGCTCCGCCGCCGGCCCGCTCGCCCTCCACCTCGCCCTGCACGGGCGGATCGGCTGGGGCGAGGAGATCGAGATCTCGCAGGGCGCCGAGATCGACCGCCCGTCCACGCTCTACGCGCGCGTCGACGGCGGCCCGGACGGCGTCGAGCGGATCGAGGTCGGCGGCTCCGCCGTCGTCGTCGCCCGCGGCGAGTTCCGACTGTAGCCCTCTAGTCGAGCCAGGCGAGCGCCGTGACGTCCGGCAGCTCGAACGGCAGGCCGCGCCAGAAGACGCCGCCGGTCGTCGAGACGTAGAGCCGGTTGCGCGCCGCGTAGAGCATCCGGTCGGGGTCGTCCTCCGCGACCGCGACGGCGAAGCCCGGCGGCAGGCCGCCGCCCGCCTCGCGCCAGGTCGCGCCGCCGTCGTTCGAGAGCATCAGCGGCGGGCGGCGCTCGACGACCGCGACGACCGTCGACCCCGCCTGCGCCGCCGCGACCACGCGCGGCAGCGTCACCTCCGGCCGCGCGGCCGCCGGGACCTCGTCGCCCGGGCCGAGGGGCGCCTCCGCCTCGACGTCGACGAGGACGACGCCCTCGACGGTGCCGACCGCGGCGATCAGCGGACGCCCTCCGCGAGCAGCGACGCGACGAGCGCGGTCGCCCGGCGTGCCGCCGAGACCGGCGCGTGCCCGGCCGCCCGCGCGCCGAGGTAGGCGACCGAGAACGCGTCGCCGGCGCCGGTCGGATCCGCGTCGACGGGCCACGCCTGGACGCGCTCCGCGACGCCGCGCGCGAGCACGAGCGAGCCTGCGAGCCCGAACGTGACGACGACCTCGGGCACGCCGAGGCCGCGCAGCTCCTCGAGGTCGCCGTCGCCGACGATGGCGCGCGCCTCCTCCTCGGCGAGCTTGAGGATCGACACGTGCCGGAGCAGGGCCGGGTCGAAGTCGGCGTCGAGCTCGAGCGGGCCGGTGCGGCGCGCGCGCCCGAGCCCCTGTCCGTCGAACAGCACGCGCCGCCCGCGCGCGAGCCGCTCGAGCGTCTCCGCCGGCAGGTCGTCGCGGAGGAGCGGCGCCACGTGCAGCCACTCGACGCGCCGCAGCAGCGCCGCGGGGAGCTCGTCGGGCGTCCACGGCTCGCCGATCGCGTCCACCGACATCGTCCGGTGCGCGTCCGCGTCGTAGGAGAAGGAGAAGGCCGTCGTCTCGCCGCCGGTCGCGAGCGACACCGGCAGCCCGAGCGTCGCCAGGCGGCGCAGGAACGCGCTCCGCTCCGCCTCGCCGCACTTGACCGCGACGACCGCGCTCTGCGACAGCGCCCGCAGCGCCCGGGCGGCATGCCAGGGGCCGCCGCCGATCCGCGGCTCGGCTTCGGCGACCCTGTCGCTGGACAGGTGCCCGATGACGCCGAGCGGTCTCACGCCGCGGAGACTACGAGCCGCGTCCGCAGCGAGTCCGCCAGCCCGAGCGCGAGCGCGGCGCCGAACGCGGGCAGCGACGCGCCGATCCCGGCGTGGAGCGGGTGCAGCTCCCCGAGCCAGCGCGACCAGAAGCCGAGCCCCTGCGTCTGCGCGATCCACTCGTAGAGCAGGAAGCCGACGAGCCAGGCGGCGATCATCCCCGGCCGCCACGCCGGCGCCCGGAACACGTCCTCGGGCCGGTAGTGCCGGCCGGACGCGAGCCAGTCCGCGAGCAGGACGCCGAAGAGCGGCACGAAGAACGCGCCGAGCAGGAGCAGGAACTGCTGGTAGCGGGTCAGGTCCATCCCGAGCGAGACGACCGTCGCGAGGCCCGCGACGAGCACGATCAGCAGCTTCTGGCTGACGCGCGGCAGCCAGTTCTGGAGCGACATCGCGGTCGAGTAGATGTTCGCGAACGCCTCGTCCGTCTCGTCCACGGTCAGCGCCAGGAGCGCGAGCACCGAGCCGGCCCCGCCGGCCGCGACCGTGGTCAGCACGTCCGTGGGCCCCTGGATCGACGGGTGCGAGAGCACGAGCAGCGCGCCGAAGCCGAACTGGAACAGCGTCGGCAGCAGGTAGCCGACCCCGGCGCCCCAGAATGCGGCGGCGCGGCTGCGGGAGAAGCGCGTGTAGTCGGCGACGAGCGGGATCCAGGCGACGTTGAGCGCGATCACGAGGTCGACGCCGAGCCAGAACGAGCCGCCCGAGCCGCCGCGGTGCCAGAGCGTCCCGGCGTGGCCGTGCCGGACGATCCAGACGGCCAGGTAGACGATCGACGCGGCGACCGCCCAGATCCCGAACCTGCGGACGAAGCGGCGGACGAAGCCGATCGGGCCGAGCAGCGCGAGCGCGAGCCCGACGCCGCCGAAGACGAGCTTCCACATCCAGACGAGCTCGACCCCGAACAGCCGATTGCTGAGCGCGCCGGCCGCGGTCGCGATCACCGTGATCTCGAACACCGACCAGCCGAGGCACTGCAGGACGTTGAGGCCGGTCGCGAGGTACGAGCCGCGCCGCCCCAGCGGGGCGCGGTGCAGCGTCATCGCCGGCACGCGCGCGTCGGCGCCGATGAAGCCGGCGAGCCCGAGCATCGCGTTCCCGATCAGCCCGCCGACGAGCGTCGCGAGCAGCGCCTGCTTCAGCGAGAGCCCGAAGTACGCCGCCGACACGAGGACGAGCAGCGAGATCGAGAGGTTCGTCCAGAGCAGGAACGAGTCGACGACGCCGAGCACCCGCAGGCGCTCGGGGACGGGCTCGATGCCCCAGCTCGGCGTCCGCTCCACCACCAGGGGCCGGAGTGTACGGCCGGCGGGCCGCGGGAACGCCGAGCGCGTGACCGAGCCGCTCGATTCGCCGCGCGACCTGCTCGCCCTCCGCCTGCGGCAGCTGCTCTGGATCGAGCGCGCGCTCGCGCGCGACGTGCTCCCGCGGCTGCACGCGCAGGCGCACCAGCCGGAGCTGCGCGAGAAGCTCGGCCGGCACCTGCTCGAGACCGAGCGCCACGTCGAGGCGCTGCAGCGGCTGGTCGCCTCGGTCGGGCTCCGGCCGGAGCCGGAGGAGAGCCTCGCGTTCGCCGGGCTCGTCGCCGAGCACGAGCGGCTCGTCGAGGCCGCCGGCGACGACCCGCTCCTGCTCGACCTCGCGCACGCGCAGTCCGCCGCCGCGACCGAGCACCTCGAGATGGCCTCCTACGACGCGCTCGCGGCGCTCGCCGAGGCGCTCGGCGAGGAGGCGCTCGGGATCGGCCTGCGCGAGCTCCAGGAGCAGGAGTCGTTCGCGCTCGAGCAGGTCGAGAAGGCGCAGACGAAGCTGCTCGCCGAGCAGGTCGAGTCGCTGCGCTACGCCCGCCCGTAGCGGGCCGCGCGCGCGGCGACCGCGGGCTCGACGCCGGAGTCGAGCAGCCGCTGTCGCGCCTCGCTCTCCCGCAGCACCCGGAACAGCACCCAGACGAGCGCGCCGAGCATCGTCAGCGAGCTCTCGAGGAGCATCAGGCCGCCGCCCGCCTTCTGGTCGTCGAGCGCGCTCAGCCCCCACGTCCGCGGCGCGTGCAGGTACGGCGAGAAGTAGACGTGCCCCGACCAGAGGAAGATCTGCGAGAGCACGAGCATGACGAGCCACATCGCGAGCAGGTACGGGATCCGCCAGCCCGCGGAGAACCAGCCGGGCCCGGGCAACGGCTCGAGCAGCGCCGCCCAGAGCAGACACCCGCACGCGAGGAAGAGCCCGTGCTGGAGCGCGTGCACGGCGTCGTCCCGGAGCGCCGCGTCGAAGGCGGGCGGCAGGTGCCAGAGGCAGAAGTCGGCCGCCCAGAGCGGCAGCGCGACGAGCGGGTGCGCGAGCGCGCGCAGCCGGCCGACGACCGGAAGCGCGAGCAGCGGCCGCAGCAGCCGCCCGTCGAGCCCGAGCACGAGCAGCAGCGGCGCGACGTCGCCGAGCAGGAGGTGCTGCGCCATGTGCGCGGAGAAGAGCCGCTCCTCGCCGAGCGTGTCGACCGGCGAGACGAGCGCGACCAGCAGCACCGCGAGCCCGGCGCCGAAGCACGCGAGCCGCCACCGCGGGGCGGGCCGTCCGCGGCCGGCCAGCGTCCGCGCGCGCCGCGCGTAGAGCGCCGCGGCAGCCGCGACGAGCGCGAGCTCGAGCGGATCGAGGTTCCACGTGGTCATGCGGTTTCGACACCTGTTGCCCGGGTAGCCGACAGGTGCGTGACCAGGCGAGACCGGGGGACGAGCTTCGCGCGGCGGCTGTGGCCGCTGCCGGTCGCCGTGCTCGCGCTCGCGGGCTGCGGCGGGCCGCAGAACGCGCTCGACCCGCACAGCCACCCGGCCCACGACATCGCGAACCTCTTCTGGTGGATGACGGGCGGGGCGTTCGTCGGCCTCGGGCTCGTCGTCGGCCTGCTCGTCCTCTCCTGGCTCCGCCGCGACACGCGCGGCCTGCCGCCGGACCCCGACGACCCGCACCCCGGCGAGAAGGCCGGCTGGACGGTCGTCGTCGGGCTCGGCGTCGGACTCGCGCTCGCGACCGTGATCGCCGTCTTCGTCGTCTCGGCGCAGATGCTGAAGGTGACGCAGGCGCCGGCCGCCTCGTCGACGGCGCTGACGATCCAGGTCGTCGGGCACCAGTGGTGGTGGGAGATCCGGTATCCGGGCACGACCGCGGTCACCGCCAACGAGCTGCACATACCCGTCGGCACGCGCGTGAACCTCGTCGTCGGCACCGCCGACGTGATCCACAGCTTCTGGGTGCCGGAGCTGAACCGGAAGATCGACACGATCCCGGGCAAGAAGAACCGGATCCTGCTCTACGCGGACGCGCCCGGCGTCTACCGCGGCGAGTGCGCCGAGTACTGCGGGCTCCAGCACGCGCACATGTCGCTGAAGGTCTTCGCGCAGCCGCCGGCGCAGTTCCGGGCCTGGCTCGCGAACGAGGCGAAGCCCGCGCGCGCGCCGACGACCGCGCTCCAGCGCAAGGGCGAGCAGGTCGTCCTGAACGGCCCGTGCTCGAGCTGCCACACGCTCCGCGGCACGAGCGCGAGCGGCTACCTCGGCCCGGACCTCACCCACCTCGCCGGCCGGACGACGCTCGGCGCCGTCACGATCCCGAACCGCAAGGGCTACCTCGGCGGCTGGATCCTCGACTCCCAGCACGTCAAGCCGGGCAACGAGATGCCGGACGTCGACCTGACCGGCCCGCAGCTGCAGGCCGTCCTCGCCTACCTGGAGTCGCTGAAGTGAGCGCGACGCTGCCGCCGCCCGCCCCGGCCGAGGAGATGGTCGAGCGCCTGGAGCGCATGTGGCAGTCGCGTCCCGGCGTGATCGGCTGGCTGATGACGACCGACCACAAGCGGGTCGGGCTCCTCTACTTCTGGACGACGCTCGCGCTCTTCGGCGCCGGCGGGGTCGAGGCGCTGCTCGTGCGGACGCAGCTGATCCGCCCGGACAACCACCTCGTCTCGCCGTCGACCTACGACGAGCTCTTCACGGTCCACGGGATGACGATGATCTTCTTCTTCATCATCCCGATGACGACGGGAGCGTTCGGGAACTACCTGCTCCCGCTGATGATCGGCGCGCGGGACATGGCGTTCCCGCGGATGAACGCGCTCAGCTTCTGGGTCTTCCTCGGCTCGGCGATCTTCCTCTACGTCAGCCTCTTCATGGGGCTCGCGCCGAACGCGGGCTGGTTCGACTACGTGCCGCTCGCGTCGCGGAAGTTCGACCCCGGCCCGAACATCGACTTCTACTGCCTGGCGATCATCTTCAACAGCATCGCGTCGACGCTGACGGTCGCGAACTTCATCACCACGATCTTCAAGCTGCGCGCGCCGGGGATGTCGTTCAACCGGATGCCGCTCTTCTGCTTCGCGTTCCTCGCGGCCTCGTTCGGGCTCCTGTTCGCGCTGCCGCCGCTGACCGCGGACACGGTCTTCCTCTTCGCCGACCGCAACCTCGGCTTCCACTTCTTCGACGCGGCGCACGGAGGCGCCGCGCTGCTCTGGCAGCACCTGTTCTGGATCTTCGGGCACCCCGAGGTCTACATCCTGATCGTGCCCGCCTTCGGGATCGCGACCGAGATCATCCCCGCGTTCACGCAGCGGCGCGTGGTCGCGTTCCCGCTCGTCGCGATCGCCGAGCTGCTCGTCGTCTTCATCGGCTTCGGCGTCTGGGCGCACCACATGTTCGCGGTCGGGATGCCGACGATCGTCGTCGTCTTCTTCTCGGCCGCGACCGCGGTCGTCGTCGTGCCGTCGACGATCCAGGTCTTCGCCTGGTGCATGACCTTCGTGACCGGCAACGCGCGCTTCAAGACGCCGCTGCTCTTCATCGCCGGCTTCATCTTCATGTTCGTCGCCGGCGGGCTGACCGGGATCATGTTCCTGGCCGTCCCGTTCGACCAGCAGGTGACCGACACGTACTTCGTCGTCGCCCACTTCCACTACATCATCTTCGGGGCGGCCGTCTTCCCGATCTTCGGCGGCATCTACTTCTGGGTCCCGAAGGTGACCGGGAAGCTCTACTTCGAGCTGCCGGGGCAGATCAGCTTCTGGATCATCTTCCTCGGCACGAACCTTCTCTTCTTCCCGATGCACCTGGTCGGCCTGGAGGGGATGCCGCGGCGGATCTACACGTACCCGAGCGGGCTCGGCTGGAGCTCGACGAACCTCGCCGAGACGATCGGCGCCTACGTCACGGGCGTCGGGATCCTGCTGCTCTTCGCCAACCTCGTCTGGTCGTACTTCCGCGGCGCGCCCGCCGGGCCCGACCCGTGGCACGGGGCGACGCTCGAGTGGACGATCAGCTCGCCGCCGCCCGAGTACAACTTCGCCGTCATCCCGAAGGTCTCGAGCGCGTACGCGAACTGGGACGTCGCCGACCGCGAGGAGGACCGGCGGAAGCTCGCCGCCGGCGCGCTCGTGCTCGAGCAGGGACACGAGCAGCCCGTCTCGTCCCCGATCGACGGCTGGTTCTCGGAGATCGTCGAGATGCCGCACGACTCGCCGTGGCCGATCCTGCTCGCGCTCGCGCTCTCGCTCGTCTTCACCTGCCTCGTGATCCACAAGTACGTGGTCGCGGGCGTGATGGTCGTGCTGCTCGGGCTCGTGCTCGCCGGCTGGCACAACGCGGAGCCGGAGACGCAGTGAGCGCGTCGGACTACGTCGCCGGCGGCAAGTCGGAGCGGCTCGTGCCGCGCACGACCGACGCGCGGAACGCACGCGAGGCGTCGGCGCTCGCGCGGCGCCGGCACGGGCCGAGCCCGGCGATGTGGGGGATGGCGATGCTGGTCGCGACCGAGGCGACGCTCTTCGGCGCGTTCATCGGGACGTACTACTACCTCCGCTTCAAGAGCCCGCAGTGGCCGCCGGTCGGGACGCCGGAGCCGCGCGTCGTCGTGCCGCTGATCCTCGTCGGCGTGCTCGCGACGACGAGCGTGCCGATGCAGCTCGCCGCCTTCGCGGCGCGCGCCGGGCGCCTCGCCGCGACGCGCGCGTTCCTCGCGCTCGCGCTCGTCGTCCAGTGCGGCTACTTCGCGTACGAGATCCACGACCTCGTCGACCAGCTCCACCGCTCGCAGCCGCAGGACAACGCCTACTCGTCGATCTACTACATGCTGCTCGGCGCCGACCACGCGCACGTCGCGGTCGGGCTGCTCCTGAACCTGTGGCTGCTCGGGAAGCTGACGACCGGGCTGACCATGTACCGCCTGAACGCGACGCAGGTGATCGCCTTCTACTGGCACGCCGTCAACCTCCTGACCCTGCTCGTGATCGGGACGCTCCTCTCCGCCTCGGTATGACGCCCAGACTCCGCCTGCTCTCCGTGCTGCAGTGGATCGGCATCCTCGCCGGGGCGCTCACGTGGACCGGGCAGCACGTCGTCGGCTACGGGATCGGCCAGGCGGAGTGCGCCGCCGGCGGCATGCACTGGGGGATCGAGAACGACGTGTGGCAGCTGACGCTGACCGCCTGCGCGGGGCTCGTGATCGCGCTCGCCTGGGTCTGCTCGCTCGTCGTCTTCCTGCGGACGCGCGGCGAGAACTACGGCGACGGCCCGGAGGAGCCGCGGATCCCGCAGGGTCGGCTCCACTTCTTCGCGGTCGCGGCGCTCGTCGCGAACGTCCTCTTCCTGGCGATCGTCCTCATGGACGGCCTCGCCGCGAGCTTCGGGGTGCTGTGCCGGCAGTCGTGAGCATCCGCGCCCTGCTCGCCGCCGCCGCGGTCGCGCTCGTGCTCGCCGCGCCCGCGTCGGGCGGCGGCACGCCGCCGGGGAAGCTCGCCGCCTACGGCTACCACCTCTACGGCGAGTACTGCCTCGCCTGCCACGGCGGGAACGCGGCCGGCCGGCAGCACGAGCCGGCGTACGCGGCCGGCGCCTCGCCCGGGCGGATCCAGGACCGGCAGGCCGGGATCGCGCCCTCGCTCCACGGCGTCGGCGCGCTCGCGGCCGACTTCTACCTGCGCACCGGGTACATGCCGCTGCCGCACGTCGGCGTCCAGCCGCGCCGCGGCCGGGTGCTCCTCGACGAGCGTCAGATCCGGGCGCTCGTCGCCTACGTCGCGACCTTCGGCGGGCCGCCGATCCCGAAGCCGCACCCGGAGCGGGGCAACCTCTCGCAGGGCCTGAACCTGTTCACCGAGCACTGCTCCGGCTGCCATCAGGTCGTCGCCCAGGGCGGCTACGTCACCGGGGCGCTGCCGCCGCCGCTCGAGGACGCGACCGACGTCCAGATCGCGGAGGCGGTGCGGATCGGCCCGTACGTGATGCCGAAGTTCACGACGAAGGACCTGAGCGCGCACCAGCTCGACTCGATCATCGCGTACGTCGACTACACGAAGCATCCGAGCCACCCGGGCGGGTGGCCGCTCGGCTACCTCGGCCCGGTGCCGGAAGGGCTCGTCACCTGGTTCCTCGCCGCGGTCGCACTGCTCGGCGTCTGCGTCGTCATCGGCAAGAGGCTGACCTCGTGAGCCGGGTCCGCGACACGCTCGTCGCCGCCGCCCTGCTCGCGGTCGGCCGGCGCCGCCCGCGCCCCGCGCCCGAGGCGGAGCGGATCGTCCCCGAGCGCTCGCCGAACACGGGCGCCGAGACGGCTGCGATCCTGCTGCTCGCGGTCGGGGCGCTGTTCGCGGTCGCGTTCGTCGTCGTCTACGCGGTCGACTCGCTCCCGAACCACACGCAGCTGCTCGGCGCGAGCCTCGGCCTCTCGCTCCTCTCGATCGCGGCGTCGCTGATCCTCGTCGGCAAGAAGCTCGTGGTCACCGAGGAGCTCGTCGAGGAGTACCCGCCGCCCGAGCATCCCCACGAGCAGGAGCTGATCGGCGAGGTGATGGAGGAGAGCGGCTCCCGCTTCACGCGCGCCGGCCTCTTCAAGCTCGGCCTCCTCGGCGCCGGCGGCACGCTCGGGCTCGCGCTGCTGACCCCGGCCGTCTCGTTCGGGCCGCTCTTCCGGATCACGTACTACTTCGGCACGCCGTGGCGGAAGGGGCGTCGCCTCGTCGACGACAAGGGCACGCCCTACAAGGCCTCCGACATCGAGGCCGACAACTTCTACACCGCGTTCCCGGAGGCGATCCCGGAGCCCGACAAGGAGGAGGAGGGCGCGCCGCTGATCCTCGTCCGGCTGCCGCGGTCGCTGCTGCGGCTGCCGCCGGAGCTGCAGGGCTACGACGCGGACGGGATCGTCGCCTACTCGAAGATCTGCACGCACGCGGGCTGCGCGATCTCGATGTACCGCGCGCCGCTCTTCCAGCCGGACGAGCCGCGCCCGGCGCTCGTCTGCCCGTGCCACTACTCGACCTTCGACCCGGCCGACGGCGGCTCGGTCCTCTTCGGCCCGGCCGGGCGCAAGCTGCCGATGCTGCCGCTCGAGATCGACGCGAAGGGCTACCTGCGCGCGAAGGGGAACTTCGACGGGGCGGTCGGGCCGTCGTGGTGGGGCGTGCGGATGCGGAGGCCGAACCCGTGAGTCGCGGCGCCCCGGTCACCCGCCGCGCCGTCCGCTGGCTCGACCAGCGCTCGGGCGCCGCGCCGTTCCTGCGCAAGACGCTCCGCTACCTGTTCCCCGACCACTGGTCGTTCCTGCTCGGCGAGGTCGCGCTCTACGCGTTCGCCGTCCTCGTCGCGACCGGGATCTACCTCACCTTCTTCTTCGTCGACTCGACGAAGGAGATCACCTACCACGGCGCCTACGTGCCGCTGCAGGGGCAGCGGATGAGCGAGGCGTACGCGTCGGTCGTGAACATCTCGCTGACCGTGAAGGCCGGGCTGCTGATCCGGCAGACGCACCACTGGGCAGCGAACGTCTTCATCGCCGCGATCGTCCTCCACCTCTTCCGCGTCTTCTTCACCGGCGCGTATCGCAAGCCGCGCGGGCTGACCTACGCGCTGGGCGTGACGATGCTCATGCTCTCGCTGCTCGAGGCGTACATGGGCTACTCGCTCGTGGACGACCTGCTCTCGGGGATGGGCCTGATCATCGGCTACTCGGTCGGGCTGTCGCTGCCGTTCGTCGGCGCGAACCTGATGAGCTGGCTCTTCCACGGGCCGTACCCGGGGCAGGACGTGTTCTGGCCGCGGATGTACATCGCGCACGTCTTCCTCTTCCCGCTGCTGATCGGGACGCTGCTCGTGGCGCACCTGGTGCTCGTCGCGATGAAGCACCACACGCAGTTCCGGCGGCGGAAGGCGCAGACCGAGCACGCGATCGTCGGCGTGCCGACCTGGCCGGGGCAGACGCCGCGGTCGGTCGGGCTCGCGCTCGCGACCGCGGGCGTGCTCTTCCTGCTCGGCGGACTCGTCGAGATCAACCCGATCTGGCTCTGGGGGCCGTACCACACGTACTCGTCGACGAACGGCGCCCAGCCGGACTGGTATCTCGGCTGGCTGATCGGCGGGCTGCGGCTCGTGCCGAGCTTCGACTTCACGATCGGGAGCTACACGGTGGTCCCGAACGCGTTCTGGGGCGGGGCGGCGTTCCCGCTCGTCGTCTTCGGCTTCCTCTACTTCTGGCCGTGGATCGAGCGGCGGATCACCGGCGACGACGCGTTCCACAACCTGCTCGAGCGGCCGCGCGACAACCCGCTGCGCACCGGGATCGGCGTCGGGATGGTCTCCTGGGTCGTGCTCGTCTTCCTCGCCGGCGGGTCCGATCGCGTGTACGTCCTGTTCGGGATCACGTACACGTCGCAGATCTGGGTCTACCGCGTGCTCGTGTTCGTGCTGCCGCCGGTGCTCGGCTGGCTCGCGTGGTGGTGGTGCCGCGAGCTGCAGCGGAGCGAGCGGGTCGAGGCCGAGCGCCACGAGGCGGAGGCGGAGGCGCGGCTGGCCCGGCTGCGGCACGGCAGCGAGCCACCGGGCGACCCGGGCGCCGTGGAGACCTAGAGACGCGTCACGCTTCCGGCGCGAAGCCGTGAACCTTCAGTCACGGGGTCTGGCCCGGGTCTGACCCCGGTCGTGGAGGGTCGAGCGTGGAACGGAGCGGGTTGCCGGGGCGCGTGACGCCGAAATCGGTGCCAGAGGCCGTCACGGGAGTGTGACGAGAGCGTGACGGCTCAGGCGTAGCCGCCGTCGAAGAATCGGCCCTCGTGCGCGATCGCCTGCTCCCGCGTCAGGCCGCGCGCCGAGTGCGGCTCCGCGCCGATCGCGTCCGCGAAGCGGGTGATCAGGTCGAAGCCGGCCTTCACGTCGGCGGCGTCGCGGAGCGCGTCGCGCGAGACGCCGGCGGCGAGCGCCGGGCCGGGGTCGAGCGTCGCGAGGAAGTGGAGCGCGCCGCGCAGCCGCTCTCCCACGGGCGCGGTCTCGTAGTCGGCGAGAACCGCGTCGACGAGCTCGACGTCCGCGAAGGCGTACGCCGCGACCGCGGCGTGGGCCTCCGTTCAGAAGGGACACTGGTTGCGCGCCGAGACGAACGCCGCGAAGAGCTCGCGCTCGGCCTCCGTCCACTCGGACGGGCCCTTCATCACGTCCTGGAAGAAGCGCGAGACCGGCTCCCCGAACAGCTCCGGCCGGTAGCGGAGCGCGAGCGAGATGTCCGAGACGTAGCCGTCCCGCTCGCGCAGCGCCTCGATCTGGGCGCGCGCCTCCGGCGAGTGCGGCAGCTCAACCCGCATCGATCGCCTCGTGCGCGCGGCGGCGCAGCTCGTCGGCCGCCGCGAACGCGACCGGCAGCACCGTCTCGTACAGCTCGTCGGCGGAGAGCCCGGCGACGTCGGCGTCCGTGATCCGCCACGCCTCCGCGCGCACCTTCTCGGTCAGCGCGGTCGGCTCGCCGACGGGGCCGACGGCCGCGCCGACCGCCCGCCAGAGCTCAGCCCGCGAGGAGCCGCCGGAGGACGTACCGGAGGATGCCACCGTGACGAACGTACTCGCGCTCGCGCGGGGTGTCGAGGCGGACGCGGACGCGGAACTCCTTGTCGTCGGCGCGAACCGTCACCTCGTCGGCCTCGCCGTTCTCGACGCCGAGGATCGAGAACTCCTCGCGTCCGGTCAGCCCGAGCGTCTCCGCGTTCTCGCCCGGCAGGAACTGGAGCGGCAGGATGCCCATCATCAGCAGGTTCGAGCGGTGGATCCGCTCGTACGAGTCCGCGATCGCCGCGCGCACGCCGAGCAGGTTCGGCCCCTTCGCCGCCCAGTCGCGCGACGAGCCGGAGCCGTACTCCTTGCCGGCGAGCACGATCGTCGGCACGCCCTCGGCGCGATACCGCTCCGCCACCTCGAAGATCGACGCCTCCTCGCCCGACGGCACGTGCACCGTCCACGTGCCCTCGCTGCCCGGGACGAGCCGGTTCTTCAGCCGCACGTTCGCGAACGTGCCGCGCACCATCACCTCGTGGTTGCCGCGCCGCGACCCGTACGAGTTGAAGTCGCGCCGTTCGACGCCGTGCTCGACGAGGTAGCGCCCGGCGGGCGAGTCCGGCTTGATCGAGCCGGCCGGCGAGATGTGGTCGGTCGTGACCGAGTCGCCGAGCATGACGAGGCAGCGCGCGCCGACGACGTCCTCGACCGTGCCCGGCTCGGGCGACATCCCCTCGAAGTACGGCGGCAGCCGCACGTACGTCGACTCGGGATCCCAGTCGTAGAGGTCGCCCTCCGGCGTCGGCATCCCGCGCCAGTTCTCGTCGCCCGTGAACACGTCGCCGTAGGTCTCCTCGAACATGTCGCCGCGGACGCAGGCGGCGATCGTCTCCTGGATCTCGTCCGACGTCGGCCAGATGTCGTGCAGGTAGACCGGCTCGCCGTCGGAGCCCTCGCCGAGCGGCTCGGTCGTCAGGTCGAGGTCCATCCGCCCGGCGAGCGCGTACGCGACGACGAGCGGCGGCGAGGCGAGGTAGTTCGCCTTCACCTCGGGATGGATCCGCGCCTCGAAGTTGCGGTTCCCGGAGAGGACCGAGCAGACGACGAGGTCGCCCTCGCCGATCGCGGCCGAGATCTCGTCCGGCAGCGGGCCCGAGTTGCCGATGCACGTCGTGCAGCCGTAGCCGACGGTGTTGAAGCCGAGCTCGTCGAGGTAGCGATCCAGCCCGGACGCCTCGTAGTAGCGCGTGACGACCTTCGAGCCCGGCGCGAGCGACGACTTCACCCACGGCTTGCGCCGGAGGCCGCGCTCGACCGCCTTCTTCGCGAGCAGCCCCGCGCCGACCATCACCTGCGGGTTCGACGTGTTCGTGCAGGAGGTGATCGCCGCGATCACGACCGCGCCGTGGCGGAGCGAGAACTCGCGGCCCTCGACCGGCACGTGCGCCTCCTCGACGTCGGCGACCGCGACCGGCGCGACCTCGCCCTCGTGCTGCTCGCCCGCGGGCGCCTGCTCGGTCGTCGGGTCGCTCGCGGGGAACGTCTCCGCGACGGACTCGTCGTGGCCGTTGCCGTAGTCGACGCCGAAGCTGCCGAGCTCGTCGACGAACGCCTGCTTCGCGCGCGCGAGCGGGACGCGGTCCTGCGGGCGGCGCGGCCCCGCGATCGACGGCTCGACGGAGCCGAGGTCGAGCTCGACGACCTGCGAGTAGGTCGGATGCTCGTCGGGCTCGTGCCAGAGCATGTTCTCCTTGCAGTACGCCTCGACGAGCGCGACCCGCTCCGCCGGCCGCCCGGTCAGGCGCAGGTAGTCGAGCGTCTGCTCGTCCACCGGGAAGAAGCCGCACGTCGCGCCGTACTCCGGGCTCATGTTCCCGAGCGTCGCGCGGTCGGCGAGCGTCAGCGAGCCGATCCCGGGGCCGAAGTACTCGACGAACTTGCCGACGACCCCGGTCCTCCGCAGGAGCTCGGTCGCGGTGAGGACGAGGTCGGTCGCGGTCGCGCCCTCGGGCAGCGAGCCGGTCATCTTGAAGCCGACCACCTGCGGCACGAGCATCGAGATCGCCTCGCCGAGCATCGCCGCCTCGGCCTCGATCCCGCCGACGCCCCAGCCGAGCACGCCGAGGCCGTTGACCATCGTCGTGTGCGAGTCGGTGCCGACGAGCGTGTCGGGGAACGCCGCCCCGTCGCGCGACTCGACGACGCGCGCGAGGTACTCGAGGTTCACCTGGTGGACGATCCCGGTCGCGGGCGGCACGACCTTGAAGTCGTCGAACGCGCCCTGGCCCCAGCGGAGGAACGCGTAGCGCTCGCGGTTCCGCTCGAACTCGAGCTCCGAGTTGCGCTGGATCGCGAGCCGGGTCGCGAACTCGTCCACCTGCACCGAATGGTCGATGACGAGCTCGGCCGGGATCTGCGGGTTGATCCGCCGCGGGTCGCCGCCCTGGTCGCGCATCGCGTCGCGCATCGCCGCGAGGTCGACGATCGCGGGGACGCCGGTGAAGTCCTGCAGCAGGACGCGCGCCGGCATGAACGAGATCTCGCGCGACGGCTCCGCGTCCGCGACCCAGCCTGCGACCGCCTCGACCTCCTCGTCGGAGCCGTTGCGGAGGACGTTCTCGAGCAGGATGCGAAGCGTGTACGGGAGCCGGGCGACGTCCCAGCGGGCCTGGAGGGCGTCGAGCCGGTGGATCCGGTACGTGGCATCCCCGACCCTCAGCTCGCTCGCATCACCCATCGCTTCGATTCAAGCAGAACCCCTGTGGGCGCCGCGCCGGCCACCGCCCGCCATCACCTGGCCGTAGTTGAGGAGCGCGACGATGACCACGCCCCCGGCCGCGTTGCCGAGCGTCGCGGCGGCGAGCCAGCGCACGTAGTCCCACGCGCCGACCGAGCCGTCGAGGACGGCGGTGAGGATCTCGCCGCTCGTCGCGATGCAGTGGGCGAAGCCGCCGAGGCCGACGACGAAGGTGAGCAGCCAGATCAGCGCGATCTGCCCGAACGGCTCGGCCGCCCCTTCGATCAGCCACGCGACGAGCGCGATCAGCCAGCCGCCGATCACGCCCGTCCAGAAGATCCGGCCGAAGCCGTGGAAGGCCGCGAGCTGACCGAGATGCGCGAGCGCGGTCTCCGTCGACGGCCGGATCGACGGCACCTCGGTGACGAGCACGGCGAAGACGAGGATCCCGAGCACGTTCGCGCAGAAGACGACCGCCCAGAGCCGCAGCGTGTCCAGGATGCCGCCGCGCCGGTCGAGCACGAGCACGACCGGGTAGAGCGTGTTCTCGGTGAAGAGCTGGGCGCGCCCCATGATCACCGCGACGAACCCGAGCGGGTAGAGCGTGTACGAGAGCAGCTCGGCCCAGTGCGTGCTCGGCAGGTGGTTCTGGAGCACGGCCACGCCGAGGCCGGAGAGGCCCATCGTCAGCCCCGCGGCGAACCCCGAGAACGCGAGGCCGCTGGACGAGCGCTTGTTCTCGTCCTCGGCGTCCTCCAGCACGCGCCGGAGGATCTGGCCGGCCTGCGGCCGCGCCGATCCCTCGCCCGCGGACGCCATCAGAGGCGGGGGAGGAGCTCTCGCGCCGCGAACTCGCAGAACTCGGCCTGGTTGTCGCCGATCTGGTGGACGTAGACGTGGGTGAAGCCGGCGTCCGCGTACTCGCCGATCAGCTCGAGATAGGGCGCGGGGTCGGGGCCGGCGGGCGTCGACTCCGCGACGTCCTCGACGGTCACGTTCGCGGCCGCCGACTCGAAGTCGCGCGGGGCGGGCAGCTCCTGGCCGCCGGAGCCGGCGAGCGCGAGGTTCGGCCAGAGCCGGTGCGCGCGCTCGTGGCCGGCGCGCTCGTCCTCGTCGTAGGCGACGTGGATCATCCCGACCTTCGGCTTCCCCCGGCCGCCCGCCGACTCGAAGCCGGAGACGACCTCCTCGTCGGGCGAGGTCGAGATCAGCCCGTCCCCGATCCGGCCGGCGAGGTCGGCGGCCTGCGGCTGCGCGGCGGCGACGTAGACCTCGGGCGGCTCGTCGGGCGTCGTGTAGAGCCGCGCCTCGGCGACCGTGTAGTGGCGGCCGCGATGCGTGACCTCCTCGCCGGTCCAGAGCTCGCGGATCACGTGGACGGCCTCCTCGAGCATCTCGAGCCGCTCGAACGGGAGCGGCCAGCGGGCGCCGGTGACGTGCTCGTTCAGGTTCTCGCCGGTGCCGACGCCGAGGAAGAAGCGCCCGGGCATCATGCAGGCGACCGTCGCAGCCGCCTGCGCCACGAGCGCCGGGTGGATCCTGATCAGCGGGCAGGTGACGCCGGTGCCGACGCGGATCCGCTCGGTCGCCTGGGCGATCCCGCCGAGCGTCGACCAGACGAACGGGCTGTGCCCCTGCGCGTCCACCCAGGGGTGGAAGTGGTCGGAGACGAGCGCGAACGAGAAGCCGGCCTGCTCGGCGAGCACGGCCTGGCGGACGAGCTCGTCCGGCGGATGGTCCTCCGAGGAGAGTGCGAATCCGAGTTCGGGCATGGCGGCTTCGTACCGGTTTGCCCGAGCGGCAAACGCGGGATGCCTCGCGCATGGAGATCTCGGAGCAGGCCGAGCTGCAGACGCTCCTCGAGGGCGTGCCGCTGCCGGCCGAGAAGCAGGAGCTGCTCGCCTACGCCGCCCGCGAGGGCGCCGACGCGCGCCAGCTCGCCGCGCTCCGGACGGTGCCGTCCGGAAGCTACGACTCGATCGACGACGTCGGCGAGGAGCTCGTCCGCGTGCAGCCGCCCCGCCGGCGCGAGCAGCCGCACTCCCCCGGCGAGGAGAGCGGCGCGCCGCCGGGCGGCCCGGACTACACGCGCGCCCACCCGCAGAGCGGCGAGGTGCGCGACAAGGACGCCGTCAGCGGCTGAGCGCGTTTCGCAGCTCGACGGCGAACGCGCCGGCGAGCGCGACTCCGGCGAGCGCGAAGCCGGCGACCCCGGCCGCCGTCGCCCAGCCCTGGGCGTGCGTGAAGCCGGAGACGCCGGTGAGCGAGAAGCGGCAGCTCGCCGCCAGCATCACCGCCGCCGTCACCGGGTTCGCGTCGACGAGCTCGGTCGCGACCGAGACGAGGAGCGCGGCCGCGGCCGCGAACAGGAACAGGCTCTCCGACCGCGTCGGGCCCGGGGCGCCGGCCGTCCCGTGGATCGTCGCGAGCGCGATGCCGAGCCAGGTGGCCGCGAGCGCCGCCGACCCCGTGGCCGCCGCGAGCTCGCCGCGGACGAGCCCCCAGACCGAGGCGAGGAGCTGCATCGGCACCGGCACCGCGACGACGAGCCAGCCGACGGTGTGGAAGTCGGAGGTCGGGACGACCCGGGTCTCGAATCCGGCGTAGACGATCGAGGCGAGGGCGAGTCCGAGGAACGTGATCGGGAGCGGCGTCGCGCCCGGGCCGTCCCTCACGCGCCGCGCGAAGCGGGCCCCGGCCGCTGCCCCGGCTTCGTCGTCACCTTCGTCCCCTGCGCGGCGACGCGCTTGCGCTGCGACTCGACCACGTACTTCGGGTCGCGCGCCGACTGGAAGCCGGCCTTGAAGACGGCCCAGCGCAGGCACACCTCGCCGGCGCAGACGAGCGCGCCGCCGAGGACCGCGGCCCCCCGGCTCTTGCGCCCCCTCGTCGCGAGCAGCGCAGCGCCCGCGCCGGCGAGTCCCTTGGCGGCCCACGAGAGCTTCCCGGCCGCGCCCTGCCGGTAGACCTCGCCGACCGTGCCGAGGCGCAGCTCCATCGTCTGCATCAGGGCACCCTCGGCGGCGACGCCGGCGACCGCGAGCCGCCGCGCCGGGCCCGCCTCGTCCGGGTCGAGGAAGAGGCAGGCCGCCGCGCCGGCGCTCGCCATCGCGCTCGCGCCGAAGATCCACGGCAGCTCCTTCCGCGCGTCGTGCCAGACCGGGACGGCGGTGTTCGCGACCAGGACGCCCGTGTAGGTCGCGAGGAACGGCCCCGCGATCGTGGAGACGACCTCGGCCGCGATCTTCACCGGCTTCAGCCAGCCGAGCAGCTCGAGCGCCGCCTGCGTGTTCGAGGCGCCGCCCGAGACGAGCAGCACCCACGAGCCGACGTTCATCGGCGAGGTGACCTTGACCACCCGCATCATGTGGTGGAAGCGCTCGGGCCGGCCGAGGTCGGAGATGAGGAGGCCGGGCGAGACGAGGTCGGCGACCGCGCCGACGTAGAGCGCCGTCTTCGACAGCTTCTCGTTCCCGAGCAGCTTCGCGCTCGAGCTGAGCACCGCGGAGGCGCCGGCGAGGCCGCCGGTGAAGAAGTAGGTGGGGATCTCCCACGTCCAGACCGGCTCCTTGATCACCGGCCGGCCGTAGTACGAGCGCATCTCGGTGCCGACGGCGGTGATCGAGCCGTTCGTGCTCACCGGCTCCCCCAGAGGAAGGCCGCGACGGTGCCGACGACCATCGCGGTCGCCGCCGCGACCATGCTCGCGTACAGCTCGGGCAGGTCGCGGGTCGTCACGACCGGGTCGGGCGGCAGCCCGTAGACCTCGGGGTCGTCGAGCAGGAGGAAGAAGGCGCCGAAGCCGCCGACCCCGTCGTCGGGGTCGCGCCCGTAGAGCTGCGCGCCGTTCCAGCCCTCGGCGGCGAGCTTGCCGAGGCGCTCGTCCGCGCGCGCCCGCAGCTCCTCGAGCGGCCCGAACTGGATCGACTTCGTCGGGCACGCCTTCGCGCACGCCGGCTCGTGGCCGCCCTTCAGCCGGTCGTAGCAGAGCGTGCACTTCCAGACGCGGCCGTCCTCCTTCCGCCCGCGCTCGACCGGGCCCATCGCCGGCAGGTCGGGCTTGTGGCCCATGTTGAGGTCGGACGGGATGTGCCGCTTGTCGAGGACGCCGAAGGGACAGGCCGGGACGCAGTAGCCGCAGCCGTTGCAGATGTCCTCCTGGACGACGACGGTGCCGTACTCGGTGCGGAAGAGCGAGCCGGTCGGGCAGACGTCGAGGCAGGCCGCGTGCGTGCAGTGCTTGCACACGTCCGAGGACATGAGCCAGCGGAGCGAGTCGCCGACGTCCGCGTCGACTCCCGCGACGCCGTCCTGCGTGCGCAGCGGTTTGCGCTGCTCGACGAACGCGACGTGGCGCCACGAGTTCGCGTCGAGCTTCGACGTGTGGTCGTAGGACTGGCCGGTGAACTCGCGGCCGTCCTCCGGGATCAGGTTCCACTCCTTGCAGGCGACCTCGCACGCCTTGCAGCCGATGCAGACCGAGGTGTCGGTGAAGAAGCCGACGCGCTCCTTCTTCTCGTCGCCGTACGCCTCCCAGCCGGCAGGGACGCCCGTCAGTTCCAGCAGCGAGCTCACGAGCTCGGCTCCGTGTTCCGGACTTCCTCCGGCTCGACGCGCGGGTCGGCCTCGAGCCGCGAGTGCGCCTGCTCGCGCAGCTCCGCGACGAAGCGCGGCAGCGCGGGACCGCGCGGCCGGCGGCCGGGGCGGATCCCGCAGGTGAACGCCTTGACCTCCTGGATGTGCACGTTCGGGTCGAGCGCCATGTGCGCGAGGTCGTTCGCGGAGTCGCCGGTGACGAGGCCGCGCTTGCCCCAGTGGTACGGGAGCCCGACCTGGTGCACGAGCTTCCCGTCCATCCGCACCGGCCGCATCCGGTCGGTGACGAGGACGCGCGCCTCGATCGCGGAGCGCGCCGTGTAGATCGTCGCCCAGCCGTTGTGCTCGAGCCCGACCTCCTTCGCGAGGTCGGGGTGCACCTCGCAGAACATCGCCGGCTGGAGCTCCGCCAGGTACGGCACGGTCCGCGTCATCCCGCCCGCCGTGTGGTGCTCGGTCAGCCGGTAGGTGGTGACGACGTACGGGTAGATCTCCGCGCCGGGCTCGTCGGCGACCGGGTTGTACGGATCCTCGGCGAGGTCCTTGTTCTGCTGGCGGCGCGGGTTCGCGCGCTGCGAGTAGAGCGCGTTCCCGAACGGCGACTCGTGCGGCTCGTAGTGGGTCGGCAGCGGGCCGTCCTCGAGTCCCTGCGGGACGTAGAGCCAGGAGCGGCCGTCCGCCTGCATGATGAACGGGTGGTCGCCGGCGATGGCCTCCTCGGCCTCGGCGCCGTCCGGCGGCACGTAGCCGGGCTCCTTCGTCTCCTCGAAGTCGGGGACGTCGAGGCCGGTCCACTTCGACTGCGCGGCGTCCCACCACACGTACCGCTTGCGCTCCGACCACGGGTTCCCGTCGGGGTCGGCGGACGCGCGGTTGTAGATGAGGCGGCGGTTCGCCGGCCACGCCCACGCCCACTCCGGCGCGACGTAGCTCTCCTGCTCCCAGTGCGGCTTCTTGCGCGCCGTCTGGTTGATCCCGTCCTTGAAGCAGCCGGAGTAGATCCAGCAGCCGCAGAGCGTCGACCCGTCCGGCTTCAGCTCCGGGTAGCCGCCGAGGAACTCGCCGGACTCGACCTTCCAGCCGCTCACCTCCTGCAGCACCGCCTCCGCGCTCGGCTCCTGGATCGCGGAGTGCGTCGGGTACTCCCAGCGGAGCGCCTTGATCAGCGTGTCGCGTTCGTCCTCGGAGTCCTCGAGCTTCTGCTTGATCAGCCGGCCGAGGTGGAAGTAGAACCAGAGCTCGCTGCGGCAGTCCTCCTTCGGCTCGGTCGCCTGCCAGTGCCACTGCAGCATCCGCTGCGTGTTCGTGAACGAGCCGTCCTTCTCGGTGTGCGACGCGGCCGGGAGGAAGAAGACCTCGGTCGCGCACTCCTCCGGCACGATCTCGCCCGACTCGACCTCGGGGCTGTCGTACCAGAAGGCCGCCGACTCGATCTCGACGACGTCGCGGACGACGAGCCACTCGAGCCGTGAGAGCCCGAGCCGGTGCGCCTTGCCGTTCGCGTGCCCGACCGCCGGGTTCTCGCCCGCGATGATGTAGCCCTTCACCGCGCCCTTCAGCATCTGCTCGAAGGTGAAGTAGGCGGAGTTGTCGTCGTCGATCCGCGGCAGCGACTCGAACAGCCAGTCGTTCTCCTCGGTCGCGTGCTCGCCGAAGTACGCCTTCATCAACGAGACGAAGTACGCCTCGAAGTGCCCCCACCAGCCGGTCGGCGAGCGGTTCGCCTCGACGTAGCTCTCCAGGTCGCCGTACTTCTCGGTGTGCGGCATCGGCAGGTAGCCGGGGAGGATGTTGTAGAGGGTCGGGATGTCGGTCGAGCCCTGGATCGAGGCGTGCCCCCGCAGGGCGAGGATCCCGCCGCCGGGGCGGCCGATGTTCCCGAGCAGCTGCTGGATCACCGCCGCGGCGCGGATCATCTGGACGCCGACCGTGTGCTGCGTCCAGCCGACCGCGTAGCAGAACGCGCTCGTGCGCTCGCGCCCGGAGTTCTCGATCAGCGTCTCGCAGACCTCGACGAAGTCCTCGACGGTGCAGCCGCACGTCTCGGCGACGAGCTCGGGCGTGTAGCGCGCGTAGTGGCGCTTGAGGATCTGGAGGACGCAGCGCGGGTGCTGCATCGTCTCGTCCTCCGCGGGCGGCTCTCCGTGGTGGAGCCCGCCGCCGTGGCCGCCGTGGCCGGACTGCTCGCCCTTCGTCGCGTCGAAGCCCTCCTCGCGCTGGCCGGCGGAGCCGTGGACCTCCATCCCCTCGTACATCCAGGTCTGGACGTCGTACTCGCCCTGCTCGGGGTCCCAGCCGGAGAAGAGGCCGTCGAGCTCCTCGGTGTCGGCGAACTCCTCGCGGATGATCACCGGCGCGTTCGTGTAGTGCTCGACGTACTCGCGGAAGTAGAGGTCGTTCTGGAGGATGTAGTTGGCGATCCCGCCGAGGAAGGCGATGTCGCTACCGGCGCGGATGCCGACGTGCTTCGTCGCCATCGCGCTCGTGCGCGTGAAGCGCGGGTCGACGTGGATCACCTTCGCGCCGCGCTCCCTGGCCTCCATCACCCACTGGAATCCCACCGGGTGGTTCTCGGCCATGTTCGAGCCCATGATCACGATGCAGTCCGCGTTCTGCAGGTCCTGCTGGAACGTGGTCGCGCCGCCTCGTCCGAAGGAGGTGCCCAGACCGGGCACCGTGGAGCTGTGTCATATGCGGGCCTGGTTCTCGACCTGGACGATGCCGAGGCCGACGCACAGCTTCTTGATCAGGTAGTTCTCCTCGTTGTCGAGGGTGGCGCCGCCGAGGTTCCCGATCGCCATCGTCCGGTTCGCGGGCGCGCCCTGCTCCGTCTCCCACTGCCAGGTCTCGGCGCGGGTGCGGATGATCCGGTCGGCGATCATCTCCATCGCGTCCTCGAGCGAGAGCTCCTCCCACTCGGTGCCGTACGGCCGCCGGTACTTGACCTTGTACTCGCGCAGCGGGCTCTGCGAGTAGCTCTTCGACGCCTGGCCCTTCGGACACAGTCGCCCGCGTGAGACCGGGCTCGCGGGGTCGCCCTCGATATGGGTGATCTCGCCGTCCTTGACGTAGACGAGCTGGCCGCAGCCGACCGCGCAGTACGGGCAGATCGACTGGACGACGTGCTCCGCCTCGTCGATGCGCGGCACGAGCGTCTGCGAGCGCGGCGACTGCACGGCCTTCCCGAGCCCGAGCGGGTCGCCCTCGCGGAGCTGCCGGAGGGCGGGCCATGACGCGAGCCGTTTCGTGAAGGCCATCGGGAGGATCGTTACCGACCGGCGGTCGCGCGTAAACCGAGCGGAGTGCGATGCAACGTGCGGCGAGGGCGCGCGGGTACGGGGGCGGGCCGCCGATTTCCTGAGGTTTTCCCGTCCGCGGCGCGGCAATCCGAATAGCAGTTGAAATCCACAATCGGAACAGGAAAGGGGCGCAACAGATGAGTACGATCGACGAACGCCGCGAACGCGCCTCGGCCGGCGTCGCGCTGCGTGACCGCGAGGAGGTCTGGGAGGACGGCTTCGCCCGGCCTCGCGTCTTCCTCCAGCCGATCGCCGCGCCGTCCGTCCTGGGACTCGCGGGCTTCTCGGTGGCGACGATGATGGTCGCGACGATCCAGGCCGGCTGGTGGGGCTCGCTCACCGACTTCACCGTGATCGCGCCGTTCTGCGCGATGTTCGGCGGCCTGGCCCAGTTCGCGGCCGGCATGTGGTCCTACCGCGCCCGCGACGTCGTGGCGACGCTCGCGCACGGCACCTGGGGCGCGTTCTGGCTCGCCTTCGGGCTGCTCGAGGGCATGATCGCCGCAGGCGTGATCCCGGCCCCGGTGCCGGGCGCGACGAACCTGCCGCTGGGCCTCTGGTTCATCGGCCTCGCGTACATCACGCTCTCGGCCGCGATCGCGGCCACCGCGCACAACGTCGGCATCGCGGCCGTCCTCTGGACGCTCGCGACCGGCGCGGCGCTCACCGCGGTCGGCCTGCTCACCGGCGGCTTCACCAGCGGCTGGACGCACGCAGGCGGCTGGCTGTTCGTGATCTCGGCCGGGCTCGCGTGGTACTCGCTGACCGCGATGATGATGGCCGCGGTCACCGGCCGGACGATCCTGCCGATGGGCGAGCTGAAGGCCTCCGCGAACGTCCCCGGCCGCAAGCCGATCCGCCCGATCGAGCTCGAGTGGGCGGAGCCGGGCGTCAAGCAGGGCCAGTAGCGACGCCTCCGACGGTCGCCTCGCCCGCGACGGCAGAGGGCCCGCTCCGGCGGGCCCTTCGCCTGGTCCGGGCGGTTCACGCGGGGGAGCGGCGGAAATAGCGCCGAGCATGAGGCACGCGCTGGCATGGCTCGCTTGGGCGGCGCCGCTCTTCTGGCTGTGGCTCCTCCTCGCCGGCGAGTGGAACCGCACAGAGCTCGTGGCCGCGGCGCTCGCCGCGGCGATCGCCGGCGGCGTCGCGGAAGTGGGGCGCGCCCGCCTCGGGCTGCACGCCCGCGTCGGCGGGCGCGAGCTCGCGGCGGCGCGCGGAGTGCCGCTCGCGATCGTCGTCGACTTCGGGATCCTGGCCGCGGTCCTCGTACAGTCGCTCGTCCGCCGCCGCGTCGTGCGCGGCGTCTTCCGGTCGCACGAGCTGGACGCCGGCGGATCGGACGCGGCCGGCGTCGGTCGTCGAGCCTGGCTCGAGTACGCCGCGACGATCAGCGCGAACGCGTACGTCGTCGAGATCGAGCGCGAGCGCGGACTCGTGCTCCTGCACGACCTCGTGCCGCGGCGCGCGTCGGAGAAGCCCGCATGAACGCGTTCACGGTCGCGGCGACCGCGCTCGTCGCGTTGCTGGCGCCGCTCGCGCTCGTCGCCGCGCTCCGCCGCCCCGTCGACGGGCTCGTCGCGTTGGAGCTCGCGGCCGCGCTCGCCACCCTCGCGCTCGTCTGCCTCGGCGTCGGCCTCCACAGCTCCGTCTACTTCGGCGTGGCCGTGATCTGCGCGCTGCTCGGCTGGGTCGGCGGCCTCGTCTACGCACGCTTCCTCGGGCGGTGGCTGTAGTGGCCGGGAACCTCGCCGTGGACGTGCTGCTCGGCGTCGCCGTCGCGGGCGAGACCCTGTGCGTCCTCGGCGTGCTCGTCATGCGGACGACCTTCGACCGGCTCCACTACGCCGCCGCGGGCTCCACGGTCCCGGTCTTCTGCGTGCTGGCCGCCGCCCTCGTCCGCGAGCACGTCTCCTCCGGCGGACTCCAGGCGATCGCCGCCTGCGGCTTCCTCTTCCTGCTCGGGCCGCTGCTCGTGATCGCGACCGCCCGGGCCGCCCGCAGGATCGACTACGCCTCCGTCGCGCCGCTGCCGGAGGAGAGGGGCATGCCGGAGACGTGACCCTCGCGACGCTCGTCCCGCTGCAGGCGACCGTGCTCGGGCTCGTCGCGCTCGGCGCGCCGCTCGTCGTGCTCACCCGCGACCCGCTCCGACAGTCGCTCGTGAACGGCGTCTACGGACTCTCGCTCGTGCTCCTCTTCGTCGTCCTCGCCGCCCCCGACGTCGCGCTCTCGATGCTCGTCGTCTCGGCCGTCGCCTACCCGCTCGTGATCCTCGCCGCGGTCGCCCGGGTGCGTGCCGGCAGGCCTGGCAAGGACGACGCGACGGTCGACAGCTCGGACGAGCCGGAGCAGCGGTGAGCCGCCGCGTCCGCGTCGTCGTGCTCGCCGCGGGGCTCGCCGGCCTCGGGGCGCTGCTCGGCTGGGCGGTCGCGGGGCTGCCCGCGTTCGGCGACTACCAGGGCCCGTACGGGTACGCGCTCGACCGGATCGTCGTTCCGCTCCGGCACACGACGAACGTCGTCATGGCCACGACCTTCGACGTGCGCGGGATCGACACCATGGGCGAGGAGCTGATCCTGTACGCGGCCGTGCTCGGAATCGTCCTGCTCCTGCGGGGCGAGGTCGAGGACCGCGAGGAGCGGATCACGCCGGGCAGCGACGCCCTGCGCGTCGGCGGCGCGCTCGCCGTCGGCGGCGCGATCCTGACCGGGCTCTGGCTCGTCGCGTTCGGCTACGTCACCCCGGGCGGCGGCTTCCAGGGCGGCGTCGCCGTCGCCGGCGGCGCTCTGCTCGTCTACCTCGCCGGCAGCCACGCGAGCTTCTCGCCCTTCCGCAACGAGGAGCTCCTGGATCCGCTCGAGGCGATCGGCGCCGGCGGCTACGTCGTGGTCGGGCTCGCCGCGCTCGCGTCGGGCTCGGCGTTCCTCACGAACCTGTTCGGTCCCGGCACGGTCGGCTCGCTGCTCTCCGGCGGCAGCATCCCGCTGCTCAACTGGGCGGCCGCGATCGAGGTGACGTTCGCGATGCTCGTCCTCTTCGCCGAGTTCCTCGAGGCATATGTCGTCCCGCTCGCCCGGAGCCAGAGCTGATGGCCTATCTCCCGTTCGCGGTCGCGATCTGGCTCGTCGTGGTCGGCCTCTACGGGGTCGCCACGAGTCGCAACCTGATCCACCTCGCGATCTGCCTCACCGTCGCGCAGTCGGGCACATACGTGCTGCTGCTCTCGATCGGGTACGTGAAGGGAGGGACGGCGCCGATCTTCAAGGGCGTGAAGCTCGGAACGACCGCGGTCGACCCGGTCGTGCAGGCGCTCACGCTCACCGACATCGTGGTGAGCGTCACCGTGCTCGCGCTCATCCTCGCGCTCGCGCTCGACGCGCGCGAGGAGGCGGGGACGGTCGACCCGGACCGGCTCGCCGAGTTCCGCGGATGAGCTGGCTCCCGCCGCTGCTGGTCGCGATCCCGCTGCTCGCCGGCGCGGCGATCGCAGGCGGAGACCACGTGACCCCGACGCCGATCCAGCAGGCGGTCGCCGTCGCGGCTGCCGCGGCGACGGCCGCGCTGTCGGCGCTGCTCCTGATCCACGTCGAGAGCGTCGAGGTCGTCCACTGGTTCGGCGGCTGGAAGCCGCGCGGCGGGATCGCGCTCGGCGTCGACTTCGCCGTCGACCCGTTCGCGGCCGGCATGTGTCTCGCCGCGGCGGTCGTCGTCCTGCTCGCGCTCGTCTACTCGCTCACCTACATGAAGGAGGAGGCGCGGATCGTCGATGCGCTCTTCCTCTCCGCCCTCGGCGCGATGTGCGGGTTCGCGATGTCGGGCGACCTGTTCAACCTCTTCGTCTGGCTCGAGCTGATGGGCGTCTCCGCCTTCGCGCTCACCGGCTTCCAGGCGCGCAAGCTCGGGCCCGTCCAGGGGGCGGTCAACTTCGCGATCGTCACCACGGTCGGCAGCTTCCTGCTCGTCCTCGGGATCGGCTTCGTCTACGCCCGCACGGGAGCGCTCAACCTGGCCCAGGCCGGCGAGGCGCTGAAGGGGAAGCCGGACGGGCTCGTGATCGTGGCGATGACGCTCGTCCTCTGCGGCTTCCTCGTCAAGGGGGCGGTCGCGCCGTTCCACCTCTGGGCGGCCGACGCCTACGCCGTCGCGCCGGGCCCGGTCTGCGCGGTGCTGGGCGGGGCGATGACGGACATCGGCCTCTTCGGCGTCGCGCGCTCCTGGTGGACGGTCTTCTCCGCGCCGTTCCACGGCCACGCCGCGGGCGACGTGCTGCTCTGGCTCGGGATCGTCTCGGCGCTGCTCGGCGCCGTGATGGCGCTCCTGCAGCGGCACCTGAAGCGCCTGCTCGCGTACTCGGTCATCGCCCACATCGGCGTCATGCTCGCCGGGATCGGGATGCTCGAGGGGAAGGCGCTCGCGGGCTCCGCGCTCGTGTTCGTCTCGCACGCGTTCCTCACCGCCGCCCTCTTCCTCGTCGCCGGCCTGCTGCTCCTCGACGAGGGGACGATCGACGAGCTGCGTCTGTACGGCCGCGGCCGGGCCGGGCTCGGGGCGATCTGGCTCGCCGCGACGATCGGCCTCGTCGGCGCGCCCTACGTCGGGATCTACCTCGGCCACGGCCTGATCGACGAGGCGGCGGCGCACGCGCACCGCGAGTGGATCCCGCCGCTCCTGTGGCTGTCGTCCGCGCTCGTCGGGGCGGCGCTCCTGCGCGCCGGCGGCCGGATCTTCCTCGGGCGCGGCGACCGCGCCGATCCGCTCCTCGGCCGCGAGCTCGACGAGGACCCCGTCACCCGCGACGCGCTCCGACCGCTGCTCGTCGGCGCGACCTGGGTCGCGCTGGCGCTCGGCGTCGTCGTGAGCGTCGTGCCCGGGATCGACCGGCGCGTCGAGCACGCCGCCGACCGGTTCCGCGACCGGACCGAGTACGCCGGCGCCGTCCTGCACGGCACGCCGATCGCGCCGATGCCGTCCCTCCCCTTCGAGGTCGCGCACAGCTCGACCGAGACCGTCCTCTACGCGGCCGGCGCCGTCCTGCTCGCGTTCCTGCTCGCCCTCGTCGGGCTCTACCGGGAGCGCCTCGCCGGCGGGGTCGCCTCGTTCCCGGCCCGGCTGCTCGCGCCGCCCGTGGCGGCGCTCAAGGCGCTGCACAGCGGCGTCGTCGGCGACTACGTCACGTGGGTCGTCGTCGGCACCGCCGCCGTCGGCGGCGCGTGGGCGCTTCTCCTCCGGTGAGTGGCGACCGCGCCCGCGGTGTGGCTACCGTTGCCGCGTGGAGCGGGAGGAGATCCACCACGGGCGGACGCTCGTCCATCAGGCCGACGTCGTCGAGGAGGAGGAGCTCTGGACGGAGGACGGCCACAGCCACGAAGGCTGGTTCTGCGTGCGCACCGATCCCTTCCCGTGTCCGGCTCCCGGCTGCGGCTTCGTCGCCGAGTTCATGACCGCCGCGCACCTCGTCCTCGTCTGGGAGGAGCGCGACGACCCGAACCTGCTCCGCCACGCGCAGCGTGCGAAGGAGGTCGGGCGCAACCCGCGCATCGTCGAGTACGAGTCCGGCTACGGGCCGAGCGCCTCGTACTACGCGTGGGAGGCCGCGGGCCGGCCGGTGCACGGCATCCGCGGCAAGTGAGCTTCGAACACCGCTTCGGCTCGGCGCCCCCGTGGTCGCTCGGGGTCGAGGAGGAGCTGATGCTCGTCGACGCCGAGACGCTCGAGCCGGCGCGGGACGGCTTCTCGCGGGTCTTCGGCGAGGCGTCCGAGCGGGTGAAGCCGGAGCTCTTCGAGTCGTTCGTCGAGATCGTCACCGGCGTCCACGAGACCGCCGACGAGGTCGAGGCGGAGCTGCGGGCGCTGCGGCGCGAGGTCGCCGAGCGAGCCGCTGCGCACGGGCTCGCGGTGATCGCGGTCGGCTCGCATCCGACCGCGCGCGGCCATCCGCCGGTCGTCCCGGTCGAGCGCTACCTGCGGATGGAGGCGGAGCTCGGCGAGGCGATCCACCACCAGACCGTGTGCGGCCTGCACGTGCACGTCTCCGTCCCGGATCCCGACCTCTGCCTGCGCGCGTTCGAGGGGATCGTCCCGAGGCTGCCCGGGCTGCTGGCGGCGTCGGCGAACTCGCCGTTCTGGGAGGGCGAGCCGAGCGGCTGGCGCTCGATCCGCTCGCTGCGCCTGCTCGAGATGCCGACCGGGGGCACGCCCCCGGTGCTGCGGAGCTGGGACGACTGGCGCGCCGCGTCCCGCGGCGACAACACGCGGCGCCACTGGGACGCGTGGCCGCGCCCCGAGTACGGGACGCTCGAGGTGCGGGTGCTGGACCAGCCGACCTCGGTGGCGCGCTCGGTCGAGTTCGCGGCCGAGGTGCAGCGGCTCGTCCGGGAGGCTGCGGACGCCGGCGGCGAGCCGATCGACCGCGACGCGTACGCGGCGGCGCGCGAGCGGGCGGCCCGGGAGGGCGGCGGCCCGGAGGCGGAGCGTCAGCTCGAGCTCGGCCCGGCCGCGGCGCTGCGGGAGATCGCCGCCCGGACACTAGACTGACGGCATGGCCACGCAGACCGAGACGATCCAGGTCGGCGGCATCCGCTGCGAGAAATGCGTGATGCGGCTCGCCGGCGCGCTCGAGGGGCACGACGGGCTCGAGTTCGCGAACGCGAACCTGATGGGCCAGGTCATGCTCTCCTGGGACGACGAGAAGACGAGCCGCGACGCGCTCGTCGCGCGGCTGGCGAAGGCCGGCTTCCGCGAGTTCGCCTAGTCCGCGTCGTCCGGGACGTCGCCCGCCTGCGGGTCGCCCCAGCCGCGGTGCGTGCCGGTCGTCGCGGGCGCGTCGTTCGGCCCCTCGCCCGGGCGGGTGCCGGACGGCTTCGCCTCGGGCGCTTCCTCCTCGGCGCGGTCGTCGCCGTAGCTGTCTCCGACGAGCTCTGACATGTCCTCCGCGTACCCGCCGCGCGGAATAGGAACCGCCCTTCGGCCGTTCGGGAGGCAATGGGACACGCTGCTACGGTGGGCGCCGTGGAGGCCGAGACCGGGGAGGAGATCGAGGCCGGCGAGGCGCAGCGGCTCGCCGCCGGCGCGCGCGACCGCGTCCGTTTCGAGGAGGAGGCGCTCGAGCTCGCCGACCAGGTCTACCGGGTCGCGCGGCACCTCGCGAACTCGCGCGAGGAGGCCGAGGATCTCGTCCAGGAGACGTACGCGCGGGCGTTCCGAAGCTGGCGCTCCTTCACCCCGGGCACGAACCTGCGCGCCTGGCTGCTGCGGATCCTCACGAACCTGAACATCGACCGCGGCCGCCGGCAGCAGCGCGCGCCGCAGATGCAGGCGCTCGAGGCGAACGACTACTTCCTCTACGACAAGCTCTCGGAGAGCGGCGACGGCGTCCCGGACGAGGATCGGGCCGTCGAGCGTCTCTCCCAGGACGACATCGTGTCGGCGCTCTCCGCGGTGCCGCACGACTTTCGCGACGTGATCGTGCTGGTCGACATCGGCGACTTCAGCTACCAGGACGCCGCGCAGATCCTCGACATCCCGATCGGGACGGTGATGTCGCGGCTGCACCGCGGACGCCGCATCCTGAAGCGGGAGCTCGCCGAGTCTGCGCTCGAGGAGGGAGCGGCATGAAGGACCCCTGCGGGCACTGCGAGGAGATGATGCAGCCGTATCTCGACCGCATCCTCACCGACGAGGAGATGGCCGAGGCGGAGGCGCATCTCGACGAGTGCGACTACTGCCGGCGGCGCTACCGGTTCGAGGAGAGCCTGCGCGTCTACGTGCGGCAGGCGGTCGCCGAGCAGATGCCGCCGGAACTGAAGCAGAAGCTGGCGGCCCTGCGCATCCCGCTCGAGTAGTCAAGCGGGCCGGGTGTCGACGTCGCCGGGCGGCGTCAGGTCGTCGCAGGCGACGAGCCGCGCCGGGATCGCGCGCGCGCCTTCGTCCGGGACGAGCGGCCAGACCGCGCGGGCGAGCAGGACGGGGTGGAGGCGGACCCCGCCGTAGCTCGCGGCGACGGCGTCGCCGCCGTCGGCGCGCCAGCTCTCGACGACGCGGTCGACGGCGCGCGGGTCGAGGTCGGGCCCGTCGGCGAGGACGACGAGCGCCGCCTCGGCGTCGGGCGGCAGGGCGGCGAGCCCGCAGCGGAGCGAGGCGCCGGGGCCGCGTTCCCACTCCGGGCAGCGCACGGTCGGCGCGTCGGTTGCGACGTCGTGCGCGCCGACGACGACCAGGATCCCGTCGAGCGAGGACGCCGCGTGGAGCGCGTCGAGCACGCGGGGCAGCAGCAGCACCTGCTTGGGAGGTGCGTCCCCGAAGCGCGACGAGGCGCCGGCAGCGAGCACGACGGCGTAGACGGCCATGCCCGAATCATCACTGTCCGCAACGGCCACGTCCGGTGTCAGACACCTGACATGTCCCGAAGGGGCATGTCAGGCGAGCGCGGCGGGAAGCAGTCCCCGCCCGACACGCACGGCTCAGATCCCCGACATGTCCCGGCCGGCCACGTCCGGTATCAGATACCGGACATGTCCCGAAGAGACAGGTCCTAGCCGAGCGCGGCCGCGGCGCGGCGGAGGAGCGCCCGCGCCACCGGCACCTTCCACTCCGTCCGCGGCAGCGGCGTCGCCGCGTCCAGATCCGCCTCGCCGGCGAGCCGCCACGGGATCGGCGCGACGCCCGCGAGCGCGAAGCGCGTCTCGTCGCCGACGCGCGCGGCGGCGACGCCGACCTGCGGGAACGACCACCGCTTCCGGTCCATCGCCTTCAGGTAGACGCTCGCCTCGACCGCGGGCAGCTCGACCTCGAGGATCAGCTCGCCGTCCTCGAGCGTCGTCGTCCGCCGGTCGCCCTCGTCCGGGAGCCGGTACAGCTCCTCGACCGCGAGCTCGCGCCGGCTCGTCCGCAGCCGCGCGCCGAGCGCGACGAGCGCCGCCGCCACGTCCGACGGATGCGCCGACGCGCAGAACCCGTTCGCGAAGATCGCGTGCTCGCGGTGCTCGCCGTCGCGCGCGTGGCAGCGGTCGCCCCCGTGCAGCCGGCACGGATACCCGAGCCGCCAGTACCAGCAGCGCGTCGCCTGGAGCAGGTTGCCGCCGAGCGAGGACATGTTCCGCAGCTGCGGCGAGGCCGCGAGCCGGCACGCCTCCCGCAGCGCCGCCGGCACCTGCGGATCGGCCTCGAGCTCGGCGAGCGTCGTCCCCGCGCCGACGACGCCGTCGCCGATCCCGCGCGGCACGAGCCCGCGCACGTCGACGAGCCGCTCGGCGCGCAACAGGCCGTCCCGCAGCAGCGGCACGACCTCCGTCCCACCCGCAAGTAACAGACTGTTACTTGGGATCTGGGACGCGTCAGACGGCCGCAGGAGCTCCACGCCCGGCCTTCCGTCGCGCCGCCTCGAGCGCGCGCAGCATCTCCTCGCGCGAGATCGGCAGCTCGTGGACGTCCGCGCCGGTCGCGTCCCGGATCGCGTTCGCGATCGCGGCGGCGACCGGGATGATCGGCGGCTCGCCGAGCCCCTTCGAGCCGAGGTTCGTCAGGTGCTCGTCCGGCCGGTCGACGAACTCGGAGACGATCTCCGGGACGTCCGCGATCGTCGGCATCCGGTACGCGTCGAGCGACGTCGTCAGCACGCGCCCCGTCTCCGGGTCGAGCAGCCGCTCCTCGGAGAGCGTGTGGCCGACGCCCTGCACGATCCCGCCCTCGACCTGGCTCGCCGCGCCGAGCGGGTTGACGATCCGGCCGACGTCGTGGATCGCCGCCACCCGCAGCACGCGCACCTCGCCGGTCTCGACGTCGACCGCGACCTCGGCGACCTGGACGCCGAACGTGAGCACGCTCATCCCGGCCGGGTTCGGCCCGCGCGCGCCCTTGCCGAGGATCTGCGCCGAGCCGAGCAGCCCGACGACGTCCTCGACCGGCACCGAGAGGTTCCCGTCGCGGGAGACGACCATGCCGTCGCGGATGTCGAGCACGCGCTCCTCGAGGTCGTAGCGCTGCGCCGCGATCTCGACGATCTGCCGCTTCGCGTCCGCGGCGGCGGCACGCACCGCCGGCCCGACCGACGGCGTCGTCGACGACCCGGCCGAGAGCGTCGCGTACGGCCCGCGCGCGGTGTCGCCGAGCGCGACCTCGACCCGGTCGAGCGGGAGCCCGAGCTCCTCGGCCGCGATCTGCGCCATCGCCGTCTTCGTGCCGGTGCCGATGTCCTGCATCGCCGTCACGACGACCGCGCGCCCGTCCGAGCCGACGCGCGTCCACGCGTACGAGGGCGGCCCGCCGCCGCCGTACCAGATCTGCGACGCCATCCCGACGCCGTGCTTCCAGGTCGCGTCCGACCTCGCCCGCACCTCGTGGCGGCGCTCCCAGTGCTTCTCGGCGAGGCGGTAGCACGCCTCGAGGTTCTTCGAGGAGAACGGGACGCCGTCGTTCTCGTGCGCGTAGTTCCGGCGCCGCAGCTCGAGCGGGTCGACGTCGAGCCGGGCCGCCAGCTCGTCGATCAGGCACTCGAGGCCGAACGTCCCCTCCACGAACCCGGGCGCGCGGAACGCCTTCATCGGCGGCGTGTTCACCTTCGCGCCCCAGGTGACCGTGCGGACGTCGTCGCACGCGTACAGCATCTTCATCGGGCCCTCGGTGGAGGACGACCAGCCGTCCCAGCCGACCGCGTTCACGAACTCGCCGCCGAGCGCGACGATCGTCCCGTCCGCGCGCGCGCCGACCGTGAGCCGCTGGATCGTCGCGTTGCGGTTGCCGGCGGCGGTGTTCTCCTCGCGGCGCGTGAGCGCGCAGCGCACCGGCCGCCCCGTCCGGCGCGCCAGCTCGGCGGCGACGAGCGTGTACTCGCCGGCGTCGTTCTTCGAGCCGAAGCCGCCGCCCATGTACTCGCAGACGACGCGCACCTTGTCCTGCGGGATCCCGAGCGCGTCCGCGACGCCCCGGCGGACGCCCCAGACGTACTGCGTCGAGATGTGGACGTCGAGCCGGTCGCCGATCCATTCGCAGACGGCCTGGTGCGTCTCCATCGAGTTGTGGAGGACGGTCTGCGTGCGGTACGTCCCCTCGACGACGACGTCCGCCTCGGCGAGCGCGCGCTCGAAGTCGCCGCGCTCGTACCGGCGCTCCTCGCCGACGAGCTGCCCGCGCGCGACCGCGTCCTCCGGGTCGAGGACGGCCTCCAGCACCTCCCACTCGACCTCGATCGCCGCGAGCGCGCGGCGCGCCTGCGCGAACGTGTCCGCCGCGACCGCCGCCACCGGCGCGCCCGCGTAGCCGGCCTCCGCGTCGAGGCCGGCGGCTTCCCCGGGGCCGAGCGCCGCCCGCACCCCGGGCAGCGCGAGCGCCGGCGCGAGGTCGATCCGCGTCGCGCGGGCGTGCGCGTGCGGCGAGCGCAGGATCGCGGCGTGGAGCATCCCCGGGGGCCGGTGGTCGGCCGTGAACCGCGCCTCGCCGCGCGCCCGCTCGAGCCCGTCCTTGCGCGTCGCGGGCCGCCCGACGACCGAGCGCGGCCCGGCCGGCCACTGCTCGAGCGGATCCTCCTCGACGACGAGCCACACCTCCTCGAAGCGGCCCTCGACCTCCTTCTCGGTGCGGATCAGCCTCGCCACGCGGCAATCGCCTCCTCGATCTTCGTGTACGTCCCGCAGCGGCAGATGTTCCCGGCCATGTGATGCCTGATCTCGTCGCGGCTCGGCTCCGGGTTCGCGGCGACGAGCGCCGCGGCCGAGACGATCTGTCCCGGCGTGCAGAAGCCGCACTGGACGGCGTCGTGCCGGACGAACGACTCGACGAGCGGATGGTCGCGGAGACCCTCGATCGTCGTCACCTCGCCCTCGACCGTGTGCGCGAGCGTGATGCACGAGAGCCGAGGCACGCCGTCGACCTGGACGGTGCAGGCGCCGCAGTGTCCCTCGTTGCAGGCGATCTTCGTGCCGGTCAGCCCGAGCTCGTCCCGGAGGACGGCGGCGAGGCTCGTCCCGACCGGGACGTCGACCACGTGGTCGCCGCCGTTCACCGTGAGGCGGAGCTCAGACATGCTGAGACCTCTGGCTCGTCGCTGGCAAGCGGGGCAAGCGAGCGCCGGCGCGCGCCGCCAGCGGCGAGAGCGCGACGCGGAGGGCGGCTCCGCCGCCCGGGAGCGGCGCGCGGCCAGTGGTCTCAGACACCGGAGGTCACCGCCAGCAGGTCGGCCATCTGGATCAGGCGCACCGTCGTCCGCGCCACCTTCCGCACCTCCGTGTCGTCCTCCGCCTCGGGGAGCGTCCGCCAGAGGTCCCGCGCCGCCACGAGGATCTCGCGGATGTCGTCGAGCTCGCCGCGGTGGCCGTTCGGCTCCTCGCAGGCGTTGAGCGCGAGCCCGAGCGCGCCGAACGCGTCCGGCTGGCGCGTGAAGAGGAGCGGCATCGCCATCGACAGGTACTGGTGGATCCGCGCGTGCGCGAGCGGCTGCCGCAGCTCGTCGAACCCCTGCGGCCGCGACGGCTCGTGCGGCTCCTCGCCGTCCGCGATCCGGTTCGCGTTGCCGGCGAACATCTCGCGGAGCTGGCGTTCGTCGAAGCCCGCGACCTTGGCGACGCGAAGCGACAGGAGCAGCGAGCCGGGCTGCTGCCCGTACGGGTAGTCGGACGCGTAGACGACCTGCTCCGGCGGCACGAGCCGCAGGAACCCGAGCAGGTCGACGGCGCTCCAGACCGAGGTGTCGAAGAAGACGCCGCGCTTGCCGCCGAGCCGGTGCGCGAGGTTCGCCAGGTCGGCGATCCCGGCGTGCGCGACGATCAGCTGCGTCCCCGGGTGCGAGTCGACGAGATGCTCGAGCTCGGCCGCGATCGGCGGCAGCCCGCGTCCGCCGTGGATCAGGATCGGCACGCGCCGCTCGGCCGCGAGCGCGAACACCGGCGCGAGCCGCTCGTCGTCGAGCAGGAACTTCTGCGCCCGCGGATGGAGCTTGATCCCGCGGGCGCCCGCGTCGAGGCAGCGCACCGCCTCCTCGATCGGGTTCTCGTCGAGCGCGAGGCGGACGAACGGGATCAGGCGGCCCTCGGCCTGCGCGGCGAACGCGAGCGTCCGGTCGTTGCCGGCGCGGAAGCCGGGGTGCCGGTCGGGCTCGTCGAGGCAGAAGACGTTCGCCCGCGAGATCCCGTACCGGTCCATGATCCCGAGCAGCTGCTCGAGGCGGCCGGTCATGCCGTCGATGTCGTTGCCGAGGTGCGTGTGCGCGTCGAAGATCTCGACGTCCGCCGGCAGCTCGCGGCGCAGCTCCTCGTCCCAGGCGGCTGCGACCTCGCGTGCGCGCTCCAACGGCTCCACGTGCTGAATCTACCCGTGAGGGTTCAGCCGAAGCGGGCGCGAGCCGATAGCGGCGGCATGGACAAGCGCGTCCTCTGGCTCTGCATCCTCGCCGGCTCGACCGTCGGCGGCTTCCTGCCCGAGCTCTGGGGCGCGGGCGCGTTCGGCGCCTCCTCGCTGCTGCTGAGCGCGATCGGCGCGGTCGCCGGCGTCCTCGTCGCCGCGCGGATCGGCGAGTCGCTCTAGCGGAGCACCCGATCGTGCTGGAGGCCGGCGAGGGCGTCGACGCGAACGGCGAGCTCAGGTCGTGGACGGCGCCGTCACGCGGCGGAGGAACTCCGCCTCGGGGACGGCGCCGTCCCACTGCGGCACGCCGTTGACGGCGATCCGCGGCACCGACCAGACCTCCATCTCCTGCGCGAGCGCCGGGAACTCGTTCGCCTCGATGGCGGTCGCGGTGACCCGGTCGGAGGCGAGCGCGAATCGGTACGCCAGCAGCACGGCCGGCGGGCAGTGCGGTCAGGTCGGGGTGACGAAGACGTCGAGCGCGAGGTCGCGGTCGAGGGCGGCGAGCGCCTCGCGCGTCTCGGCACGCAGCTGCGGCTCGCGCTTCCCCGCCTCGATGACCGCGCCGATCAGCGAGCCGAGCTCGTAGCCCCACGGCAGCCCGTCGTAGCGGAGGCCGGCGTCGCGGCCCTCGGGCCGGATCGCGATCGCCGGGAAGCGCGGGAACCCGTCCGGCTCGTGCTCGACCCTGACCGTCACGAGCTCGCCCAGCTCGGCGAGCGCCTCCGCGATCCTCACCGCCTCGGCGCCGAAGTCGACGTCGCCGGCGCCGGGCATCGGCGTCTCCTCGGGGCCGAGCGCGACGAGCAGCTCGACCGGGCGCTCCAGCCCGGAGAAGAGCTCGCGGACCCGCGCCGCCCCCTGCTCGTCGAGGATCGCCACCAGGCCACTATAGGATCGCGTCCGTGGCTGCGCCCGTCCTGATCCACGGCGACTCGATCCGCTCCGCCGACATGCGCCACGCCGTCCCGGTCGCGGTCCCGGATCCGTTCCTCTTCGTCGAGATCGACGGCCGCCGCGTCGCCGTCGTGACCGCGTTCGAGGTGCCGCGGATCGCCGAGGCCGACCCTGGGATCGAGACGATGCCGCCGGAGCTGTTCGGGATCGACGAGCTCCTCGCCGAGGGGACGCCGGTCGCGGAGGCGGTCCTCGAGGTGTACACGCGCGCGTGCCGGCAGCTCGGCGTCGCGACCGCGGTCGTCCCGCCGGACTTCCCGCTCGAGCTCGCCGACCACCTGCGCCGGAACGGCGTCGAGGTCGGCGTCGACCGCGAGCTCTTCCAGGGCCGCCGCCGCTCGAAGAACGCGACCGAGGTCGAGGGGCTCCGCCGCGCGCAGCGCGCCTGCGAGGCGGCGCTCGACGTCGCGCGCGGGATGCTGCGCTCCGCCGACGCGTCCGGCGGGACCCTCGCGCTCGACGGGGAGCCGCTCACCTGCGAGCGGATCAAGGTCGAGATCGAGCGCGTCTTCTCGCAGCACGGCGTCGCCGCCGAGGAGTTCATCGTCTCCCACGGCGCCCAGACGGCGATCGGCCACCACATGGGCTCGGGCCCGATCGCGCCCGGCGAGCCGATCGTCTTCGACCTCTTTCCGCGCGACCGGGAGACGGGCGTCTACTCGGACATGACGCGGACCTACGTCGTCGGCGAGCCGCCCGAGGAGATCGTCCGCTACCACGAGCTCTGCCTCGAGGCGCTCCGGCTCTCGACCGAGGCGACGAAGCCGGGCGTGAACGGCAAGGAGCTGATGCGGCTCGTCTGCGACTTCTTCGCCGGCCACGGCTACCCGACGCCGCTGACGAAGGCGCCGGGCGAAGTGCTCGACTCCGGCTTCTTCCACGGGCTCGGCCACGGCGTCGGCCTCGAGGTGCACGAGAAGCCGGGGCTCTCGCGGTCGGGCGACGACCTCGTGCCCGGCGACGTGATCACGCTCGAGCCGGGCCTCTACCGGGCCGGCTTCGGCGGCGTTCGGCTCGAGGACATCCTCCTCGTCACCGAGGACGGGGCCGAGGTCGTGACGGACTATCCGTACGGCCTCGCGCCGTAACAGTCTGTAACAACCGCGACGCATCGAATTCCGCTTGACCTCCGTCCGGCGGGTCCGCGAGAGTGCCCGCGTCACTTCGGCGCCAAGAGCGGCCCGAGGGGGGCCGAAGAGCAGCGCCGAACGAGAGGGAGGCGGTGTTGCATGAGTGCGATGTCCTCTGAACGGCCGGTGCAGGTGGTGGAGGCCACACCCGCTGCCGATCCGGCTCCGCTCGGACTCGCAGGCTTCGCGCTGACCACGTTCCTGCTCAGCGGCCACAACGCGTCGTGGATCCCGGACCTGATCTGGGTCGGCCCGGCGATCTTCTACGGCGGGCTCGCCCAGTTCCTCGCCGGGATGTGGGAGTTCCGCAACCGGAACGTCTTCGGCGCGACCGCGTTCTCGACGTACGGGGGCTTCTGGATGGGCCTCGGCCTGTTCATCATCCTCGGCGTCGGCAACGGCAAGTGGTTCGCGGGCTTCTCCGGCGGGGACGTCACGAACGCGCTCGCCTGGTACCTGTTCGCGTTCGCCGTCTTCAACACGTACATGCTGATCGGGAGCATGCGGGTGAACACCGCCGTGTTCCTGGTCTTCCTGACGCTGGAGATCACGGAGATCGTGCTCGTCATCGGCTTCTTCAACCTCTCGCACGGCGGCAGCGAGTTCTGGCTGCACACCGGCGGCTGGCTCGGCATCCTCACCGCCGGCGTCGCCTGGTACGCGTCCGCGGCGGGAGTCTGGAACGGCGTCGCGGGCCGGGCGGTGCTGCCGGTCGGCAAGCCGATGATGAGCTGACCTAGGATCCTGCCGAGACGCCACACGGAGAGGAGGCTCAGCTCTTGGCGACAGAAGCAACCGGCCACGCCATCGACACGATGTTCCTCGAGGAGCGGCGCTACCCGCCGCCCGAGGACTTCGCGGCGCAGGCGAACGCCAAGGCCGACATCTACGACCAGGACTTCGAGTCGTTCTGGGAGCGCGAAGCGAAGGAACGGCTCACCTGGTTCGAACCGTTCGGCGAGCTCTACCAGTGGGAGCCGCCGTACGCGAAGTGGTTCCTCGGCGGGAAGCTGAACGTCTGTTTCAACTGCGTCGACAGGCACGTCGAAGCGGGCGACGGCGGCGTCGTGGCCTACCACTGGGAGGGCGAGCCCGAGGGGGACCGGCGCACGATCACGTACGCCGACCTCCAGGCCGACGTCGTCCGCTTCGCCAACGCCCTGAAGAAGCTCGGCGTGAAGAAGGGCACGCCGGTCGGCATCTACATGGGCATGGTCCCCGAGCTCGCGGTGGCCATGCTCGCCTGCACGCGCCTCGGCGCCCCGCACACCGTCGTCTTCGGCGGGTTCTCGGCCGACTCGCTGTCCGGCCGCATGAACGACATGAAGTGCGAGGTGCTGATCACGCAGGACGAGGCGTGGCGCCGCGGCTCCACCGTCCCGCTCAAGGCCGTCGCCGACGAGGCGATGGCGGCGGCGCCGGGCGTCAAGAGCAGCGTCGTCCTCCGCCGCACCGGCGGCGAGGTGCCGATGCAGGACGGTCGCGACCACTGGTGGCACGAGCTCGAGGAGGGCTGCTCGTCCGAGGCCGACTCGTGCCCGTGCGAGCCGATGGACAGCGAGGACCTGCTGTTCCTCATGTACACGAGCGGCACGACCGCGAAGCCGAAGGGGATCATCCACACGACCGCCGGCTACCTGCTCGGCGCGGCGACGACCCACAACTACGTCTTCGACCTGAAGCGGGACGACGACGTGTACTGGTGCGCCGCCGACATCGGCTGGATCACCGGCCACAGCTACATCGTGTACGGCCCGCTCGCGAACCGGACCACCTCGGTCATGTACGAGGGGACGCCCGACTTCCCCGACAAGGACCGCTGGTGGTCGATCGTCGAGCGCTACAAGGTGACGATCCTCTACACGGCTCCGACGGCGATCCGCTCGCACATGAAGTGGGGGCCGGAGTACGCGCAGAAGCACGACCTCTCGTCGCTGCGCCTGCTCGGCTCCGTCGGCGAGCCGATCAACCCGGAGGCGTGGATCTGGTACCGCGAGCACATCGGCGGCGACCGCACGCCGATCGTGGACACGTGGTGGCAGACCGAGACGGGGATGATCCTGATCACGCCGCTGCCGGGCGTGACCACCCTGAAGCCGGGTTCGGCCACGCGGCCGTTCCCGGGCGTCGTCGCCGCGATCTACGACGAGCAGGGGAACGAGGTCGGCCCCGGGGGCGGCGGCTACCTCGTCCTGAAGAAGCCGTGGCCGGCGATGCTGCGAGGCATCTTCGGCGACGACCAGCGCTACCGGGACACGTACTGGTCGAAGTACGAGGACGTCTACCTCGCGGGGGACGGCGCCCGCGTCGACCAGGACGGCGACTTCTGGCTGCTCGGCCGGATCGACGACGTGATGAACGTCTCGGGTCACCGCATCTCGACGATCGAGGTGGAGTCGGCGCTCGTCGACCACCAGGAGGTCGCCGAGGCCGCGGTCTGCTCCCGGGCGGACGCCACGACCGGCGAGGCGATCGTCGCCTACGTCACGCTCAAGGGCGGCAAGGAAGGAGACGTGGAGAAGCTGCAGGAGCTCCGCGACCACGTGGCCAGGAAGATCGGCCCGATCGCGAAGCCGGCGAACATCGTCTTCACTCCCGAGCTGCCGAAGACGCGGAGCGGCAAGATCATGCGCCGCCTGCTCCGCGACGTCGCGAACAACCGCCAGCTCGGCGACACGACCACCCTCGCCGACCCGACCGTCGTCTCCGAGATCTCGAAGCGGGCGGCGGACGAGAAGGCGCAGGAGGCCGAGGCGTAGCCCGAGCCGCATCCGCACGATCCGACGGGGGAGCCGGCAGCGCTCCCCCGTCGCGTCTCTTGACTCTCCCGCTGGGGGAGAGACGATCCTTCCGCGCATGGAGTCGACGGTGACCGGACTGCTTCCGATCGGGCGCTTCTCGCGCCTGACCGGTCTGACCGTGAAGGCGCTGCGCCACTACGACGAGGTCGGGCTGCTGCGGCCGGCCGCGGTCGACCCGGACAGCGGCTACCGCCTCTACTCGTCCGAGCAGACGGCCCGCGCGGAGGCGATCCGGCGGCTGCGCCGGCTCGAGCTGCCGCTCGACGACGTCGCCGTCCTGCTCGAGAGCGGCGACCCGCAGCTGCTCCGGCGCGTCCTCCTCGACCACCAGCGGCGCACCGCGTCGCGCCGCGCCGAGCTGAGCGTCGTCCTCCAGAATCTGCAACCGCTGCTCGACGGAAGGGAGACGGTGATGGGAACGCCCGCCGAGGCCCTCGACGCGGAGGCGCACCGCCGCCTCGGCGTCGACCTCTTCAACAA
>DASSNM010000087.1:0-14681 GCA_035688025.1 Gaiellaceae bacterium | reverse complement strand
CGGTCGGCGACCTGGCGCCGGGCGAGCACTGGCTCGCCCCGTCGGCGGAGGGACTGTGGGCGGCCGATCCCGACGACGAGATCCTCGAGCTGTCCGAAACCGGCAACCTGTACGGAGGCTGAATGGCGATCCAGTTCGACTTCACGGGCAAGGTCGCGCTCGTCACGGGCGGCGCGAGCGGCATCGGCGCGGCGGTCGTCGAGCGGCTGCGCGCGGGCGGCGCCGACGTCCACGTCTTCGACCTCGCGCACGGCGACGACGTCCGCGACCCGGCGCAGATCGAGGCGGCGGTCGCGGCGCTCCCGCGGCTCGACGTGCTCGTCTGCTGCGCCGGCGTCAGCGGCGACTCGCTGCACACCGTCGACGTGGGCGACGAGGAGTGGCGGCGCGTCCACGCGATCAACCTGGACGGCGTCTTCTACGCGAACCGCGCCGCGATCCCGAAGATGCAGGCGAACGGCTACGGCCGGATCGTCAACGTCGCCTCGATCGCCGGCAAGGAGGGCAACCCGATGGCCGGCGCCTACTCGTCCTCGAAGGCGGCGGTGATCGGGCTGACCAAGTCGATCGGCAAGGACGTCGCCGGCAGCGGGATCCTCGTCAACTCGGTCGCGCCGGCGGTGATCGACACGCCGATCCTGGCGCAGATGAGCGAGGAGCACGTCGCGTACATGGCGTCGCGGATCCCGCTCGGCCGGCTCGGGCGGCCGGAGGAGGTCGCGGCGCTCGTCTGCTGGCTCGCGAGCGAGGAGATGTCGTTCTCGACCGGCGCCTGCTTCGACGTCTCCGGCGGGCGGGCGGTCTATTGAGGCTCGTCGTCCGCGTCCGTGCCGGCGGCGACGCCCGCACGGGGCGTCTGGAGGACGGGCGGATCGACGTCCTCGACCACGACGAGCCGCTGCGCGCGCTCGCCGGCGAGGGCACGGTCGTCGAGACGCTCGCGGCCGCGGACGCGCGGCTGCTCGCGCCGATCGAGGCGCCGGAGATCTGGTGCGCCGGCGTCACCTACGAGCGGAGCCGCGACGCGCGCCTCGAGGAGGCGGAGACGGACGCCCGCGACGTCTACTCGCTCGTCTACGAGGCGGAGCGGCCCGAGCTGTTCCTCAAGGACGCGGCGATGCGCCGCACCGCCGGGCCGGGCGAGCCGATCCGCGTCCGCTCCGACTCGCGCTGGGTCGTGCCGGAGCCGGAGCTCGGCGTCGTCCTCGGCGAGGGCGGCGAGCCGGTCGCGCTCACGGTCGGCAACGACGTCTCCTGCCGCGACATCGAGGGCGAGAACCCGCTCTACCTCCCCCAGGCCAAGGTCTTCGGGGGCGCGTGCGCGATCGGGCCGGCGCTCGCCGTCCCCGACGACTGGTCGGCGCCGCTGACGATCCGCCTCCGCATCGCGGGCGCCGACGGCGCCGAGCTCTACGCCGGCGAGACGAGCACCGGCCGCATGCGCCGGACGCCGCTCGAGCTCGTCGACTGGCTGCTGCGCGAGAACCCGGTCCCGGCCGGAAGCGTCCTGCTCACCGGCACCGGCCTCGTGCCGCCGGGCGAGTTCACGCTCGCGCCGGGGCACGTGGTCGAGGTCGAGATCGACGGGATCGGCGTGCTGCGGAACCCGGTGGCCGGCTAGCCCGCGACGACCGGGTTCGTGATCGAGCCGAGGCCGTCGATCTCGATCGTCACCTCGTCGCCCGGCTGCAGCCACACCTTCGGGTCGCGGAACGCGCCGACCCCGGCCGGGGTGCCGGTGATGATCAGGTCGCCCGGGACGAGCGTGATCGCCTGGCTGACGTACGAGACGACGTCGCGCACGCCGAAGATCTGGAGCGACGTGTTCGAGTCCTGCATCGTCTCGCCGTTGAGGATCGTCCGGATCGGCAGCGCCTGCGGATCCGGCACCTCCTCCTTCGGGACGAGGTCGCCGACCGGCAGGAAGGTGTCGAGCGACTTGCCGCGCACCCACTGGCCGTCCGAGAACTGGAGGTCGCGGCCGGAGACGTCGTTCGCGACGACGTAGCCGGCGACGAAGTCGAGCGCGTCGTCGGCCGAGACGCGGCTCGCCTCGCGGCCGATGACGACGCCGAGCTCGGCCTCGTAGTCGACGTTCCGGGAGATGGCGGGGATCCGGATCGGGTCGCCCGAGCCGATGAGCGTGTTCGGCCACTTGGCGAAGAGGAGCGGCGCCTTGGGCAGCTCGACGCCCTGCTCCTCGGCGTGGTCGCGGTAGTTGAGACCGACGCAGACGATTTTCTGAGGTATGGAGATCACGCCACGACCCTATAGGATGCCTCCGTGGCCGCGCAACTCGCCTCGGAGACGCTCGACCGGCTGCGCGACGCGCAGGTTATCGCGGTCGTCCGCTCCGCGTCGGCGGCGGACGCGGTCGCGGTCGCCGAGGCCCTCGTCGAGGGCGGCGTGCGCGCGATCGAGCTGACGTACTCCGTCCCGGACGTGGCGCGCGCCCTCCGCGAGGTCGCGGAGCGGGTCGGCTCGCGCGCGCTCGTCGGCGCCGGGACGCTGACCGAGCCGCGCCAGGTGCGGGAGGCGGTCGACGCGGGCGCGGAGTTCCTCGTCTCGCCGCATCTCGACGCGCGGCTCCTCGAGGCGATGCTCGCGACCGGCCTCGCCGCGCTGCCCGGGATCCTGACGCCGAGCGAGGCCGCGGCCGCGGTCGCGCAGGGCGCGCCGGCGGTCAAGCTCTTCCCCGCGGTCTCCGTCGGGCCGGCGCACCTGCGCGCGCTGCGCGGCCCCTTCCCCGCGCTCAAGGTGGTGCCGACCGGCGGCATCGGAGCCGGCAGCGCGGCCGAGTGGCTGGCCGCGGGCGCGTGGGCGATCGGTGTCGGCGGCGAGCTCGCGCCCGCGACGCTCGCCGGCCCGGACGCGCGCGAGCGGCTCGTCGAGCGCGCCCGCACCCTGCTCGCCGCGCTCGCGTGAGCGCGGTCGCCGCGATCGGCGAGGGGCTGTTCGAGATCGGGCTCGACGCCGGCGGCGACGCGCTGCGCGCCGGCTACGGCGGCGACGCGCCGAACGCCGCCGTGATGGCCGCGCTCGCCGGCGCCGAGGCGCGGATCGGCGGGCGCGTCGGCGACGACGCCTTCGGGCGGCTGCTGCTCGCGTTCTGGCGCGAGCGCGGCGTCGACACGAGCTTCGTCCGGGTGGACGAGACGGCGCCGACCGGGATCTACGTCAACGAGGCGACCCCGGCCGGCCACCGCTTCGACTACCACCGCACCGGCTCCGCCGGGAGCCGCCTCGCGCCCGGGGACCTCGACGGCGGGCTGCTCGCGGACGTCGCCGTCGTGCACCTGACCGGGATCACGCTGACGGTCGCGCCCGACGCGGCCCGCGCGGCGATCGCGCGGGCGCCGCGCCTCTCGTTCGCCGTCAACCACCGGCCGCGGCTCTCGCCGGACGCGGACGTGCTGCTCGCCGCCGCGCGCGTGGCCGACGTCGTCTTCGTCTCCGACGAGGAGGGCGAGGCGCTGCTCGGCGAACGGGAGCCGGAGCGGATCGCGGCCGCGCTCGGCGGCGAGGCGGAGGAGCTCGTCGTCACGACCGGCTCGCGCGGCGCGTCCGTCCTCGCCGGCGGCGCGTGGGCGGAGGTCTCGGCGCCGGCCGTCGAGGTGGTCGACGCGGCGGGCGCCGGCGACGCGCTCGCCGGCTGCTACCTCGCCGAACGGGTGCGCGCGAGCGAGCCCGCCGAGGCGCTGCGCGTGGCGGTCGCGGCCGCGTCCCTCTCCTGCACGCGGCGCGGCTGCGCCGCCTCGTACCCGGACCGCGCCGCGCTCGACGCGTTCCTACGCGGTCTGCGCTGAGGCGGCGGCCTGCAGGCCGCGCTCCTCGATCTCCTGCTCGCGCATCCGGAACTTCTGCACCTTGCCGGTGACCGTCATCGGGAAGGCGTCCACGACCCGGACGTAGCGCGGGACCTTGAAGCGGGCGATCTTGCCCTGGCAGAACTCGCGCACCGACTCCTCGTCGAGCGCCGAGCCGTCCTTGACGACGATCCAGGCGCAGATCTCCTCTCCGTAGCGCTCGTCCGGGACGCCGAAGACCTGGACGTCCGTGATCTCGGGATGCGTGTAGAGGAACTCCTCGATCTCGCGCGGATAGACGTTCTCGCCGCCGCGGATGATCATGTCCTTGATCCGGCCGACGACGTTGACGTAGCCCTCGTCGTCCATCGTCGCGAGGTCGCCGGTGTGCATCCAGCGGCCGGCGTCGATCGCGGCGCGGGTCGCGTCCTCGTCCTGCCAGTAGCCGAGCATCACCGAGTAGCCGCGCGTGCAGAGCTCGCCCGCCTCGCCGCGCGGCAGCGTGCGGCCGCTCACCGGGTCGACGATCTTCACCTCGACGTGCGGGTGGACGCGGCCGACGGTCCCGACCTGCTTGTCGAGCGGCGCGCCGCGCGGCGTCTGCGTCGAGACCGGCGAGGTCTCGGTCATGCCGTAGCAGATCGTCACCTCGTGCATGTGCATCTCGGAGGTGACGCGGCGCATCACCTCGACCGGGCACGGCGAGCCGGCCATGATCCCGGTGCGCAGCGTCGAGAGGTCGAAGCTCGCGAACTCCGGGTGCGCCAGCTCGGCGATGAACATCGTCGGCACGCCGTAGAGCGAGGTGCAGCGCTCCTCGGCGACCGTCGCGAGCACCGCGCCCGGCTCGAACGCCTCGGCCGGGATGACGATGCAGGCGCCGTGCGTGACGACGGCGAGGTTGCCGAGCACCATGCCGAAGCAGTGGTAGAACGGCACCGGGATGCAGACGCGGTCGGCGGGCGTGTAGCCGAGCTCCTCGCCGATGAAGAAGCCGTTGTTGAGGATGTTGTGGTGCGACAGGGTCGCGCCCTTCGGGAACCCGGTCGTCCCCGACGTGTACTGGATGTTGATCGGCAGGTCGAAGGCCTGCTCCGCCTCGCGGGCGCGCAGCTCCTCGACCGGCACCGCGTCGCCGTCCGCGAGCAGCCGCTCCCAGTCGTCGCCGAGGACGACCGTCTGCCGCAGCTCGGGCGTGTCGGCGGCGGCGACGAGCTCGCGGTAGTCGGCGTCCCGGAAGCCGGGCGCGAGCACGAGCAGCGAGCAGCCCGACTGGCGGAGCCCGTACTCGAGCTCGTGCAGCCGGTAGGACGGGTTGACGTTGACGAGGATCGCGCCGACCTTCGCGGTCGCGAACTGGAGCACCACCCACTCGGCGCAGTTCGGCGCCCAGATGCCGACGCGGTCGCCGGCGCGGACGCCGCGCGCGAGCAGCCCGCGCGCGCAGCGCTCGACCTGCTCCTGCATCTCGGCGTACGTCCAGCGGATCCCCTGGTGGCGCGAGACGAGCGCGTCGCGGTCGCCGTGGGCGGCGACGGTCGCGTCCCACATCTCGCCGATCGTCTCGCCGCGGAGCGGCACGTCTCCGAGGCCCTGCTGGTACGAGATCATCGGCCCAGCCACCCGCCGTCGACGGGCAGGATCGCGCCGGAGACGTAGTCCGAGGCGGACGAGGCGAGGAAGACGGTCGCGCCGGCCAGGTCGTCGGGCTCGCCCCAGCGGCCCGCCGGGATGCGCGCGAGGATCTGCTCGCTGCGCGCCGGGTCGGCCTGGAGCGCGGCCGTGTTGTCGGTCGCGACGTAGCCGGGCGCGATCCCGTTCACCTGCACGCCGTGCGGCGCCCACTCGTTCGCGAGCGCCCGCACGAGCCCGGCGATCGCGGATTTCGAAGCCGTGTACGAAGGCACGAGGATCCCTCCCTGGAAGCTGAGGAGCGAGGCGGTGAAGAGGATCTTGCCGCGGCCGCGCTCGACCATCGTGCGGCCGACGCCGCGCGCGAGCACGAACGGCGCGGTCAGGTTGACGTCGAGGACGTGCTGCCAGACCTCGTCCGGGTGCTCGGCCGCGGGCGCGCGGTGGATCGTGCCGGCGTTGTTGACGAGGATGTCGACCGGCCCGGCGGCGGTCACCTCGTCGACGAGCGCGGCGACCGCGTCCCGGTCGGCGAAGTCGACCCGGTGGCCGCGGAACGAGCGGCCCGCGCTCTCGACGGCGCGCTGGACGTCGCTTCCCTCCGGCTCGAGCTGGGCGCTGACGCCGACCACGTCGGCGCCGGCCTGCGCGAGCGCGCGGCTCATCGCGAGCCCGATCCCGCGCCGGCAGCCGGTGACGAGCGCGACCTTGCCGGTCAGGTCGAAGAGCCCGCCCACCGTCACGCCGCCCGGCAGTCGATCAGCACCTTCAGCTCGTCGCCGCGCTCGAGCGCGGCGAACGCGGCGGCGGCCTCGCCGAGCGGCCGGACGCTCGTCACGAGCTTCGCCGCCGGCACGGCGCCGCTGGCGAGCAGGGCCAGCGCCTCCTCGAAGTCCTCGCGCCGGTAGACGCGCGCCCCGATCAGCGTCAGCTCCCGCCAGAAGGCGCGGAAGAGGTCGACGCGCGGCGGCTGCGCGTGGATCGCGACGACGACGAGCCGGCCCCGGACGGCGAGCGAGCGGATCGCGGTCGCGAGCCCCGCCTCCGCCCCGGACACCTCGAACGCGACGGGCGCGCCGGCGCCGCCGGTCCAGGTCTCGACGAGCTCCTCCGCTCCCGCCGGATCCTCCGCGTGCAGCCCCAGCTCGCGCGCGAACGCGCGCCGCCCCTCGTTCGGCTCGAGCACGAGCACGTCGGCGCCGGCCGCCGCCGCGACCGTCGCGATCAGCAGCCCGATCGGGCCGCCGCCGACGACGACGGCCTTCTCCCCCGCCTGCAGGCCGGCGCGGCGGACGTCGTGGACGGCGACCGCGGCCGGCTCGGCGAGCGCCGCCGCCTCGAGCGGGAGCCCGTCCGGGAGCGGGACGACGACCCGCGCGGGCGCGAGCCAGTGCGACTGCATCGAGCCGGCCGAGTCGATGCCGAGGAAGTCGAGCCGGTGGCAGACGTGCTCGTGGCCTGCGGCGCACGCAGGGCAGGCGCCGCACCAGTCGAGCGGCATCACCGTGACGCGGTCGCCGGGCGCGATCCCCTCGACGTCCGCCCCGACCCGCGAGACGACGCCGGACATCTCGTGGCCGAGCACCGCGGGGAAGGTGACGCGGCCGTCCATCGCCCCGTGGAGGATGTGCAGGTCGGTGCCGCAGATGCCCGTGTACGCGACCTCGATCTCGACCTGGCCCGCGCCGGGCGCGCGACGCTCCTGCTCGTGCACCTCGAGCCGCCGGTCGCCGAGATAGCAGACGGCCGGCACTAGTCCCGCTCCGGGAGCGGCGCCGGGAGCCGGGCCAGCAGGCCGCCGTCGGCGCGGAGGTCGGCGCCGGTGACGAAGCTCGAGCGGGGCCCGGCGAGGAAGGCGATCGCCTCGCCGATCTCCTCCGCGCTCGCGACCCGGCCGAGCGCGTGCGCCGTGCCCCAGTTCGCGAGCACCGCCTCGATCCCCGCGTCGGTGCCGTCGCTGAGGAGCGCCGCCGAGCCGCGCAGCATCGGCGTGTCCACCGAGCCGGGGCTGATGCTGTTGACGCGGACGCCGTGGCGGGCCTCGTCGACGGCGAGCGCGCGCGTCAGCGCGTGCAGCGCGCCCTTGCTCGCGGCGTAGGCGGCGACCTCGTTCTGGTTCGCCCAGCCCTGCACCGAGGCGACGATCACGACGCTCCCGGCGCCGGACGCGCGCAGGTGGGGCGCGGCGGCGTGGACGGCGAGGAAGACGCCCTTCACGTTGACGTCGAAGACCTCGTCCCACGTCTCCTCCGAGGTCGTCACCGCGTCGCCATAGCGCTGGATCCCGGCGGCGGTGACGAGCGAGTCGAGCCTGCCGAAACGCTCGACCGTCGCCGCGACGGCGGCCTCCATCGCGCCCGCCGAGGCGACGTGGCCGGAGAGCGCGAGCGCCTCGCCGCCGGCGGCGCGGATCTCCTCCGCCACCCGCTCCGACTCGGCCTGCTCGAGCCCGTGGACGGCGACCGCCGAGCCGTGCGCCGCCAGCCGGTTCGCGGCGGCGCGGCCGATCCCGCTCGACCCGCCCGTGACCAGCGCGACGCGGCCCGCGTGCTCCGTCGAGCCGCCGCTCATGCCGCGAACGGGTGGACGGGGACGCCGCTGGTCGCGGTCGCGACCGCGAAGACGGATCCGGCGAGCGGCTGCGCGGCGAGCTCCTCCTCGGAGAGACCGGCGCACGCCGACGTGATGTACAGCGTGCCGTCGTCGCCGAAGGCGCAGCTCGACGGCTGCGTCACCGGCATCGGCACGACGGCGACGACCTCGCCGCGCGGGTCGATCCGCCGCACCTCGGAGCTGCCCCAGAACGCGACCCAGACGCAGCCCTCGACGTCGACGGCGAGCCCGTCCGGCCACTCCTCGCCGAACGTGCAGTGGACGGAGAACGGCCCGACCTCGCCCTCGTCCGCGTCGAAGTCGGCGCGGTAGAGCGTGTACGCGAACGTGTCGGCGAAGTACATGGTGTCGTCCTCGACCGTCCAGCCGATGCCGTTCGGGAGCGTGAACCCGTCGCGGACGACGGCGCTCGGGCCGCGGCCGTCCCAGCGGTGCAGCGCGCCGCCGCCGGGCGCGAACTCCATGTGGTTGCTGCCCGCCCAGAGCCGGCCGCGCGAGTCGCATTTCGCGTCGTTCATGCGCCGGTGCGGCTCCGGCAGCACCGGCTCGCGGAGGTCGAGCGCGCCGTCCGTCCAGAGTCCGAGCCCGTCGGCGACCGCGACCGCGAACCCGGGCTCGCGCTCGCGCGGGACCGCGGCGCCGAGCAGGAGGCCGACGTCGGTCTCCCGCTGCTCGCCGGTGCTCAGGTCGGTCTCGAAGAGCGTCCGCTCGTTGATGTCCACCCAGCAGAGGCGGCCGGTGCGCGCGTCGAAGACGGGCCCCTCGCCGACCTGGGCGCGGGCGCGGACGACGACGTCCGGCAGCGGCAGCCGCTCGGGCCCGCTCACGGCCGCATCGCCGATCCGTCCGGGCGCCGCATGACCGGCCACTCGCGCGTGATCGCGTCGGCCGGGTAGCGCGCAGCCGCCCGCTCGTCGATGTCGATCCCGAGCCCGGGGCCGTCGTTCGGGTAGACGTAGCCGTCGGCGATCTCCGGCGTGCCCGGGAAGACCTCGCGCTCGGCGTCGGTGAAGCCGCCGAGCTCCTGGATCCCGAAGTTCGGCACGTTGACGTCGAGATGGATGTTCGCGGCGTGGCCGACCGGCGACACGTCGGGCGGCCCGTGCCACGCCGTGCGGACGCCGTGCACCTCGCAGAAGGCGGCGAGCCGGCGGGCCGGCGTGATCCCGCCGATCACGCTCAGGTGGCAGCGGATGAAGTCGATCAGGTTGTTCTTCACCAGCGGGATCCATTCGTTGGGGTTGACGAACAGCTCGCCCATGGCGAGCGGGAGCGAGGTCTGCGAGCGCAGGCGCTCGAACCAGTCGTTCAGCTCCGGCGGCAGCGGGTCCTCGAGGAAGAAGAGCTCGAACTCCTCGAGCGCGCGCGCGAGCCGGAACACGTCCGGGGGCGCCAGCCGCTCGTGCACGTCGAAGAGGAGGCCGACGCGGTCGCCGACGCGCTCGCGGACGACGCGGAAGTTCTCGATCGTCTTCCGGATCGCGACGTCCGGGTCGTGGTAGAGGCCGGAGAGAGCGCCGCGCGGGCTGTGCAGCCGGTCGCCCGCGTCGCCGTTCTCGACCGGCAGCCGGACGTAGCGCGCGCCGCGCTCCTCGTGCAGCCGCAGCACGTCCTCGGCGAGCTCGGCGGGCGAGCGGCCGTAGCCGTGGTGGTAGACGGCGGCGCCCTCGCGCGACTTGCCGCCGAGGAGCTGGTACACGGGGAGGCCGGCGATCTTGCCGAGGATGTCCCAGAGGGCCATGTCGATGCCGCTGATCGCGCAGTTGAGGATCGGCCCGTTGCGCCAGTAGGAGTTCGTGGTCGCCGCGTTGTAGAACTCCTCGATCCGCAGCACGTCGCGCCCGATCGCGAACGGCGCGAGCTCCTCGATCGCCTTCTCGATCGAGGTGACGCGGAGGGTCGCCGAGGCGCAGCCGAGGCCGTAGAGCCCGGGCTCGCTCGTGTGCACCTTGACGATCACGAGCCGGTGGCCCGCGGGCGCGGTCTTGATCACCTCGATCCGCTCGATCGTCGTCATCGGACGGCCGTCTCCTGCGGCAGCGGCCGCTCCTCGAGGTCGAGCGCGAACTCCGGCTCGAAGCCGAGCGCGCGCTCCGCGGTCGCCGTCTCGAGCGCCGTCTCGCGGCCGGCGAACGCGCGGCGGCGCGGCACGCCCGGGGCGTAGCGGTCGAGGAGCTCGGCGGTCGGGAAGGGCACGAGCGTGTCCCGCGCTGCCACCTGGAGCACGGCGAGCCCGTCGAGGCCGGCGGTCAGCGCGAGCAGGCAGGCGCGCGCGGCGTCCCGCGAGTGGAGGTAGCCCCAGCCCTCGTTGACGCCGCTCGCCGGGTCGTCGGCGACGACGCCGGAGTACCAGGCGAGACCTTCCGTCGTGTTCGTGTGCGGCAGGCGGAGCACGGTCACGCTCGTCCCGTAGCGGCGCACGACCATCGCGGCCGTCAGCTCGTCCGACGCCTTCGAGAGCGAGTACCAGTCGGCGAGGTCGGCGGGCACCTGGACGTCGATCGGGAAGTACGGCGGCAGCGCGTCGTGGTTGCCGAGCGCGAGGCCGGTCGCGTTGACGCTGCCCGCGACGACGACGCGCCCGACGCCGGCCTCCGCCGCCTGCATCAGGACGTTGAAGGTCGAGACGACGTTCGTCCCGTAGACGACGAGCGGCCGGTCGGTGTCCCGGTGCGGCATCCCGGCCATGTGCACGACCGCGTCGACCGGCGGCAGCCCGGGAGACGGCGCGAGCGCCTCGGCGACGGGCTCCTCCCGCGTCGCGTCGCCGAGCACGAGCCGCTCGAGCTTGACGCCGTCGGCGGGGACGTCCGAGAGCCCGGTGACCGCGATCCCGCAGCTCCGGAGGTACTCGACGACGACGCGGCCGATCCGGCCGGCGGCGCCGGTGACGAGCACGTGACGCGGCCCGCTCACGCGCGGCCTCCCGCGGCGGCGTCGGCGAGGCCGCGGATGTAGCCGTTCGCGAACAGGCGGCCCAGCGTCTCGTAGCCCGGGCGCTCGTTCGTCTCGCCGGCCATCGTCGGCACGTGGTCGGGGCGGAGCGGCCCGTCGAAGCCGACCTCTTCGTAGGCGCGCATGCAGGCGGCGAGGTCGTTCTGGCCGTCGTCGTGGAAGGTCTCGACGAACGAGTGCGCGTCGCCGCGGACGTCGCGGAAGTGGACGAACTGGAGCACGTCCCTCGCGGCGAGCTCGCGGATCCAGGCGGGCAGGTCGTCGGTCATGAGCGCGAAGTTTCCCTGGCAGAGCGTGACGCCGTTGTACGGCGACGGGTGAAGGTCGAGCACGCGCCGGAACGCGTCGAGCGAGCGCATGATCCGCGGCACGCCTCGCGTGACCGGGAGCGGCGGGTCGTCCGGGTGGAGCCCGAGCCGGACGCCGGCCTCCTCGGCCACCGGCACGACGGCGTGCAGGAAGTACTCGAGCGAGTCCCAGAGCTGCTCCTCGGTGATCTCGCCGGGCTCGGCGAGCGGCGGCAGCGCGTTGCTCTCCTCCTCGCGGAAGCCGGTGACGAGCGCGCCGCCGCGGCTCTCGACCGCGAAGTCGGTGCGCGCCCAGCTCGAGACCGCCATCCAGTTGTAACAGAGCACCGGGATCCCGAGCCTGCCCATCGCCCGGATCTGCTCCTGGACGTGCTCGATCTGCTCGTCGCGTCCCGCCAGCCCCAGCCGCGCCTCGTCCAGCGGGGCGGTGTCCTCCACGGCGACGACGGTGAAGCCGTGGTCGGCGAAGAGCCGGACGTCCTGCGCGAGCGCGGCCTCGCTCCACGGGACGGCGTCGCCGGAGCCGGTGAGGCGCGCGCCGCCGACGTGCGCGAACATGCGCTGCTCCTGCTCGCCGTTGCGGAGGAGCGCGACGACGTGCTCGACCCCGCACTGTCGCAGTAGTGTCCAGAGCGGCTCCTCCGGCCGCGCCGACAGCAGCTCGCTGAGAACCGGCACCCTAATCCTCTAGGATATCTTCGATCAAAGATCTGAAAAGAGCATCGCATTTCGAGATCGAACCTGTCAAGCGCACTGGGATTCGGGGGCTCGGCGATCGCCGGGGTCCACCGCCCCGTCTCGGAGGAGGATGCCGCCGCGGCCGTCGAGGAGGCCTGGCGGCTCGGCGTCCGCCGCTTCGACACCGCGCCGTTCTACGGGGCCGGGCTCGGCGAGCGGCGGCTCGGCGCGGCGCTCGCCGGCAGGCCGCGCGACGAGTTCGCGCTCTCGACGAAGGTCGGCCGGCTCGTGGTCGAGGACGGCTTCGAGCGCGACTACTCTCGCGACGGCGTGCTCCGCTCGCTCGAGGCCAGCCGCGCCCGGACCGACATCGACCGCTTCGACCTCGTGCTCGTCCACGACCCCGAGGACCATGTCGCGCCCGCGCTGGACGAGGCGCTGCCGGCGCTCTTCCAGCTTCGCGACGAGGGCGCGATCGGCGCGGTCGGCGTCGGCATCAACCTCGTCGAGCCCCTGCAGGAGATCCTCGCCAGGACGGATCTCGACGCGGTCATGCTCGCCAACCGCTGGACGCTCCTCGACCGCACCGGCCTGCCCGTGCTCGAGGACTGCGCGGCGCGCGGGATCGCCGTCCTCGCCGCGGCGCCGTTCAACTCCGGGATCCTCGCCGAGCCGGAGCCGCGCGACGACGCGACTTTCGGCTACCGGCCGGCGCCGCCCGAGCTCCTCGCCCGCGCCCGCGCCTACGCGGCGGCGTGCGCCGCGTACGGCGTCGAGCTCCCCGCCGCCGCGCTCCGGTTCCCGCTCCGCCATCCCGCGGTCGCCGCGGTCGTCGCGGGGCTCGGCGACGCGGCCGAGGTCCGCGCCGCGCACGCGCGCCTGCAGGCGCCGATTCCCGCCGAGCTCTGGGTCGAGCTCGATGCGCTAGGGGCCTAGCGGCGCGTCCTGGTAGACGGTGACGGTCTCGGTGTAGAACTCGAGCGCCGCCCGCCCCTGCTCGTGCGGGCCCCAGGCCGAGGCCTTCGTGCCGCCGAAGGGGACGTGGACGTCGGCGCCGGCGGTCTGCGAGTTGACGTGCAGGATCCCGGCCTCGAGCTCGCGCGTGAAGCGCTCGACGACGTGCAGGTCGCGCGTGAAGACGCCGGCGCAGAGTCCGAAGCGGACGGCGTTCGCGCGGGCGATCGCCTCGTCGAGCGTCGAGAAGCGGTAGAGCGAGGTCACCGGCCCGAAGACCTCCTCACAGGAGAGGAAGCCCTCGTCGCGGACGTCCTCGAACACGGTCGGCTCGACGACCCAGCCGTCGCCGCCGGCCGCGTTCCCGCCCGCGACGACGGTGCCGCCGTCCGCGCGGCCGCGCTCGACCGCGGCGAGCACCTCCTCGTAGGCGGCCTCGCTCACGAGCGGCCCGACCTCGGTCGCCGGGTCGGCGGGGTCGCCGACGCGGGCCGAGGCGACCCGCTCGAGGAAGCGCGAGCGGAACGGCTCGTAGATCGCGTCCTGGACGTAGATCCGGCGCGTCGCCGTGCACTTCTGCCCGGCCGACCAGAAGGCGCCGGCGAACGCTGCCTCGACCGCGCGCTCCAGCTCGGCGTCGGCCATGACGACGAGCGGGTTCTGGCCGCCGAGCTCGAGCTGGACGCGGCAGCCGCGGGCGGTCGCCGCGTCGCGGATCGACGTCCCGACCGGCACCGAGCCGGTGAACGAGATCGCGTCGACGTCCTCGTTGCGCACGAGCTCCGCGCCGGCGGTCGAGCCCGCGCCGGTGAGGACGTTGAGCACGCCGGGCGGCAGGCCCGCCTCCGCGAAGCACTCGGCGAGGTGAAGGCCGGTGCGCGGCGCCTCGTACGCGAGCTTGAGGACGATGGTGTTGCCGTGGACGAGCGCGGGCGCGGCCTTCCAGGCGGGGATCGCGGCGGGGAAGTTCCAGGGCGTGATCAGCCCGACGACGCCGACCGGCCGCCGCACCGTCCAGAGGCGCTGGTTCGCGACCGAGGCCTCGTACTGCTCGCCCACCGGCCGCGTCGCCTCGCCCGCAGCGAAGCGGAGGATCGCGGCGACGCGCGCCGCCTCGCCGCGCGCCTCGCGGATCGGCTTCCCCATCTCGGCGGTCATGTCGAGCGCGATCCGCTCCGCCCGCGCCTCGACCGCGGCAGCGGCCCGGAAGAGGAAGGCTGCGCGCTCGGGCCCCGGCGTCCCCGCCCAGCCGGGGTGCGCGTCCCGCGCGGCGGCGACCGCGGCGCGCGCGTCCTCGGCCGACGAGGCGGCGTGGACGCCGGTCGCACGGGAGGGCCGGAAGGGGTCGCGCTTCTCGTAGCTCTCCGCGGACGCGGCCCACTCGCCGCCGATCCAGTTGCGCGTCGCCGCGGTTGACAGACCTTCCGTCGCTGTGTCACCGTACGAGGACAATGCCTTAGGCATGCTATAGGATCTTCGGAAGGGGTTGCGCGCGTGAGAATAACGTCGGTCGAGGTCGTACTGGTGCAGGAGCCGGCGGTGAGTCCGCCCTTCCGCTGGCGGGACGGCCTGCCCGGCTCGGAGCCCGACCGGATCGAGGGCTGGCTCGTGCTCGGCACCGACGAGGGAATCGTCGGCTACGGCCACTGCATCCGCGGGGCGATCCTCGCCGACGTGGTCGAGCGGCGGCTGCGGAAGGAGCTGCTCGGCGCCGACCCGCTCGCCCGCGAGCACG
>DASSNM010000062.1:0-2861 GCA_035688025.1 Gaiellaceae bacterium | reverse complement strand
TACGAGGTGTGGGACGAGCGGCTCTTCTCGATCATCTCGCCCGGCAAGGAGCGGTACGTCGGCCGCGGCGAGTGGCACCGGCGGATCTTCGACGCGGCCGACGTCTTCGGGCCGTCACACGTGATCCCGAACTTCGTCGCGGGCGTCGAGATGGCGCGGCCGTTCGGGTTCGGCACCGTCGACGAGGCGGTCCGCTCGACGACCGAGGGACTCGACCACTTCATGTCGCGCGGGATCACGCCGCGGTTCACGACGTGGTGCCCCGAGCCGACGACGCCGCTCGGGCGCGACAACCCGAACGGCGCGCCGCTCGAGTATCACATCCGCCTGCTGCAGGCGTACCGCGAGGCGCTCACGCGCCACGGGCTCGAGCCGCCGCCCGGCTACGGCCCGCCCGGGCCCGGCAACGCCGTCTTCTCGGTCAGCTCGTTCATGGACACGCTCGAGGCGGCAGCGTGAGCTACCACGCGATCTGCGAGAAGGTCGAGGCCGGCGGGCGGATCACGACGGCCGAGGCGGCGACGCTGTGGCGGCACGCGTCCGACGACGACCTGAAGCGGCTCGCGCAGTCGGTGCGAGCTCGCTACCACGAGCCGGGGCGCGCGACGTACATGATCATGCGGATCGTCAACTACACGAACGTGTGCGTTGCCCAGTGCGACTACTGCGCGTTCTACGTCCTCCCGAACCAGGAGGGCGGGTAGGTCCTCTCGCGCGACGAGGTGTTCGCGAAGATCGACGAGCTGGTCGAGCTCGGCGGCGACCTGGTCGGGTTCAACGGCGGCTTCAACCCGAAGCTGCCGCTCGACTACTACTGCGACCTGTTCGCGGCGGTGCGCGAGCGCTACGGCGACCGCGTCGAGTTCTACGCGCTGACGATCGCCGAGTTCGTCTACCTCGCCGACCGTGCGGGGCTCACGTACGCCGACGCGGCGGCGCGGCTGCGCGACGCGGGCGTGCACTGGGTGACGGGCGGCGGCAGCGAGATCCTCACCGAGGATTTCCGCAGCCGGCACGCCAAGTTCAAGTACACGGTCGCGGAGTACCTCGCCGCGCAGCGGGCGATCGTCGAGGCCGGGCTGCGGACGACCGCGACGATGGTGATCGGCTTCGACGAGACGCTCGACGAGCGGATCGAGCACCTGCAGCGCACGCGCGACTTCCAGGACGAGACCGGCGGGCTCTTCTCGTTCCTCTGCTGGACGTACAAGCCGTACGGCACCGCGTTCGGCGGCCGCGAGATCGAGCCGCGGGAGTACTGGCGGCACATGGCGCTGTCGCGGATCTTCCTCGACAACGTGCGGCACTTCCGCACCTCGGTGCTGACGCAGAACGAGGACGCCTTCCGCGCGCTCGACTACGGCGCCGACGACTTCGACCTGCCGATCGAGGACGAGGTGACGCAGAAGGCGGGCGCCCGGATCGAGCTCGACCTCGAGGCGCTGCTCGCGATCCCGCGCCGGCTCGGCTACGAGGTCGAGTACCGGCGCGCGGAGCGGCCGGCCGCGCTCGCGTCCTAGTGGCGACGCTCGGCGACCTCGACGAGCTCGCGCTGGCGATGCCGGAGGCGGCGAAGGAGGTCGACGCAGACGGCCGGCCGTCCTGGTCGGTCGGCGGCAGGTGGTTCTGCTTCCACCGGACGCCGCGGAAGGACGCGGTCGACCCGGCGACGGGCGAGCGGCTCGAGGACGTGCTCGTGTTCCGCGTCACCGACCTCGAGGTGAAGGAGCTCGTCCTCGCCGACCCGCGCGGCGCCTTCTTCACGACGCCGCACTGGAACGGCTACTCGGCGGTGCTGATCCGGATCCCCGACCTCGCGCGCCTCGAGCGCGACGAGCTGCGCGAGGCGGTCGTCGAGGCGTGGCTCGCGCGGGCGCCGAAGCGGCTCGCGAAGGCGTGGCTCGCCGGGCAGGAGCCGGGGTCAGACCCCGTCACGGAAGTGTGACGGCGGCCGGCGCGGCCGGGTCGCGATGCGGACGCCGAGCGCGACGGCGCCCACCAGGAACGCGAACAGGAAGCCGATCGCGAGCACGAGGACGAGCAGCTCGCCGGGGCCGAGCCAGCCTGGCATCGGCACGATCCTACGGGGGTCGGACCCCGAACGGAAGTGTGACGCCCGCGGTCAGGCGGCCGCGCCGGCGGGTGCGACGAAGCGGAGCTCCGGCACGCGGTCGAGCTCGCCGACCTGCTGCGCGAGCTCGAGGAAGGTGTAGAGGCCGGCGCGCTCGCGCGGGCCGAAGCGGTACCGCAGCTTCTCGAAGTAGCGGGCGACGAAGCCGGCGGGGTAGCCGTAGCGCTCGGACGCCTCGAAGGCGAGCTGCTCCGGCTCGGCGCGCGCCAGGCGCACCGACTCGACGAGCGCGTCCTCGAGCACGGCGATCCCCTCCGGCACGGGGTCGCGCACCGCCCAGACCGCGAAGACCATCGGCAGCCCCGTCCGCTCGAGCCAGAGCCGGCCGAGGTCGTAGTGCGGCGTCGGGTCCTCGAACGAGGAACGCAGGGCGGCGTCGCCGATCAGCAGCTTCGCCTCGGCGTCCTCGCCGAGCGGGACGTGCTCCGCGTCGGGGAAGAGCACCTTCGTCAGCACCACCGAGGTCGCCGACTCCGGCGTCACCGCGACGACCCGCACGCGCTCCGGCGGCGTCTTCGTCACGAGCTGGATCGACTCGACCGCGCCCTCCGACGAGACGCAGAGGCTCGGCAGCACCCGCAGCACGTCGGCGTGCCGCGCGTAGGCGATCGACGAGATCGGCGCGACGTCGATCCCGCCCTCGACGAGCTGCCGGTTCAGCGCCGTCGGCACGCCCTGCACCTCCTCGAACGCGGCGTCGACCCGGTAGAAGACCGGCGCCATGTTCAGG
>DASSNM010000053.1:0-43919 GCA_035688025.1 Gaiellaceae bacterium | reverse complement strand
CGCGATGGGCTCGGCGGCGCGGGAGTACGTCGCCGCCGAGCACGACCTGGAGCGTGTGGCGGAGCGCTACGCCGCCGCGCTCGAGCAGGCCGCGGGCGACGCGCTCGTCCGCGAGCAGGTCCTCGCCGAGGTCGCGGCGGCGGCGGCCGAGGTCGGCGTCGAGACGGAGCCGCTCGCCGCGGAGCTCGTGGCCGCGGGCGTCGTCTCCGCGGACGGGCGCCCTGTCCCGTCCGGACATGTCCCGGGACCAGGTCCGGGGACATGGCCGAAAGGGCCGATGTGGCTCTGGCTCGGCGGGCTGTACGCGGTCGCGGCGACCGTCCTGCTCTGGCTCGGGCTGCGGCTCCCGTCGCCGTGGATCATGGTCGACGAGCTCATCTACTCGGACATGGCGCGGAGCTTCGCGGCGACCGGCCACTTCCTGCTCCGCGGCGAGTCGGCCGGCTACGCGCCGCTCTACCCGCTCCTGATCTCGCCCGTCTACGCCGCCGCCGGGCCCGTCTCGCACGTCTACGACTGGATCCGCGTCGTCAACGGGCTGCTCCTGCCGACCGCCGTCTTCCCCGCGTACCTGCTCGCCCGGCGCGTCGTGAAGCCGCCGGCCGCCTTCGTCGCGGCCGTGCTCGCGATCGCCGTTCCCTCCGCGGTCTACGTCGGCACGGTGATGACCGAGAACCTGTTCTACCCGCTCTTCCTCTGGCTCGCGCTCTCGCTGACGATGACCCTCGAGCGGCCGACCGCGAAGCGGCAGCTGATCCTGCTCGCGACGCTCGTCGTCGCCTTCGAGGCGCGCCAGCAGGGGATCGTGCTCGTCGCCGCCGCGCTGACCGCGCCCCTCGTCCTCGCCTGGATCGAGCGCGGCCGGCCGCGCAGCCTTGCGCGGTGGGCGCCGCTCTACGGGATCACGGTCGGCGCCGTCCTCGTCACGGTGGTCGTCGAGCTCGCGCTCGGCCACTCCGCGACCGCGATCCTCGGCAAGTACAGCCAGACCTCGAGCGGCGGCTACCACGTCTGGCCGGTGCTCCGCTGGCTCGTCCTCCACGTCGCCGAGATCGACCTCTACGTCTGGGTGGTGCCGTTCGCCGCGCTGATCGTGCTCGTCGCGAACGCGCGCCACCTCGACGCGCGCCTGCGCGCCTACTCGGCCGCGACCGCCGCGCTCTCGTTCTGGCTCGTGCTCGAGATCGCGGTCTTCGCGTCGCGCTACTCGCTGCGGATCGAGGACCGCTACCTGTTCTACCTCGCGCCGCTCCTCGTGATCTCGCTCCTCGCCTGGATCGAGCGCGGCCAGCCGAAGCCGCCCCGCGCCGCCGTCGTCGCCGCCGGGCTCGCCGCCGCGCTGCCGGGGACGATCCCGTTCCTCGCGCTGATGAACGTGAACGCGCAGTCGGACACGGTCGGGATCCAGCCGTGGTGGTACCTCGGCGACGTGCTCGCCGGCCGCGCCAGCGTCTCGATCGTGGCGACGCTCGTCGCGATCGGCCTCGGCGCCGCCTTCCTCTGGCTGCCGCGCCGCTGGGCGCCCGTCCTGCCGGTCGTCGTCGGCCTCGGCTTCCTGCTCACCTGGCTCCCGCTCGAGCTGTGGACGCACTCGTTCCCGACGAACGCGCGCAACTCGTACCGGCAGGCGATCGGCTCCTCGCAGCCGAAGAGCTGGATCGACGCCCGCGTCGGCCGCGACGCGCACGTCGCCGTCCTCTGGGCGGGCGGCAACAAGCTCGCCGTCTGGGAGAACGAGTTCTGGAACCGCAGCGTCCGCGACGTCTACGACCTCGTCGCGCCGCTGCCGGGGAACATCCCTTCGACCCCGGTCGCGGTCGAGCAGAGCACCGGCATCCTCCGCGACACGAACGGCGAGCCGATCGCCGAGCCGTATGTGCTCACCTCGAGCGGCGTCGCGCTCGTCGGGCAGGTCGTCGCACGCGACACGGACAAGCGACTCGTGCTCTACCGCGTGCGGAAGCCGGCGCGGACCGTGACCGCGATCGCCGGCCTCTACCCGGAGCCGAACCCGTGGTCGGACGGGAATCCGGTCTGGACGCGCTTCCAGTGCGCCGGCGGGAAGCTCGTCGTCGTCCTCCGCAGCGACGACCAGCTGTTCAAGGGCGTGACGCAGACCGTCACCGTCTCGGGGACGACGCGCGGGCGGAGCTTCTCCGTCCCGAACGACACCTCCGGCCTGCGCGAGACGTTCCCGCTGCGGCCGCAGGACGGCGTCTGCCGCGTCGCGTTCGCGATCACGCCGACGCGGCGCCCCGTCGACTTCCCGCGGCTGCACAACAGCGACACGCGCGTCCTCGGCCTCCACTTCGACGTCGTCCGCTACGTGCCGCCGAGATGAGGCTGGTCGTCGACGTCGCGCCGCTGTCGCACCAGCGCACCGGCGTCGGCAACTACGTCCGCGGCTCGCTCGCCGGGATCGCGGAGGCGGCCGCCGGACGCCACGAGCTCGTCGCGTTCGCGCTCGCGAGCCCGGGCGGCCGACGCGAGATCGAGGCGGCGCTCGACGGGATCCCGCTCGAGCGGCGGCTGCCGGCGCTGCCCGGCGCGCACGCGGTGCGGACGGCGTGGAGCCGGCTCGGCGCGCCGCCGCTCGAGCGCCTCGCCGGCCGACTCGACGTCCTGCACTTCTCCGACTGGTGGTACCCGCCGCAGCGGGCCGGGATCCGCTCGACGATGATCCACGACCTCGTCCCGCTCCACTTCCCGGCCTGGGTGCACAAGCGCACGGAGCGGATGCACGGCGCGAAGTACCGCCACGCCGCGCGGACGTGCGACGTGATCGTCGTCAACTCGCGCTACACCGGCGACGACGTCGTGCGGACGCTCGGGGTGCCGGCGGAGCGGGTCCACGTCGCCTACCCGGGGGTCGACGCGGCCTTCTCGCCGGTGGGGCCCCGCGCCTCGGGCGACTACGTGCTCACGGTCGGGACGCTCGAGCCGCGCAAGAACCTCGGCGCCGCGATCGCCGCGACGCGCGGACGGGAGCTGCGCGTCGTCGGGCCGCCCGGCTGGGGCGGCGTGCAGGTCGAGCACGCGACGTGGCTCGGCTACCGCTCGCCCGAGGAGCTGCCAGCGCTCTACCGCGGCGCAAGCGTCTTCGTCTTCCCGTCCCGCTTCGAGGGCTTCGGGATGCCGGTGCTGGAGGCGATGGCCTGCGGCGTCCCGTGCGTCGTCTCCGCGCACCCGTCCCTGGACGAGGCGTGCGGCGACGCGGCGGTGCGCGCCGACCCGGACGACGCCGACGCGATCGCGGCCGGGATCGAGGAGGCGCTCGGGCGGCGCGACGAGCTCGTCCCGCGCGGACTCGCGCACGTGCGCGCCTTCACGTGGCGGGCCTGCGGCGAGGCGCACCTGCGCGCCTGGGGCGCCCTGTGAGGGTCGGGGTCGACGTGACGCCGCTGCGCCTCACCTCGGCGGGGACCGCGCGCTACCTCCGCAACCTGCTCGCCCGACTGGAGCCGGAGCACGAGGTGCGCCGGATCGCGTTCGGCGGGGCGGGCCGCGCCTCGGTGCTCGCGCGCGAGCTCGTCTGGTACCCGCACCTGCTCGGGCACGTTCGCGGCGTCGACGTCCTCCACTGCCCCACCTACTACGCGCCGACGGCGCCGCGCGTCCCGCTCGTCGTCACCGTGCACGACCTCGCCGTCTGGCGGCGGCCGGAGGCGTTCGGCGCGTGGACGCGGCGGTTCGTGCCGCTCGCCGTGCCGCGGATGCTGCGTCGCGCGTCGCGCGTGATCGCCGTCTCCGAGTTCACGCGCCGCGAGCTGGTCGAGCTCGTCGGGCTGCCGGAGGAGCGGATCGCGGTGGTGCCGAACGCGGTCGAGCCGGAGTTCGGGCCGGAGGGCGACGCGGCGGCGGGGGAGTACGTGCTCGCGGTCGGCACGCTCGAGCCGCGCAAGAACCTGCCCCGGCTGGCGGAGGCGGCGCGCGCGGCCGGCCACGAGCTGCGCGTCGTCGGCGAGCGCGGCTGGGGCGACGTGCCGCTCGCGGGCGTCACCTGGCTCGGGCGCGTGGACGACGCCGAGCTCGCGCGGCTCTACCGCGGCGCGCTCTGCCTCGCGTATCCGTCGCTCTACGAGGGCTTCGGCATCCCCGTGCTCGAGGCGATGGCCTGCGGGACGCCGGTCGTGACGAGCCGCGGCGGCGGCACCGAGGAGGTCGCCGACGGCGCGGCCGTGCTCGTCGACCCGCTCGACGCGGAGTCGATCGCGGCCGGGATCGGCGAGGCGATCTCACGCCGCGCCGAGCTGCGCGAGGCGGGCCTCGCCCGCGCGGCGCAGTTCTCGTGGGACGACGCCGCCCGCCGCACGGTCGAGCTGTACCGCGAGGTGTCCGCATGAGCCATGTCCTGGTGTCAGACACACGAACGAAAGTGCAACGACTTCGCAACGGGCGAATTCCGCTGCGCGCGGGCACCTGCCGGCCGGGCGTCTCGTCCGCCGCCGGTCGGGACATGTCCCGGTGTCTGACACGGGGGGTGCGGTGAGCGAGCCGCTCGTCGTGATCGACGCGGACGTGCTCGGCCGCCAGCGCACCGGCGACGAGACCTACGTCCGCGAGCTGCTGCGCGCGCTGCCCCGCCACGCCGACGGGCTCCGGCTCGCCGCGATCACGCGCCGCCCCGACCTCGTCCCCGACGGCGTCGAGCCCGTCCACCTGCCGGCGCGCGTCCAGGAGCTGCGGATGGCGCTCCGCGTCCCGCTCCTGCTCCGCCGGCTCCGCCCGGCGCTCGCGCACTTCGTCCACTCGCTGCCGCTCGCGCTGCCCTGCCCGGCGGTGCTGACCGTCCAGGACCTGTCCTTCGAGCGCGACGCATCGCTGATGGGCCGGCGCGAGACGGCGATCTTCCGCGCCGTCGTGCCGCGTTCCGCGCGCCGCGCGAGCCGCGTCTTCGCGATCTCGCAGCGGACGAAGGACGACCTCGTCGCGCTCTACGACCTGCCCCCGGCGAAGGTCGTCGTCACGCCGCTCGCGGTCGACGACGCGTTCGTCCCGGCGTCCGGTCCTCGCGACCACCTGCTCTTCGCGAGCGCGATCGAGGAGCGCAAGAACCCGCTCGTCGCCGCCGACGCGGCCCGGGCGGCCGGCCTGCCGCTCGTCGCCGTCGGCCCGGAGAAGGACGCCGCGCTCGCCGCCGAACTGCGCCGCCGCGGCGTCGACGTGCGCGGCTACGTCGCGAAGGACGAGCTCGTCCGCCTCTACCAGGGCGCCGCCTGTCTGCTCTTCCCGACGCGCTACGAGGGGTTCGGCCTCCCGGTCGGCGAGGCGATGGCCTGCGGCACGCCGGTCGTCGCGACCCCCGACGCGGCCGTGCGCGAGCTGGGCGGCGACGCGGTCGCCTACGCCGAGCCGGAGGAGTTCGCCGCGACGCTGCAGCGCGTCCTCGCCGACCCGGAGCCGTGGTCCCGTGCCGGCCTCGAGCGCGCGCGCCTCTTCACCTGGGACGAGACCGCCCGCCGCACCGTCGCCGTCTACCGCGAGGCGCTCGCATGAGCTCGCTCACGTTCCTGGGGCGGCGCTGGCGTCGCGATCCATCGTCCGGCGGACCGGGGACAGCACGTCCGGGTGCGGACTCGGGCCGCCGGACCTCGGAGCGTGGTGTCAGCGCCGTCGGCCTTTCGCGGAGCCCGGCTCTGCCGGGCGGGAGGGAAAGGCGGCCAGGGGCGTGAGGGTCTCCGCGGTCGTCATCTCGCACGGCCACGCCGAGGAGCTCGTCGTGTCGCTGCCCGCGCTCGCGCCGCAGGTGGACGAGCTGCTCGTGGTCGCGAACCCGGTCCCGGACAGCCTCCCCGCCGAGCTGCCCGACGGCGCGCGCGTGCACCCGAACGAGCGCGTGCTCCCGTTCGCCGCGAACGCGAACCTCGGCGCCGCCGAGACGAGCGGCGAGCTCGTCCTGATCGCGAACCCGGACGCGATCCCCGAGCTCGGCGCCGTCACGATCCTCCGCGACTTCATGGCCGCGCACCCGCGCTGCGGCGCCGCCGGCCCGCGCATGCTCTACAGCGACGGCAGCTGGCAGCCGTCGCGGCGCAGCTTCCCGACCGTCGGCGCGACGATCGTCCGCCGGACGCCGCTGCGGCTCCTCTTCGACCCGCTGCGCTGGCAGCGCCGCCACTACCTGCTCGACGAGCGCCCGGAGGAGCCCGTCCCGACCGACACGATGCTCGGCGCGTTCCTGCTCCTCCGCCGCGAGATGCTCGACGAGATCGGCGGCTGGGACGCCGGCTACCGCATGTACTGCGAGGACATCGACCTCAACTACCGCGCGATGAAGGCGGGCTGGGAGCGCTGGTACGTGCCGGCCGCCGTCGTCCACCACGAATACGCGGCCGTCGTCGACAAGACGTTTCTCACCCGGCACACGCTCTGGCACGCGCGCGCGATGCTCCGCTTCCTCCGCAAGCACCCGGAGCGCCTGCTGGCGCTCCGCTAGCGCGCCGGCGACGCGCCCTTCGGCAGCGTCGGGAAGATCTGGTAGGTGACCTGCGCGCCGAGGGTGCGGACGTCGCCGTTCGACGGCACGTAGTCGTGCGGGACGAACTTCTTCGCCACGACCACGCGGACGGCGAAGCGCGAGCTGCGCACCGGCAGCCACAGCACCTGCGTCTCCGAGCTCGCGACGGAGGTCGAGTGCCGCTGCGTCACCCGGCCGAGGTGCGGGTACTTGTCGGGGCCGATCACGAGCGTCCCGAGCAGGACGCGGACCGGGCTCGGCGGCGTCGGCCCGCCCCAGTTCCGCCGCGAGACGACGATCCGCAGCCAGCCGTGCGCCGGGCCGGAGAAGCGGAAGTAGCCGCTGTCGTCGGCGCCGCTCCAGCCGTCCGGGTAGAGACCGGCGCACTCGGCGCGGAGGCGGTTCGGGTGCGTCAGCTCGACCAGGCGCCACGGCTTCCGCAGCAGCGCGCCCGCGCCGGCGCGATGCCAGCGCGTCGCCAGCCACCGGCCCGCGAAGTCGACGCACGGGTAGTCCTCGACCGCGAAGTCGTACTGCGGCCCGTCGCCGGCGAGCGTCTGTGAATACAAGTCCGTCCAGTAGACGCGGCCGTCGGCGAGCGTGTTCGGGGCGCCCGCCGGCCCCGGCCCGTCGAGGCTGCCGTCGAGCGAGCCGACGCTGACGATCGAGCGGTTGAAGAACTCGTTCACCCACTCCGCGTTCTGGTCGATCTCGCCGACGCCCTCGTAGAGCGTCGGTTTGCCGCGCGTCCAGCGGTCGACCCAGTTCAGCGGCTGCCCGTCGCCCTTAGGGCTGACGATCGCGGCGAACTCGCGCGCGAACGCGTTCGACTCGGACGCGGCCGCGAGCTCGCCGCTGAAGCTCCAGCCGACGACGCCGACCGCGAGCGCGACCGAGAGCGCGAGCGCGACGCGCCTGCCGACCCGGGGGTGCGCGATCGCGAAGACGGCCAGGAGCGTCCCGAGCGCGATCGCGACCAGCAGCCAGCGCACGTCGTCGGCGCTCCAGCCCCAGAGGCTCGATCCCTTGGAGAGGATCGCGAGGCCGAGCGAGTCCGAGTAGAGGCCCTTCAGCTCGTACGGGTACTGGGTCGGGTGGTAGAGCGCGTAGCCGACGAGATAGACGGAGAACGCGCCCGTGACCGCGAGCGCCCAGCGGTTGACGCTGCGCCGGTCGAGGACGAACGCGAGCCCGACGAAGAGCAGCGGCACGACGTAGATCAGGTTCCGCTCCTCGACGCGCGTCGCGAACACCGACGACAGGTACGCGGCCTTGACCCCGGTGTAGAGGCCGTACCCGAGCAGCGAGGCGAGCAGCACCGAGCGGAAGACGCGCACCTCCCACGCCGTCCCCTCGCGCTCGGACGGGGTGCGGGCAAGCGCGGCGAGACCGACCGCGAACGGGATCACGCCGATCCCGATCGCGAGCGCGCCGGCGGCCCAGTCGGTCATGTTGACGATCCGGTGGCGGAGGAAGACCCAGGAGCGCAGCCACGCCGCCGACTGCGAGCCCGCGAGCGCCATCACGAAGAACGCGCCGCCCGCGATCAGCAGCCAGGCGCCGACACGGTCGCCGAGCGGCCAGCGCGAGCGCCGGTCGCGCGCCCACTCGCTCGACCAGACGGCGAAGAACGCGGCGAGCGGGACGATCGCGAGGATCACCGCCAGCTCGCCGCGGACGAGCGGCGACAGCAGCGCCGCGAGCACGGCCGGCACGACCCAGCGCTTGACGTGGCGCTGCTCGCGGACGGCGACGAGCGCCCGCGCGAGCAGGAAGAGCGCGAGCGTCGAGTACGGGTACGCGAGGTTCTCCTGCACGAGGTAGCCGCTGTAGGCGAGCGACGGGATCACGCCCGCGCCGACCGCGGCGAAGAGCGCGGCCGGACGGCGGACGAGCATCCGGGCGAGGAAGTAGGTCGGGAAGACGACCGAGGTCATCACGAGCACGTCGACGTAGCGGAGGCCGGTGTACGCGGACGTCGTCGAGCCGATCAGCCAGATCGGCGCGTGCAGGAGCGTGAAGAACGACTCGAACGAGTGCGGCGCGCCGCGCTGCGCCGCGTGCCCGGTGTCGGCGAGCGAGCGGGCGAGCTGGGTCGTCTTCAGCTCGTCCGGGAAGAGCCACGGCGCCTTGTGCCCGAGCGCCTCGACCGCGTAGACGACGCAGAGCCAGATGTAGACGCTCGCGAGCGGCGCCGCGAGGAGGAGCCGGTCGGAGAGCGACCGCGTTCCGGTTCGCAGGGCTTCCGGCTCCGCGGCGGTCGGCGGGTTCGCCACGCTCACTCGACCGCTGCGCCGAGTGCGACGGCCGGGTCGATGTCGATCTCGCGCCGGACGAAGCGGCACGCGACGTCGGCGCGGCCGCACGCCTCGACGACGCCGTCCAGCCGCTCGTGGTCGGCGTCCGGGATCGTGACGAACACGGCGTCCGGCGCGAGCCGGCCGAGCACCCAGCCGATCTCGTCGAGCGATCCCGCGACCGTGACGCCCTGGATGCGCCGGCGGCGGAGCGCCGGGTCGTCGTCGACGAACGCGACCACGTGCTCGCCCGGCGTCTCGCGGAGCTCGCGCAGCAGGCTGCGGCCGCTGCGGCCGGCGCCGACGATCAGGATCCGCCGCCGCGAGCGGCGGTCGACGAACGTCCGCAGCGCGTGCGCGACGCCGCGCTCCGAGAAGCGGGCGGCGCCGATCAGGAAGGTGCAGAGCAGCAGGTCGATCAGGAACGTCCCGCGCGGGAACAGGTGCCAGCCGTACGTGCCCCAGACGAAGAGGAACGCGGCGCCCTCGGAGACGACCATCGCGGCGAAGATCCGCGCCGCGTCGATCGCGCCCGCGTAGCGCCAGACGCTGCGGTAGAGCCCGAAGAGGATGAACGCCATGTAGCGGGCGACGACGAGCGCCGGCAGCGTCCGGTCGAAGACGCCGCGGAAGATCCCGAGGTCGGTGCCGCGGACGCGGATCATGAACGCGAGCGTGAACGAGGCGGTGATCAGGGCGAAGTCGACGAGCGTCTCGACGAGCCGGCGCCGGTTGCCGACGAGCGAGGCGAGCAGGCCGCTGCCGGTCGAGGCGTCGGCGCCGCGGGTCGAGCCGGCGAGGTAGCTGCCGAACTGGACGAGGAACGCGAACGTGACGAGCGCGCCGACGAGCGTCAGCAGCGTGTTGTCGAGCACGCGGTAGGCGAGCGCGGTCGTCCCGAGCGCCGCCGAGACGATCGCGAGCAGCACGACCGCCCGCTTGTCCGAGAGCCCCTCGTAGACGAGCCGGTGCGAGGTGTGGTCGCGGCCGCCCTGCGTCACCGGCCGGCCCTCGAGCAGGCGAACGACGGTGACGAGGGTCGTGTCGAGGATCGGCACGCCGAGCACGAGCACCGGCAGCAGGATCGTCGCGGCGCCGGAGCCGGCGGCCGTCCACGCGGAGCCGAGCCCGAGCGCGCCGACCGCGAAGCCGAGCACCTGGCTGCCGCTGTCGCCCATGAACACCGCCGCCGGCCGCCGCACGCGCAGGTTGTACGGCAGGAAGCCGAGGCAGGCGAAGCAGGTCGAGAGCGCCCCGGCCGCGATCACCGGATGGATGTGCGCGACGAGCGCGTCGATCGCGAAGAAGGCGCAGGCGATCATCGCGAGCGTCGCGGCGAGCCCGTCCATGTTGTCGAGCAGGTTGAACGCGTTCGTCATCCCGATCAGCCAGAGGCCGCCGACGATCGCGGCGAGGACGTCGTTCGAGATCACCTGGACGTGCTCGCCGGTCGAGAGCACGAGCGCGGCGGCGCCGACCTGCGCGACGATCTTCGCCAGCGGGTTGAGCTCGAACAGGTCGTCGACGAGCCCGGCGGTGAAGAGGATCGCGCAGCCGCCGAGGATCCCCGCGAGCTGCGCGCCCGCGTGGATCGCGCCGGTCGCGAGCGCGACGCCGCAGCCGGCGAGGATGCCCGCGAAGATGCCGCTGCCGCCGAGGAGCGGGGTGGACTTGACGTGCCAGCGCTCGGCCCGCGGCGCCGCGACGACGTGCCGGGCGGCGGGCGTCGAGAGGAGCAGCCGGATCGTGAGCAGGCTGGCCGGAAGGGCCGCTAGCGAGGCGACCGCGGTCATGCGCTCACGGTAACGAATCGCTGTTATGCGGGTGTACGGGCAGAGCGGCTAGTTTGGCCGCCATGGCAGACGTCCGGACGGCTGTCCTCGACCTCCTGCGCTGCCCGTTCTGCCACGCAGCCGTCGCTCCGGACGGCGACGGCCTCCGCTGCGCCGGCTGCGGCCGCGCGTTCGGCGTCCAGGACGGGATCCCGCTGATGCTCCACGAGGAGCTGCCGGGGGCGCGCGAGAAGCTCGCCGAGGCGGCCGGCTGGGTCGAGAAGGCCCGCGCCGAGGAGTGGTACGAGCCGGACGACGAGATCGACCGCGTGCTGCCGTTCCTGAACGAGGAGCTCGGCTGGGAGGACGCGGTGTGGGGCGCGAACGCGCATGCGATCCGCAGCCTGCTCGCGGGCCTGCCGGAGCGGATGGAGGGCCGGCGCGTGCTCGAGCTCGGCGCCGCGAAGGCGTGGGGCGCGCGCTTCTGGCTCGAGCGGGGCGCGGAGTACGTCGCGACGGACATCCTCGCCGACCCGAAGATCGGGCTCGGCCGCGGCGCCTTCTACGGCGACTTCGGGCGCGTCCAGGCCGACGGCGAGCATCTGCCGTTCGCGGATTCGAGCTTCGACCTCGTCTACTGCGTCGCGACGCTCCACCACGCGCTCGACCTGACGCAGATGGTGCGGGAGATGGGCCGGGTCGCCCGGCCGGGCGCGCTCGTCGCCGGGCTGAACGAGGGCACCCGCGGCGTCCTGCGCAGCGCGGACAATCCTGACCAGGAGGCCGAGAAGGCGCTGGGGATCAACGAGCACGTGCACACGGTCTGGGCGTACGTGGCCGCGTTCGCGCGCGCCGGGCTGCGCATCCGCCGGCTCGAGCGCGCCGACGGCTTCCCGCCGGTTCCGTACGGACGGCTGCTCTCGAAGCTGCCGCGGGTCGGCCCCTCGCTCGGCGCGCTGACGCACCTGTCGGCGGTGCAGTACTCGGGCGTCTCGGTCTTCGCGAGGCGGGCATGAGCACGTACGCGGCGCTCCTCGAGTACCGCGAGCTGTTCGGGAACCTGTTCCGCCGCGACCTGCAGGCGAAGTACCGCGGCTCGGCGCTCGGGGTGCTCTGGTCGGTCGCGAACCCGGTGCTGCTGATGGGCGTCTACTACCTCGTCTTCGGCGTCGTCTGGAAGTCGCCGCTCGCGAACGGGCAGCACTATCCGCTCTACCTGCTGAGCGGGCTCGCGGCGTGGACGTTCTTCGCGACCGCGTTCCAGTCGTCGACGCGCTCGATGCTCGACAACGCGAACCTGATCCGCAAGACGCGCTTCCCGCGCCAGCTCGTGCCGCTCTCGGTCGTGGGCGCGCACCTCGTCAGCTTCGGCGTCATGTTCGCGGGGCTGCTGGTCGTGAACGCGATCGTGCTGCCGCGGGCGCGGGCGACCGAGCTGCTCGCGATTCCGCTCGCGGTGCTGGTCGTCGGCTTCGTCTCGGGGCTGTCGCTCGCGGCCGCGTCGCTGAACGTCGTCTTCCGCGATGTCGAGTTCGTCGTGTCGGCGGCGCTCGTGCCGTGGTTCTTCCTGACGCCGGTGATCTACTCGCTCGCGAACGTGCCGGGCACGGCGGCGCACCCGCACGTCGTCGGGGCGATCCACTGGCTGAACCCGCTCTCGCCGGCGATCGAGGCGATCCGCGCGCCGCTCTTCTACGGGCGGATGCCGTTCTGGGGAGACGCGGTGTACCTCGTGCTCGAGTGCGCGGCCGCCCTCTGGCTCGGCGCGTGGGTCTTCGCTCGCGTCGACGACCAGATCGCGATCGAGGTCTGACCCGTCCGCTTCGGACATGTCCCCGGACCTGGTCCCGAGCCATGTCCCGAAGGGACACGCGCTCGTCCCGTTCGGCCATGTCCCCGGACCTGGTCCCGGGACATGGCTCTTTCGGTCAGGGCAGGCGCACGACCGCGCGGCCGTCGTACATCCACGGCTCGTCGCCCTCCGGGCGCCAGGCGGGCAGCCCGGCGACCTCGCAGTTCGGCTCGAGCGGCGGCAGCAGCGACGGGCAGACGAGCGGGTAGGGGAAGCGCGGGTGGCGGCCGCCGCCCGGGGCGTACGGCTCCAGCTCGCCCCCGCCGCGCCGCAGGAGGCCCGTCGGCCGCTCGACCGCGCCGCCGACCGCGGCGTAGCCCTCGGCGTGGAGTGCGGCGACCTGCTCGTGCCAGCCGGGCGCGGGCTCGGCGCCGTCCGGGAGGAACGCGCGCGCGGCGGCCGCGTCGCGCGGGACGACCTCGACCTCCTCCTCGTGCGGCGCGTTGCCGATCTCGGCGAGCCAGAAGCGGAGCTCCTCGAGCATGTCGACGGCGAGCCGGTAGCGGCCCGGCGGGATCGGCCCGCGCACGAGCATGCGCTGGCGGAGCGTCTCGCCGGGCGCGACCGTGCGCTCGAGCGGCGTCCGCTCGCCGTCCCAGACGATCGGGTTGCCGCGCTCGTCGAGCCAGTGGTACGCGAGGAAGAGCCCGTCGACCGGCCCGCGGGTCCGCCACGCGGCGCTGCCCGCGTTCTCCAGCTCGACGGTCGCCCACTGCGCGGCGCCCGCCTCGACAGGGCCGTGCTCGAACGCGCGCCAGCGGACGACGAGGGGGCCTGAGCCGGGCACGCGCACTACTGTAAGCCGCGTGGAACCGCTCCTCGTCCGCGTCGCGCGCCGCGAGCCGGCGGAGCGCACCCCGGTGTGGTTCATGCGCCAGGCGGGGCGGTCGCTGCCGGAGTACCGCGCGATCCGCGAGCGCCACGGCTTCTTCGAGGTCGCCGGGACGCCGGAGCTCTGTGCCGAGGTGACGCTGCAGCCGGTGCGCCGGCACGGCGTCGACGCGGCGGTGATGTTCGCGGACATCATGTCGCCCGTCCTCGGCATGGGGATCGACGTCGAGCTCGTCGAGGGCGTCGGGCCGGTCGTCGAGGAGCGGATCGAGAGCGCCGCCGACGTCGAGCGGCTTCAGGTCGCCGAACCGGAGGACTGGGCGGCGCCGATCCTCGAGGCGGTGCGGATCGTGCGCGCCGAGCTCGGGCCGGAGCGCGCGGTGATCGGCTTCTGCGGCGGCCCGTTCACGGTCGCCGGCTACCTCGTCGAGGGGAAGCCGAGCCGCGACTTCGTCCGCACGAAGTCGCTCATGTACGGCGAGCCCGCGGTCTGGCACGCGCTGATGGAGCGCCTCGCCGACCAGTTCGCCCGCTACGTCGCCGCGAAGGCGGCGGCCGGCGCCGACGTGATCCAGCTCTTCGACTCCTGGGTGGGCGCGCTCTCGCCGCAGGACTACGCCGAGTTCGTCGCGCCGTACTCGCGGCGGATCCTCGAGGCGGCCGGCGTGCCGACGATCCATTTCGGCACCGGCGTCTCCTCGCCGCTGCTGGAGGAGCTGGCGCGGACGGGCGGCGACGTGATCGGCCTCGACTGGCGGACGCCGCTCGACGCGGGCTGGCTCGTCGCCGGCGCGGAGAAGGGCGTCCAGGGGAACCTCGACCCGGCGGCGCTGCTCGGCCCGTGGGAGCGCGTCGAGCAGGGCGCGCTCGACGTCCTCGCCCGCGCCGACGGCCGTCCCGGCCACGTCTTCAACCTCGGTCACGGCGTCCTGCCGCAGACCGACCCGGACACGCTCACCCGGCTGGCCGCGTACGTGCAGGAACGCACGGCGGAGGCCCGCGTCTGAACGAGATCCCGGCCGCCGAGCTCGCAGCCGTCTTCGGCCGGAGCGCGGCCGTGGACGAGGTCGAGTCGCTCCGGCCGCGTGCCTTCTCCTCGACCGTCGGCGTCTGGCGCGTGCGCAGCGGCGGTGACTCGGCGGTGCTGAAGCTCCTCCGCCGCGACGCCGGACCGCATCCCCGCTGGCCCTCGGCCGATGAACCCGACGACCCGTACTACTGGCGTCGCGACGCGCTCGCGTACTCGACCGGACTGCTCTCGCGGCTGGACGGCGTTCGCGCTGCGGCATTCCGCGGCCTGCACGAGCGGCCGGACGGCTCGCTCGCGCTCTGGCTCGAGGACGTCGCCGCTCCGCCCGAGTGGACGCCGGAGCGGCTCGGCGGGTTCGCCCGCCGGCTCGGCCGTGCGCAGGCGCTCCTCGCCAGTCGCCCGCCGGACGAGCCGTGGCTCGCGCGCGGCTTCCTCCGCCGCTACCTCGAGCTGCACGACGCGGACGACCCCGAGCGCGACGAGGTGCTGAGCCGGATCGACACGCTCCCGCACACGCTCTGCCACAACGACCTGCACCCTGCGAACGTGCTCGGCGCCGACGGCTCGGTCGTCGTCGACTGGGCGTTCTGCGGGCTCGCGCCGCTCGGCCTCGACCCCGGCGTGCTCGTCGCCGACGGCGTCGCCGACCGCGTCGTCGCGCCCGCCGACGCCGACGCGGCGGCCGCCGCGGTCTGGACCGGCTACGCGAACGGGCTCCGCGACGGCGGCGTACACGACGTCGAGCCGATCCGCTGGGCGTTCCTGCGCGCCACTGCCCTGCGCCTCGCGTGGCTCGACCCGGAGAAGGCGCGCGACGACGCGACGCGCGAGTCGTGGCGGGCGACGATCGCGCTGCTCGAGCGGTGGCGTCGGGCCGCGGGTGAGCTACCGTCCCGGCCGTGAACGCTGCGGTCGTCCTGATGGCGTACGGCTCCCCGGAGCGGCTCGCGGACGTGCCCGCCTACTACGCCGACATCCGCGGCGGCCGGCCGATCGCGCCGGAGCACCTCGAGGATCTCGTCGAGCGCTACCGCCGGCTCGGCATCGAGGACTCCTCGCCCCTGAACGCGATCACCGAGCAGACCCGCGCCGCGCTCGAGGCGGAGCTCGGGCTGCCGGTCTTCACCGGCATGAAGCACTGGACGCCGCGGATCGCCGACGCCGCGGAGGCGGCGCTCGCCGGCGGGGCGGACGAGGTCGCCGGGCTCGTGCTCGCGCCGCACTACTCGGCGCTGTCGATCGCCGGCTACCGCGACCAGCTCGAGACGGCGCTCGCCGGGCGCGCCGGGCTCCGCTTCGTCGAGAGCTGGCACGACGAGCCGGGCTTCGTCGAGCTGCTCGCGACCCGGGTGCGCGGCGCCGAGGCGCACGTCGTCTTCACCGCCCATTCCCTGCCGGAGCGCATCCTCGCCGCCGGCGACCCGTACAAGCAGCAGCTGCTCGAGACGGCGCGGCTCGTCGCGGCCGCGGCCGGGCTCGGCGACGACTGGAGCTTCTCGTTCCAGAGCGAGTCCCCGACCGGCGAGCCGTGGCTCGGACCGGACATCCTCGACCACCTCGCCGACCTGCGCGAGCGCGGGGTCGAGCGCGTCCTCGTCTGCCCGGTCGGCTTCGTGTCCGACCACCTCGAGATCCGCTGGGACATCGACGTCGAGGCGCAGGAGCGCTCGCGCGAGCTGGGAATGCGACTCGAGCGGATCGAGATGCCGAACGCCGACCCCACCTTCGTCCGCACGCTCGCGGGCATCGTGAAGCGAGCGCTGTCATGAGGCCGGGCGAGATCGCCGTCGAGCACGCCGCGCGGCGGTTCCGCGTCTATCCGCGCGAGCAGCGCACGCTGAAGGATCTCGTCGTCGCCCGCGGCCAGGTGCGCGGCTCCGACGTCTGGGCGCTCCGCGACGTCTCGTTCCACGTCGAGCCGGGGAGCGCGGTCGGGCTCGTCGGCCGCAACGGCTCCGGCAAGACGACGCTCCTGCGGCTCCTCTCCGGGATCGTCAAGCCGACCTCGGGGACGGTCGCGGTCGGCGGCCGGGTCGGCTCGCTGCTCGAGCTCGGCGCCGGCTTCCACCTCGACCTGACCGGCCGCGAGAACGTCTTCCTGAACGGCTCGATCCACGGGCTGAAGCGCACGCAGATCCGCGAGAAGCTGGACGAGATCGTCGCCTTCGCCGGGCTCGAGGAGTTCGTCGACCTGCCGGTGCGGACGTACTCGTCGGGCATGTACATGCGGCTCGGCTTCGCGATCGCGGCCCACGTGGAGGCGGACGTGCTGCTGCTGGACGAGGTGTTCGCGGTCGGCGACGAGGCCTTCCAGCGCAAGTGCTTCGGCAAGATCTTCGAGTTCAAGCAGGCGGGCGGGACGATCGTCTTCGTCTCGCACGACGCGGTCGCGGTCGAGCGGCTGTGCGACCGGGCGGTGCTGCTGAAGGACGGCGTGGTCGCGTTCGACGGGCCGACGCACCAGGCGATCGTCGAGTACCGGCGGCAGCTCGCGGGCGAGCGCGACCCGGAGGAGCGGGCGGCCGGGCTGAAGGAGTGGGGCGGCGAGGTGGCGCGGGTCGAGCGGGCGCGTCTGCTCGGGCCGGACGGCGACGAGCGGCTGCAGCTGCTCGCCGGCGAGCCGTTCGCGATCGAGCTGCAGCTCGCCGCCGAGCGGGACGTGCCGCCGCCCCGGGTCGCCTGGGAGCTGCGCGACGACGCGTCGGTGCTGATCGCGTCCGGCGCCGCGTCGACCGCCGAGCTCGGCTGGAACGGCGGCACGCGCTCGCTGCCGGTGCGCTTCCAGGTCGCGCGGCCCCCGTTCTCGGAGGGCCGGCTCCACCTGCGCCTCGACCTGACGGATGCGGACGCGCGCGAGCAGTACCACTCGCTCGACGACGCGCTCGTGTTCGTCGTCTACACGGACGGCGACGAGCGCGGGCTCGTCCGTCTCGACGGGACCTGGGCGGCGGCGTCGTGAGCAGCCGCACCTGCCCCGACTGGCCCGACCTGATGGAGATCGCGCCCGAGCTGCAGTTCAAGCACTACACGGCCTCCGAAGCGCGTCTCCCGGCCGACGCGCTGATGCGGGTCGCCGACGTCGCGCTCGGGGACGTGGCGATCTGCTGCGACCTCGAGCGGCACGTCTTCTACGCCGGCCATACGGACGAGGGGGTCGCGGAAGCGCTGCGCGCGAGCCACTGGTTCGAGGTCGAGGACTGGATCCGCGCCGGCCGGCCGGGCGCCGATTTCTAGGCGTCACACTCTCGTGACCCTTCCGTCACGGTGTCTGGCCCGGGTCTGACCCCGGTCTAGAGAACTGGTGTCGGCAGCGGCTCGCCGCGTGCGAAGGCGAGCAGGTTGTCGACGACGATCCGGGTCATCGCGGCGCGGGTCTCGACCGTGGCGCTGCCGAGGTGCGGGGTGAGGACGACGTTCGCGAGGCCGCGCAGGCGCTCCGGGACGTGCGGCTCGTGGACGAAGACGTCGAGTCCGGCGGAGATCCGGCCCGAGGCGAGCTCCGCGACGAGCGCGTCCTCGTCCACGAGCGCGCCGCGGGCCGTATTCACGAGCGTCGCGCCGTCGCGGAGCAGCGCCAGCCGCTCGCGCGAGATCAGGCCGTTCGTCTCCGCCGTCAGCGGCGCGTGGATCGAGACGACGTCCGCCGCGCGCAGCAGCTCGTCGAGCGGCATCCCGCTCGAGCGGCTCGTGTGCAGGACGCGCATCTCGAACGCCTCCGCGCGCCGGGCGAGCGCGCCGCCGATCCGTCCGAGCCCGACGATCCCCAGCGTCGCGCCCGTCACGTCGCGGCCGAGAAGCGGCCCGTCCGACCAGCGGCAGTCCCACCGGCCCGCGCGCACGCAGCCGTCGCCCTCGACGATCCGCCGCCGCGCGGCGAGGATCAGCCCGAACGCGAGGTCGGCGGTCGCCGCGTCGAGGACGCCCGGCGTGTTCGTCACCGCGACGCCGCGCGCGCGGCACGCGGCCACGTCGATCGCGTCGTAGCCGACGGAGAAGTTCGCGACCAGCCGCAGGTCGGGCAGCAGCGCGAGCACCTCGGCGTCCACCCGCTCGTTCGCGACCACGACCGCCTCGACGCCGGGACAGGGCTCCGCCGGCGGCCACGCGGCCGCGAGCTCGACGCCGCCGAGCTCCGCCCACGCGGGGCCGGGCAGCGCGCGTGTCGCGAGGATCCTCACCGCCGCAGTATCTCCGCGAGCGGCCGCGTGTTGAGGACGTCCGCCGCCGTCGCGCCGCCTCGCCGTGCGGTCGTCACCGCCAGCGCCATGTTCCCGAGCCCGCGGACCGAGTGCGCGTTGGTCGAGCAGACGACCGGCACCCCCGCCTCGACCGCGAGCCGCACCTCCTCGTCGCGCAGGTCGAGCCGGTCGGGGAGGCCGTTCGTCTCGAGCGCGACCCCGGTCTCGAGCGCGACCTCGAGCACCCGCTCCAGGTCGAGCGCGTTCGGCGGCCGGTGGTTGAGGATGCGCCCCTTCGGATGCGACAGGCAGCGCACCGCGGGGTGGCGCATCGCCTCGGTCACGCGTCTCGTCAGCTCGTCGGCCGGGAGCCGCTGGCCCGCGTGGAGCGAGAGCTGCACCCAGTCGAGCTCGGCGAGCGCGTCGTCGGGGAGGTCGAGCGAGCCGTCGCCGCGGATGTCGCACTCCGTCCCGCGCAGCACCCGGAACGGTGCGAGCGCCTCGTTCGCGGCCGCGATCTCCTCCGCCTGCCGCCGCAGCGCGTCCGCGTCGAGGCCGGGGACGACGCGGACGTTCGGCGTGTGGTCGCAGATCGCGAGGTACTCGTAGCCGAGGTCGCGCGCCGCGGTCGCCATCTCGAGCACCGAGCTCTTCCCGTCCGACCACGTCGTGTGGCAGTGCAGGTCGCCGCGGATCTCCGCCACCTCGACGAGCGCCGGCGGCTCGCCCGCGAACGGCGCCTCGCGCAACTCCGGCGGCAGCCACGGGAGCCCGAGCCGCGCGTACAGCTCCCGCTCGTCGTGCGCGTCCGGGAGCGGGCCGAGCGACGCGACGTACGCGGCGGATCCGGTCGCCCTGACGAGCTCCGTCCCGAAGCGCTCCGGCGGTGCGGCGACGAGCTCGACCGGGATGCCCTCGACCGTGACCGCGAGCGCGCGCCGCTCGTCGCGCTCGAGCACGGCGACGACCGCGGCGAGCGCGGCGAAGCGGTCGAGCGCGTCCGGCGCCGACGAGACGAGCGCGAGCTCGCGGACGAGCTCGCGGCCGCGCCGCACCTCGCCGGCGACAACGCCGTCGGTCCCGGTCGCGATCGCCTCGGCGAGCGCCCGTGCGCGGTTCTGCGTCAGTCCCCGCCGGTCGCTCCGGCCGCCGCGCTCGAGCCCGGCCAGGATCTTCGCCTCGGTCGCCGGCCCGACGCCCGGCGCCTCGCTCAGCCGTCCCGCGGCGGCCGCCTCGCGCAGCTCCGCCGCCGTCCGGATCCCGAGCGCCCGTCCGAGCGCGACGAGCCGCTGCGGGCCGAGCCCGAGATAGCGGCCGAGCGCGACCAGCTCCGGCTCGACCTCGCGCTCGAGCTCGTCGAGCTCCGCGATCCGGCCGGTCGCGACGAGCTCCTGCAGGCGTCGCTCGATCCCCGGCCCGATCCCGCGCAGCTCGCGCGCCCGGCCCGCCCGGACGAGCTCCGCGACGGGCGCCGGCGTGTCGCGGACGAGCTCGGCGGCGCGCCGGTACGCGCGGACGCTCCAGTTGCCGGCGCCGGCGAGGTCGAGGAGCGCCGCGTAGGCGTCGAGCGTCTGCGCGATGTCTGCGTTGTCCATCGGGGTATCGTTGCCCCGTGCCGACGGTCGTGATCCCGTTCGCGGGAGCGCAAGGGAAGACGCGTCTCCACGAGTCGAGCCGCGTCCGCCGCGCGGTGTCGCTCGCGATGCTCGCCGACGTGCTCTCCGCGTGCGTCGCGGTCGGCCGCACGCGCGTCGTCACGCCGGATCCGGAGGGCGCGGAGGCGGCGCGCGAGTCCGGCGCCGAGTCGCTCGCCGATCCGGGCGGCGGCCAGGCGGCGGCGGTGCAGGCGGCGCTCGACGGCGTCGAGCCGGGCGGCATCCTCGTCGTCAACGCGGACGTCCCGTGCGTCGTCCCGCACGACCTGCGCTCGCTGCTCGCGGCCACGCCGGCGGGCGGGCTCGCGCTCGTCGAGGCGCTCGACGGGACGACGAACGCGCTCAGCCTCTCGGCGCGCGAGCAGTTCGCGCCGCTCTACGGCCGCGACAGCGCCTCCCGCTTCAAGGAGCACGCAGCCTCGCTCGGCGTCGACGCCGTCTCGGTCGCGCTCCCGAACGTCGCCGAGGACGTCGACACCTACGGCGACCTCGAGCGGCTCCAGCTGCGCTGCGGCCCGCGCACGCAGGCCTGTCTCGCCGAGCTCGCCGGCGGCCCGCAGCCGTGAGGATCGCCGTCCTCTCGGGCGGGGTGGGCGGCGGCCGGTTCGCCGCGGGCGTCGTGGACGCCGCCGGCGCCGAGAACGTCTCCGTGCTCTGCAACGTCGGCGACGACGTCGACGTGCTCGGACTCCACGTCTCGCCCGACCTCGACTCCGTCCTCTACGCGCTCGCCGGCGCGAACGACGAGGAGCGCGGCTGGGGGCGCGCCGGCGAGACCTGGAACGCGCTCGAGACGGTGCGCAGCCTCGGCGGCGAGGGCTGGTTCGCGCTCGGCGACCTCGACCTCGGCCTCCATCTCGTGCGGACGCAGGCGCTGCGCGGCGGCGAGCCGCTCTCGTCGGCGACCGCCCGGATCGCCGCAGCCTTCGGCGTGCGCAGCGCGCTCCTGCCGGCGACGGACGACCGCCTGCGCACCTGGATCGACACGCCCGCCGGCTCGTTCCCGTTCCAGGAGTGGTTCGTCGCGCGCGGCCACCGCGACGAGGTCGACGGCGTGCGCTTCGAGGGCGCCGAGAGCGCGACGCCCGCGCCGGGCGTGCTCGAGACGCTCGCCTCGGCGGACACGATCCTGCTCGCGCCGAGCAACCCGTACGTCTCGCTCGCACCGATCCTCGCGGTCGCCGGGATCCGCGAGGCGCTCGCCGCCCGCCGCGTGCCGTGCGTCGCGGTGAGCCCGCTGATCGGCGGCCGCGCGGTCAAGGGCCCGGCCGACCGGATGCTGACCCGGCTCGCAGGCGGCACCTCGCCCCGCCATGTAACAGACTGTTACAAGGGTCTGGTCGACGCGCTCGTCGTGGACGAGGCCGACGCGGACGACCTGGAGGGGCTCGGGGACGTGAAGCCGATCGTGACGCGCACGCTGATGCGCGACGCCGACGCGCGCCGCCGGCTCGCCGAGGTCGCGCTCGGGGCGGTGACGGCGTGAGGGTCGCCGTCGTGGGAGGCACCGGCGACTTCGGCCTGGCGCTCGCGCAGCGGCTCGCCGAGGCCGGGGTCGAGGTCGTGATCGGCTCCCGCGACGCCGACCGTGCGGCGGAGAAGGCGCGCGAGGCGGGAGCGGCCGCCGGCGCCGCGAACGAGGACGCCGTCCAGGGCGTCGACCTCGTCGTGCTCGCGACGAAGGCCGACGCGGCGCTGCCGACGGCCGAGTCCCTCGCCGCCGCGATCGGCTCGACGCCGGTGCTGAGCGTCGCGAGCGAGCTGCGCTTCACGAAGCAGGGCGTCTTCCCGAGCGAGGACGCGCGCTCGGTCGCCGAGCGCGCGCAGGAGCTCCTCGCCGGTCCGGTCGTCGCCGGCCTGCACTCGCTCGCCGCCTCGACGCTCGCGCACAGCCCGGCCGACGGCGACGCGTTCGTCTGCGGCGACGACGAGGACGCGAAGGCGCTCGCGCTCGAGCTCGCCGGCCACGTCGTCTCCGGTCGCGCGCTCGACGCCGGCCCGCTCGCGAGCGCCCGCGCGCTCGAGGGCATGACCGCGGTGATCGTCAACCTGAACAAGCGCTACAAGGGCCACGCCGGCGTGCGCGTCACCGGGCTTCCCTCCTCGTGACGAGCTTCAGCGTCACCGCCGTCGAGGGCCTGCCGGAGCTGCGCGAGGGCGACGACCTCGCGGCGATGATCGCGGAGCGGGCGCAGCTCGAGGACGGCGACGTCGTCGTCGTCGCGCAGAAGGCGATCTCCAAGGTCGAGGGCCGCGTCGTCGCGCTCGACGGGATCGAGCCCTCGCCGCAGGCGGTCGAGATCGCCGGCGACGCCGCCGACCCGCGCCGGATCCAGGTGATCCTCGACGAGGCCGCCGAGCTCGTCCGCGTCCGCTCGCCGCTCGTCATCGCCCGGACGAAGCACGGCTTCGTCTGCGGCTCGGCCGGCGTCGACGCCTCGAACGCGCCGGAGCGGGACACGCTCGTCCTGCTCCCGCTCGACCCGGACGCCTCCGCCGCCGCGCTGCGCGACGCGCTCCGCGACCGCACCGGCGCCGACGTCGGCGTCGTCGTGACCGACTCCTTCGGGCGCCCCTGGCGCGCCGCCACCACCGACGTCGCGATCGGCGCCGCCGGCGTCGAGGTCGTCCACGACCTGAACGGCGCGCGCGACCCCGCCGGCTACGAGCTGCACGCGACCCGGATCTGCGTCGCCGACGAGATCGCCGGCGCCGCGCAGCTCGTCTTCGGCAAGCTCGACCGCGTCCCGGTCGCGGTCGTCCGCGGGCTCGACGTCCGCGGCGACGGTCGCGCCGCCGACATCGTGATCCCGGCGGACACCGACCTCTTCCGGTAGAACCCGCTCTCGTGGACGCCGTCGCCGAGGCCAACGCGCTGCTGCAGGAGAAGGGCTACGCCGAGCGCGACCTCGCCGTGCATCCCGGCCCGCGCGGCAAGGCGCTGCTGAAGGGCAACAAGATCCTCAGCCCGTTCAGCGACGAGGCGGAGCTGGTCCTGCGCGTCGTGCGCGAGCTGGTGCCGGCCGACGCCGAGCTGGGCGCGAAGGTGCTCCGCGCGGCGGAGCTGCGCGCCAGGCTCTGAGCACCGCCGCCGGCGCGAGCATCACGAGCACGACGTCGCTCGCGAGGCACCACTGGCAGAACGCGCCGATCTCGGCGGCCTGCACCCAGAGCAGGAAGAGCGCGAACGCGAGCCCGCCGACGCCCGCCGCCGCCCCGAGCGCCCGCGCGAGGTCGGAGCGCGAGAGCGCGGTCGCCGCGAGCAGCAGGTAGCCGCCGAGCCCGAGCGCCGCGACCGGGATCCCGCCGAGCGCCGACCAGTGCGACTCGGCGACGGTCTCGCAGCCGCTCGTCGCACACGCGACCCGGACGTGCGCGAGTCGCGCCACGGTCAGGTACGCCGCGATCCCCGCCCCGAGCGCCGACAGGACGAGAATCGCGGCGCGCAGGCGCCGGTCGCTCACGAGCCGAGAGCGGCGTCGAGCGACGGCGTCAGCCCTGTCGGATCGAGGGAGGAGATGCGGACGACCTGCAGCGTGCCGCCGGTCTTGCCGACGGCGAAGCTCGGGGTCATGTTCACGCCCGCGCTCCGCGCGAACGCGCCGGCCTGGCCGAGCGCGCGGTCGACGGCGTCCGAGGAGCGCTCGTCGAGCATCCGCTCCACGTCGAGCCCGGAGACGGTCGCGCCGATCGAGCGCAGGAGCGACTCGGTCACCCAGCCCGTGTTCTCGGTGCCCTGGTTCGCGAACAGGAGGTCGATCACGTTCCAGAGCCGGTTCTGCCGGCCCGCGGCGAGCGCGGTCCGGAGCGCCGTCTCCGAGTCCGGGCCGACGAACGCCATGCCGTTGAAGACGAGCCGCACCTTGCCGGTTCGCACGTACTTGCGGACGATCGTCGGCAGCGCCTGCTCCGCCCAGGCGGCGCAGTACGGGCACTGCGGGTCGGCGAACTCGACGAGCGTCACCGGCGCGGACGGCTCGCCGAGGACGGCGCCGTGCTGCGGCAGGCCGTCCAGGAGCCGCGAGATCGGGCCGGAGTCCACGACCGTGGTCGCGGCCGTCTTCGAGCCGCCGCCGCTGAGCGTGAGCGCGGCGGCGAGGCCGCCGGCGAGGAGGACGGCGGCGGCGAGCGAGCCGACGAGGAGACGGCGGTTCACGCTCGCAGCGTCGCTCCGTCCGCGGCGTGCGGCATCGGCGCTTCGCCGCAGTTCCTGCTCAGTGAGGGCGCGGATTACCATTCGGCGCGTGGACGCGACGCAGGAGCGCACGCGCGCGCTCGTCGAGGCCGGAATCGCGCTGTCCTCCGAGCTCTCGCTGGAGGCGGTCCTCCAGAAGCTCGTCGAGACGGCCGCGTCGCTGACCGGCGCGCGCTACGCGGCGCTGGGCGTCCTCGACCCGAGCGGGCAGCGCCTCGAGCGCTTCCTGACGACCGGCATGGACGAGGCGACGCACGCGGCGATCGGCGAGCTGCCGACCGGCCGAGGCATCCTCGGCGTCCTCATCCGCGACCCGACGCCGCTGCGCCTGCACGACCTGGGCGACGACCCGCGCTCGGTCGGCTTCCCGCCCGGCCACCCGCCGATGCGCAGCTTCCTCGGCGTGCCGCTCGCCCTGCGCGGCGTCGCCTACGGGCGGCTCTACCTGACGGAGAAGGAGGGCGGCGACTTCACCCAGGAGGACGAGGACACGGTTCTCCTGCTCGCCGCCCAGGCGGCCGTCGCGATCGAGAACGCGCGCCTGTACGAGTCGGCGACCCGCTGGGCGGCGCAGCTCGAGTCGCTGAACGAGGTCATGTCGGCGCTCGTCGGCGAGTTCGACCTCGGCCGCCTGCTGCAGCTCGTCGCCGACAACCTGCGCGCGCTGATCGACGCCCGCACGGTGACGATCGCGCTCCCGTACCTCGACGGCCTCCGGATCGAGGCGGCGTCCGGCGGCAGCGTCGACGAGTACGTCGGCATGGAGCTGCCGGCCCGCTCGAAGACGATGCGCGTGCTCGAGCGGACGCGGAGCGAGCGCGTCGACTCGGTCCTCGACGACCCCGAGATCGACCAGGAGGCGGCCCGGCGGCTCGAGATGACGACCGCGCTCTACGTCCCGATCGTCGTCCGAGGCGAGGCGATCGGCGTCATCGGCGCGCACGACAAGCAGGACTCCGACCCGCGCTTCACGCACGAGGACCTGCGCGTCGCCGAGATCTTCGCGGCGCGCGCGGCGGTCGCGATCGACCTCTCCCGCCGCGTCGCCCGCGAGGCCCTGCAGCGCGTCGTCACCGCCCAGGAGCTGGAGCGCCGCCGCCTCGCACGGGAGCTCCACGACGAGACCGGCCAGGCGCTCACCTCGATCCTGCTCGGCCTCGGCATGATCGAGGAGGCGGCGATCAGCGACCGCACGAAGCAGGCGGTCGACGACGTCCGCGACCTCGTCCGCGCCACCCTCCAGGACGTCCGCCAGCTCGCGGTCGAGCTGCGCCCGAAGGCGCTCGACGACTTCGGGCTCGTCGCGGCGCTCGAGCGACTGACCGAGAGCTTCCGCGAGCAGACCGGGATCGGCGTCGAGTTCGTGCCGGCGCTCCCGGGCGGCCGCCTGCCGCCGGAGATCGAGACCGCCCTCTACCGGATCGTGCAGGAGTCGCTGACGAACGTCGTCAAGCACGCGCGCGCGTCGAAGGTGAGCGTCGTCCTGACCCGCAAGGATGATTCGGTGTCTGTGATCGTCGAGGACGACGGAATCGGCTTCGAACCTGCGCGCACGCGCGACGGTGGCCTCGGCCTCGTCGGCATGCGCGAGCGTGTGGGCTTGCTGGGCGGCCGCCTCACGGTAGAGTCGCGCCCGGGAGCCGGGACGACCTTCGTGGCGGAGGTGCCGCTGACGTGATTCGCGTACTGATCGTGGACGACCATGCGCTCGTGCGCTCCGGTCTCCGGCTGCTGCTCGAAGCCGAAGGCGACATCACCGTCGAGGACGAGGGCGGCAGCGCGGACGACGCCGTGCGCCTCGCCCGGCTGCACAAGCCGGACGTCGTCCTGCTCGACGTCGTCATGCCGGGCCGCAGCGGTCTCGAGGCGGCGCCGGAGATCCGCACCGCGGCCCCGGACGCGCAGATCCTCGTCCTCTCGATGCAGGACGACCCGAGCTACGTCCGCGAGGCGTTCGCCTCCGGCGCGAGCGGCTACCTGCTCAAGGAGGCCGCGGACGCCGAGCTCGTCGCCGCGGTCCGCGAGGTCGCGGCCGGGCGCCGCTACGTCCACCCGACGCTCGGCGCGCGGCTCGCCGCCGCCGAGGCGGAGGCGGAGCGCCGCGCCGCCGAGGATCCGCTGTCGGAGCGCGAGCGCGAGGTGCTGCGCCTGCTCGCCCTCGGCCACACGAACCAGGAGATCGCGAAGATGCTCTACATCTCCGTCCGCACGGCCGAGACGCACCGGGCGCACATCATGCAGAAGCTGCGGCTCTCGACCCGCGCCGAGCTCGTCCGCTACGCGCTCCAGCAGGGCCTGCTCGAGGACTCCGAAGCGCAGTAGCGGCCGCGCCCCGTCGGCGTAGGTGCTTTCCCGAAGCGCGAAGGGGCGCTCCGTACCGATGCCGCGCGGCCGGGCCGTCGCCATCCTCCGCACATGGAGAGCTACGCCGTCCTCTGGAGCGAGCCGGCACAGCCGGTGCGCGCCGGCAAGCTCGAGCTGGAGCCGACCGGGCTCCGCCTCGAGGGGTCGCTCGGACGGCGCGGCGGCCGGCAGGTGCACCGCGTCTTCTACGAGGACATCGAGTCCGTCCACGTCGGCAGAGGCAACGGCGAGCGACTCGCCGGCCGGCCCGCGCTCGTGCTCGACCTCGCCGTCGGCGGGCCGCTCCGGATCGGCAGCGTCCAGGGCCTCGGCGTCCTCAGCGAGCTCGCCGAGCGGCTCGGCCACCTGACGGCGACGGGACTCGCGGTATGAGTCGCGTCGCGGTCGTCGTGCCGTTGCGCCCGGACGCGGTCGACACGGCCCGCGACCTGATCGAGAAGGGGCCGCCGTTCGCGCTCGACGAGACGCCGCTCGACGCGCACTCGATCTTCGTCACCGACCACGAGGCCGTCTTCGTCTTCGAGGGCCCGGACGTCCGGGACGTCGTCGAGCACGTGATCGGCGAGGCGAGCGTGTGGGAGGCCGCGACCGCATGGCGCGGCTGTCTCGCCGGCAAGCCGCGCGTGGCCGACCCCGCCTTCGCGTGGCGCCGCGCCTGAGCCCAAGTAACAGACTGTTACTTGCTCGCGAGCAGCCGGCGCGTCTCGGCAGCGATCACGAGCTCCTCGCGCGCCGGCACGACCTCGACCTGGAAGCCGCCCAGGAACCGCACCCGCTCCACGATCCGCTCGCGCACGTCTTCCGCGTGCTCGCCGATGCCGCCCGTGAACGCGAGCGCGTCGAGCCCGCCGCAGGCGGCCGCCATCGCCGCGACCGCCGCCGCCACCCGGTGGACGAACACGTCGAGCGCGAGCGGCGACGCCTCGCGCACGTCGCCCGAGCCGCCGCCCGAGAGCGCCGCAAGTCCCGACTCGTGCTCCAGCTGCTGCTCGAGCTCGTCGCGGCTCAGCTTGCCCTCCCGGAGCAGGTAGAGCAGCGCCCCCGGGTCGACCGAGCCCGACCGCGTCGCCATCGGCACCCCTTCCAGCGGCGAGAAGCCCATCGTCGTGTCGACGGAGCGCCCGTTTCGCACCGCGGTGACCGAGCACCCTCCGCCGAGATGGCAGACGACGAGCCGCGGCACGCGCACCTGCTCCGCCACCCACTGCACGTTGATCCCGTGGAAGCCGTAACGGTGGACGTCCCACTCCTCGCGCCAGCGCGCGGGCACGGCGTAGGTCGAGGCCTCCCGCGGCATCGTCCGGTGGAAGGCGGTGTCGAAGACGGCGACGTGCGGGACGTCCGGCAGCGCCTCGCGGGCGCGGCGGATCCATTCGAGCGCGGGCGGGTTGTGGAGCGGCGCGAGCGGGACGAGCTCCTCGATCGCGCGCTCGACCGCGCCGTCGACGACGCAGGGCGCGTCGAAGCGCGGCCCGCCGTGCACGACGCGATGCCCGACGGCGTCGGCGGGCACGAGCTCCTCGACCGCCTCCGACTGCGACCCGCGGACGAGATGGAGCTTCAGACTGGTGGAGCCGGCGTTGACGACGAGCACGTCCACGGAAGGAGATTCTCATGACCGACGAGCAGCTCCGTCTGATCGACGCGTACTGGCGCGCGTCCAACTACCTCTCCGTGGGCCAGATCTACCTGCTCGACAACCCGCTCCTGCGCGAGCCGCTGCGGCCGGAGCACGTGAAGCCGCGCCTGCTCGGCCACTGGGGGACGACCCCCGGCCTGAACTTCCTCTACGTCCACCTGAACCGCGCCATCCGCGAGCGCGACCTCGACGCGATCTACGTCACCGGCCCCGGCCACGGCGGCCCGGCCGTCGTCGCGCAGTCGTATCTCGAGGGGACGTACAGCGAGCTTTACCCCCACGTGACGCGCGACGAGCGCGGGCTGCGGGAGCTGTTCCGCCAGTTCTCGTTCCCGGGCGGGATCCCGAGCCACGCCGCGCCCGAGACGCCGGGCTCGATCCACGAGGGCGGCGAGCTCGGCTACGCGCTCTCGCACGCCTACGGCGCCGCCTTCGACAACCCCGGCCTCACGGTCGCCTGCGTCGTCGGCGACGGCGAGGCGGAGACCGGCCCGCTCGCGACGAGCTGGCACTCGAACAAGTTCGTCGACCCGGAGAGGGACGGCCGCGTGCTGCCGATCCTGCACCTGAACGGCTACAAGATCGCGAACCCGACCGTGCTCGCCCGCATCCCGGAGGACGAGCTGCTCGCGCTGATGCGCGGCTACGGGCACGAGCCCTACGTCTTCGACGCCGGCCTCGACGACGACCACCTCGACGCGCACGGCCGCTTCGCCGAGCTGCTCGACCGGGCGCTCGACGACCCGCGCGCGATGGTCGTCTTCCGCACGCCGAAGGGCTGGACGGGCCCGCGCGACGTGGACGGCGTCCAGGTCGAGGGCACGTGGCGCGCGCACCAGGTGCCGCTCGCCGAGGTGCGGACGAACCCGGAGCACCTGCGCGAGCTCGAGGCGTGGCTGCGGAGCTACCGCCCGGAGGAGCTCTTCGACGAGGCGGGCGCGCTCGTCGCCGAGCTCGCCGCGCTCCCGCCCGAGGGCGACCGCCGCATGTCCGGGAACCCGAAGACGAACGGTGGCCTCGTCCTGCGCGAGCTGCGCCTGCCCGACTTCCGCGACTTCGGCGTCCCGGTCGAGCGGCCGGGCGCGGAGACCGCGGAGGCGACGCGCGTGCTCGGCCGCTGGCTCGCCGAGGTCGTGCGCGAGAACCCGGAGACGTTCCGGATCTTCGGCCCCGACGAGACGACCTCGAACCGGCTCGGCGACGTGCTCGCGGTCACCGACAAGCAGTGGGACGCGGCGATCGAGCCGGTCGACGAGCACCTCGCCCCGAGCGGGCGCGTGATCGAGATGCTCTCCGAGCACCAGTGCCAGGGCTGGCTCGAGGGCTACCTGCTGACCGGCCGGCACGGGCTCTTCAACTGCTACGAGGCGTTCATCCACATCGTCGACTCGATGTTCAACCAGCACGCGAAGTGGCTGAAGGTGACGCGCGACATCCCGTGGCGGCGGCCGATCGCGTCGCTCAACTACCTGCTCAGCTCGCACGTCTGGCGCCAGGACCACAACGGCTTCTCGCACCAGGATCCCGGCTTCATCGACCACGTCGTCAACAAGAAGGCGGAGATCATCCGCGTCTACCTGCCGCCGGACGCGAACTGCCTGCTCTCGGTGGCCGACCACTGCCTGCGCTCGCGGCACTACGTGAACGTGATCGTCGCCGGCAAGCAGCCGGCGCTGCAGTACCTCTCGATGGAGGAGGCGATCCTGCACTGCACGCGCGGGATCGGGATCTGGGAGTGGGCGTCGTCGGACGGCGACGAGGAGCCGGACGTCGTCCTCGCCTGCTGCGGCGACGTGCCGACGCTCGAGACGCTCGCCGCCGCGGGCATCCTGCGCGAGCGGCTGCCCGAGCTGAAGGTGCGCGTCGTCAACGTCGTCGACCTGATGCGGCTGCAGCCGGAGAGCGAGCACCCGCACGGGCTCTCCGACGCCGAGTTCGACTCGCTGTTCACGACGAGCCGCCCGGTCGTCTTCGCCTACCACGGCTACCCGTGGCTGATCCACCGGCTCACCTACCGGCGGACGAACCACGAGAACATCCACGTGCGCGGCTACAAGGAGGAGGGCACGACCACGACGCCGTTCGACATGGTCATGCTCAACGACCTCGACCGCTACCACCTCGTCCTCGACGTGATCGACCGGCTCCCCGGCGTCGCGGAGCAGGCGGCGCATCTGCGCCAGGAGATGGTCGACGCCCGCCTCCGCGCCCGCGCCCACGCGCGCGAGCACGGCGAGGACGATCCCGAGGTGTCGGGGTGGACGTGGCGACCCGAGGCCGCCACGTCCCCCGGAGCGAGCTAGGCCGGCTCGGCGGCCGGCGCCGTCTCGACCGCGTCGCGGCGCGCGAGGCGCAGCGACAGGCCGATGCCGGCGGCGTAGCCGATCACGACGGCGGCGATCGCGCCGCCCCAGCCGGGCTTCTCGGTCATCACCCAGACGATCGCGAGGACGAGCCCCTCGTTCGAGAAGCCGGCGCCCCAGAGCAGCGGGTTGACCGTCTGCTTGCGGGCCTCCGCCTTCAGCGGCCCCGGCCCGTTCGCCATCAGCAGCTCCTTGAGCTTGTGGCCCTGCCGGCCGGCGACGAGCGGTCCCTGCAGCGAGAGGACGGCGAGGCCGACGATCGGGATCACGACCCACGAGGTGGAGAAGCTCCAGAAGTGGTGGGTCATGTAGATCCCCGACCCGTAGAGGCCGACGATCGCGATCGGGAACGCCTTCTCGATCTGCCCGGCGAGCTGGCCCCACGGGACGGCCGCCTCGAGCGTCTCCGCGGCGCGGAGCTTGAGCAGGCAGACCGTCTCGACGGCGCCGGCGCCGAAGCCGACGAGCAGCGAGAGGAAGTGGATGTACAGCACGACGTGGTACGTGTCCAAGGCGACTCTCCTGTTGCTTGCACGTTTTCCCGATTGAAACAGGTATCGCAAGCGTTGCCTAGGGGTCGGCCGAGTCTTATCGCTTCGTCGCGGCGGCGACGTAGCCCGCCACCGCGTCCGCGTCGGCGCCCCTGAGCAGCTCGGCGGGCATCAGTCCGGGGCCGGACGCGATCACCTCGCGGACGTAGACGTCGCGCCACGGGTGCTCGTCGAGGCTCGGCCCGGCGCTGCCGTGCGTGCCCGCGTCGGCGAGCTCGTGGCAGGCGCCGCAGCTGCGGACGAAGAGCGTGCGGCCGTGGCGTTCCTGCGGGCTCAGCGGCGTCGTCCGCGGACTCGTCGCCGGCGCGGTGGCGCCGCCGCCGCAGCCGGCGAGGAGCGCCGCCGCGGCGAGCGCGACGGCGCTAGCCGCGCGCACGCTCGAAGAGGACGAGCACGGCCAGCTGCTCGTAGGCCGTGAAGCGGTGCTCGGCGCCCGCCTCGACGAAGACGGCGTCGCCCTGGCGCACCGGCACGCTCTCGCCGCCGACCTCGAGCACGCCGCTCCCCTCGAGCACGACGTAGACCTCGTCGTCCTCGTGCGGCTGCTGCCGGTCGGGCTCGGGCGCGACGAGCACGTAGACGCCGAGCTCGAGCCCGGCCGACTCGTGGACGACCTCGTAGCCGCCGCCCGCCGCGCGCAACCTCTCGACGGCGCTGCTGACGCCGAACGCGTGCACGGCTGGACCGTAGCGGAGCGCGCTAGCGCGCCGTCTCGAGCACCTGCACCGAGACGACGCCCGGGACGAGCCGGATCCGCCGCTGCATCAGGTCGGCCTCCTCGTCGTGGTGGATCTCGCCCGAGATCGTCACCTCGCCGTGCTCGACCGTCACCTCGAACTGGGTCGGGTCGAGCCACAGCTCGTGCAGCAGCACCTCGTCCCGGATCTCGCGCTCGATCTCGGCGTCTGCGAGGACGAACGCGCGGACGAGGTCGGCGCGGGTGACGATGCCGACGAGCTTCCCGTCGCGGTCGACGACCGGCAGCCGGTTGATGCCGCGGTCGAGCATGAGCGCGGCGACCGCGTCGACGCGGCGGTCGGCGCCGATCGTCACGGCGGGCGAGGTCATCGCCTCGCCGGCGGTGCGGGCGAGCGCCTTCGTGTCGGTGGGCTCCGGGTAGCCGAGGAACTGCGCGAAGCGGCTCTGGCCGGCCGGCCGGCGCTCCTTCGCGAGGATGTCCGCCTCGCTGACGACGCCGAGCAGGCGGCCCTCGTCGTCGACGACGGGCGCGCCGGAGATGCCGCGGGAGGCGAGCATCGCGGCGACGTCCTTGAGCGGGGTGTCGGCGCCGACGGTGACGACGTCGGCGGTCATGAGGTCTGCGACTCGCATCGTGTGCTCCTGGTTCGGTTGCGCCAAGCGTCGCTCCGGCCACCGCCGGGCTGCATCGGTGCGGGACGCTGCCGCCATCGCGGAAAACCCGCATCGTTCGTGCGTAGCGGCGCCGATGACCCTCGACCGGCGGCGGGGGAGACTGTGCTCACGGTGGGACGCGGCGGCACGCCCTCGCGCCGTCGCCGTTCCTCCGACATATCCGGGCTTCTTCAAGCTCCGGCGCATCCACCACCACGAGCGGCGCCTCCGGGCGCCGCTCTGGTTCCCGCTTCGGCAGTGTGGCTCCGGCGCGAGCGCGGTCTCGCCTCCGCCGGGCTGCGTGAGCGGCGCCGGGCCGAGAGCGGGCATGGAACCGCCGTCCGCGCCCCGCTCACTCGGCCGGCGCGAACAGCCTCCAGTGCCCCTCCGACACGACCTCGACGGCGCCGTCGGCGACGCTGATCGCGGTCTGGTCGTCCAGCGCGTAGGCGGGGCCCGCGATCTCGGCGGCCCAGCGCTCGGCGTGGGCCATCGTGTTCCCCGGCATCTGCTCGTGGTCGAGGTGCGGGAAGATCGCGAAGTCGACGACGCCGAGCGTGCGGTCGTCCGGCGCGGACGGCCACGCGACGAAGTCGTCGCCGATCCGCGGCGTCATCACCATGCTCCCGGCGCTCACCCCGACCCAGACCGTCTCGGACAGCGTCGGCAGCAGATCGGCCAGCCCGCTCTCGCGCAGCCAGTGGCACAGATACGTCGCGTCGCCGCCGTCCACGAGCAGGACGTCGGCCTCCCGCACCCACGGGACCCAGCGCTCCTCGCCGATGCTCGGCAGCGCGGTCAGCTCGAGCACGCCCAGCGACCTCCACTCCAGCGAGGTCATCCCGCCCCACGGCGGCAGGCCGGCGACGAAGCCCCGCACCGAGGCGGGACCGCACCGCGGGTGACCCCACTGCGCCGTCGGGACGCACAGGGCGCTCGACTCCTCGATCGGCTTGCCCAGCAGATCCACCAGCGCCGCCCGGATGCTCGCGTTCGTGACGCCGCCCGACGTGAGTAGAAGCTTCACCTGTCCTCCCGAGTTCGCTGCCGTCGTCCACCTGGAGACTCGCAGGCCGGCCGCAACTCATCGCCCCGCACCGGATCCGTAGATTTCGTCCCGCATGTCGAGCTGGTACGAGGCCTGGGCGGAGCGCTACGGGGAATGGTTCCCCGGCGTCGCCGACGTCCCGTTCTACGCCGGGCTCGCCCGCGAAGCGGACGGGCCGGTCGTCGAGCTTGCCGTCGGGAACGGGCGCGTCGCGATCCCCGTCGCCCAGGCGACCGGCAGGCGCGTGATCGGGATCGACGCGTCGCTGGCGATGCTCGCGCAGGCGAGGGCGCGCGCGCTCGAGGCCGGCGTCGAGCTCGACCTGCGCGACGCCGACATGCGGGAGCTCGAGCTCGAGGAGCCGGCCGCCCTGATCTACTGCCCCGGTCGGTCGCTGCTGCACCTCCCCACCTGGGCCGACCGCCGCCGCTGCTTCGAGCGGGTCGCGGCCTCGCTACGACCGGGCGGCCGCTTCGCGTGGAACGCGTTCGCGTTCGACCACCGCTTCGCGGCCGAGCTCGACGGCCGCCACGTCGACACGCCGATGCCGCACACGAACCGCTACAGCGTCGGCGACAACCGCGTCGACGTCACCCTCGACGACGGCGGCACCGGGTCGCTCTGGTGGGCGACCCGGAACGAGTGGCTCGGGCTCCTCGACGTCGCCGGCCTGCAGCTCGAAGCCCTCTACGGCGGGTTCGCCGGCGAGCCGTTCGAGGACGACAGCTCCGAGTACGTCTTCGTGGCCCGCCGGTAGGGGCTTACCAGGTCTTCGCGCGGCGCTGGACGGTCGGCTTCGCGATTCGGACGCGCGCGTCGACGGCGACGCAGCGAGCCGGGAGGGCGAGTACCGGGTTCAGGTCGAGCTCGGCCAGCTCCGCGACGTCCGACGCGAGCCGCGACAGGCGCAGGAGCAGGTCGACGAGCGCCTCCTCGTCCGCCGGCGGCGCGCCTCGGAAGCCGGCGACCAGCCGCCCGGCCTTGCCGCTCCGCACCAGCTCGCGCGCGTCCACGTCCGTGAGCGGCGCGATCCGGAACTGCGCCTGGCCGATCAGCTCGGCGAGGACGCCGCCCGGGCCGAACGCGACGAGCGGCCCGAACACCGGATCCTCGACCGCGCCCGCGAGCAGCTCCGCGCCGCCGCGGATCATCGGCTGCACGAGCAGGGGCGCGCCGATCCGCTCCGCTGCGGCGCGCACCTCCGCCTCGTCGGCGAGGTTCAGCGCGACGCCGCCCGACTCGGTCTTGTGCGCGCCGGCCGCCGCGCTCTTGACGACGACCGGGAAGCCGAGCTCGGCCGCCGCCGCGACCGCCTCGTCCGTCGAGCCGACGACGCGCTCCGGCACGACCGGCAGCCCGTACGCCTCGAGCAGTCGGCGCGCCTGCTCCGGCTCCAGCCAGCCGTCGCCGTCCGCCTCGAGCGCCTCGGCGACGACCGCCTCGGCGGCCTCGCGGTCGACCTCGAGCTCCGGGAGCGTCCCCGCCTCGCGGCGGAGCCAGTCGCCGCGCTCGGCGGCCCGGCCGAGGGCGCGCGCGGCCGCCTCCGGATACGCGAACGCGGGCACCGGCGCGACGCTGCGCAGGCTCGCCGGCGCGCCCTTCGCGCTCAGGAACGCGCAGAGCACCGGTTTCCCGTCGGCGGTCGCGGCCGCGGCCGAGATCGCGGCCCCGACCTCCTCCTCGTCCACGCCCACCGTCGGCACGAACAGCGTGATCACGGCGTCGATGCCCGGGTCGGCGAGGACGAGCGGGAGCACCTCGGCGAAGCTCTTCGCGTTCGCCGAGCCGAGCATGTCGATCGGGTTCGCGGTCGAGCCCTCGCTCGGCATCACCGAGGCGAGCTTCGCGCGGGTCTCCTCGGCCGGCGTCGGCAGCTCGAGCCCGGCCGCCTCGCACGCGTCCGCGGCGAGGATGCCGAGGCCGCCCGCGTTCGTCAGCAGCGCCACCCGGCGCCCGCGCGGGACGGGCTGCGCGCAGAGGAGCGCGGCCACGTCGACGAGCTCGTCCAGGGTGCGCGTGCGGATCACGCCCGCCTGCCGGAAGAGCGCGTCGACCGCGGCCTCCGACCCGGCGAGCGCGGCCGTGTGCGAGCTCGCCGCCTTCGAGCCGGCGCGCGTCGTGCCGCCCTTCATCGCGAGGATCGGCTTCCGCCGCGCCAGCCGCTGCGCGATCCGCGCGAACGCGCGCGGGTTGCCGAACGACTCGAGGTAGAGGATCACGAGCTCGGTCGCGTCGTCGTCCTCCCACCACTCGAGCAGGTCGTTCGAGGAGACGTCAGCCTTGTTCCCGATCGAGACGAACGACGTCAGCCCGAGGCCGCGCTCCTCGGCCCGCTCGAGCAGGGCGAGGCCGAGCGCGCCGCTCTGCGACGAGAAGCCGATCGCCCCCTTCGGGAACGCGCGCGGCGCGAAGGTCGCGTTCAGGTCGACGGCCGCCGACGCGAAGCCGAGGCAGTTCGGGCCGATGATCCGGGCGCCGTGCTCGCGCGCGAGCGCGACGAGCTCGTCCTGGCGCGCGACGCCCTCGGCGCCGATCTCGGCGAAGCCGGCGGAGATGACGCAGAGCGCGCGCACGCCCGCCTCGAGCGCCTCGCGCGCGGCCGGGATGACGTGCTCGCCCGGCAGGCAGATCACGGCCAGCTCGACCGGATCCGGGATCGCGCCGACGCCGGTGTAGCCGTGCACGCCCGCGACCGGGTCGCCGTTCCGGTTCACGGGATACGCAGAGCCCTTGAAGTCGGCCGCGAGGATGTTCCGGAACAGCTCGCCGCCGATCGAGCCGCGCCGCGACGACGCGCCGATCACCGCGACCGAGCCCGGCTCGAAGAACGGCTGCAGCGAGGCGCGGACGGCCGCGTGGTCGCGCGCCGCGACCGCCTCGCGGTAGTGCGCGGTCGGCGCGATCGGGAAGCGCACCTCGACCTGGCCGCCCGACAGCTCGCGGACGGCGTTGAAGCCGGCGTCGCGGAAGACGTCGAGCATGTTGCGGTTCTCCGGCAGGACGGTGGCGACGAACTCCTCGATCCCGTTCTCGGCCGCGAGCGCGACGAGCCGCTCCAGCAGCCGCGTGCCGATGCCGCGCCGCTGGTAGCCGTCGTCGACCGTGAACGCGACCTCGGCCGCGCGCCGGTCGCGCAGCCGGGCGTAGTTCGCGAGCGCGACCATCCGGCCCTCGAGGCAGCCGATCAGCGAGCCGCGCTCCTCCCAGTCGGGATCGACGAACGGCTCGACGAGCTTCGGCCCGAGCGCCGGGAAGCCGTGGAAGCGCAGGTAGCGGCTCTCCGAGGACAGGCGCTCGAAGAAGTCGAGCATCGCCGCTGCGTCGGCGGCGCACGGCGCCCGAAGGCGCAGCGTCGAGCCGTCTCGGAGGATGACGTCGGTGGGATCGTGGGCGACGGTGCTCATGTGACTCCTTCGGTGTTCCAACGATCGGGGCGGCCCCCGCGGGCCGCCCCGGAGACGCGGTCGGCGCCTCGCTGCCCGCATGGTCGCGGCCGTCCGCCCGGAGCGGCATCGTGGGGGGCGCGGAAGGCCCGCGCGGCTTTCCCGCACGAGGTATAACCGCTTGCCAGGAGGAAACGCAGCGCCGCCGTCCGCCCCCGTCACGTGCGTCCTCGCCGACGACCATCCGGCCATGCTCGGCGCGCTCGCTCGCATCCTCGAGGGCGAGGGGTTCGAGGTGGTCGGGCGCGCGGACGACGGCGAGACGGCTCTCGCGCTGATCGTCGAGCTGCAGCCGGCGATCGCGTTGCTCGACCTCCGCATGCCCAGGCTCTCCGGGATCGAGATCGCCCGCCGCGCCGCCGGCGACGCGCCCGGGACCGCGATCGTCCTCTACACCGGCCACGGCGAGACGAGCGAGCTGACCGACGCGCTCGCCGCCGGCGTCCGCGGATTCCTGCTCAAGGAGGCGCCGCTCGCCGACCTCGCCCGCGCGCTTCGCCGGATCGCCGGCGGCGAGACGTACGTCGACCCGGTGCTCGCCGGCGGCCTCGTCGGCGCGCGGCTCTCGCCGGCCCAGCCGGAGCTGACGACGCGCGAGCGCGAGGTGCTCGGCCTGCTCGCGCGCGGCCTCGCGAACGACGCGGTCGGCGAGCAGCTCGGCATCTCCGCCGAGACCGTGCGCACGCATCTCGCGAAGGCGATGACGAAGCTCGGCGCCGCGACGCGCACCGAGGCCGTCGCGATCGCGCTGCGGCGGTCCATCATCTCCTAGTGCGCCGCGCCGACCTCGACCCCGAGCCGCTGCGGCAGTTCGAGCGCTGGTTCGCGGAGGCGGCGGCCGAGGTGCCGGTCCCGGAGGCGGCGGCGCTCGCGACGGCCGCCCCCGACGGCCGGCCGTCGGCGCGGATGGTGCTGGTCAAGGGCTTCGACGAGCGCGGCCTCTCCTTCTTCAGCAACTACGGCTCGCGGAAGGGCGGCGAGCTGGCGGCGAACCCGCGCGCGGCGCTCCTCTTCCACTGGTGGCCGCTCGGTCGCCAGGTGCGGGTGGAGGGGCCGGTCGAGCGGCTGCCGGCGGCCGAGTCGGACGCGTACTTCGCGACCCGCCCGCGCCAGGCGCAGCTCGGGGCGCACGCCTCGCGGCAGAGCCGAGCGCTCGGCTCGCGCGCGGAGCTCGAGGCGCGGCTCGCCGCGCTCGACGCGGAGCTGCCCGGGGACGTGCCGAGGCCGGAGTGGTGGGGCGGCTTCGTGCTCGCCCCCGAGGCGTGGGAGTTCTGGCAGCACCGCGAGAGCCGGCTGCACGACCGCTTCCGCTACGCGCGCGGCGCGGGCGGCTGGTCGCTCGAGCGGCTCGCGCCCTGAGCGCTGCGGCGCGCGAGGCTGCGGCGGAGCGCGGCGAGGCGCTCGTCCCAGGCGGCGCCGACCGAGACCATCCAGGCGACCGCGTCCTCGAGCGGCGCGGGCGTCACCTCGTAGCGCGTCTCGCGGCCCGCCCGCGTCGCGCGCAGCAGGCCCGCGTCCGCGAGCATGACGAGCTGCTTCGCGACCGCCTGCCGGGTCACCGGCAGCTCGGCCGCGAGCTCGGTCGCGGTCGCGCTCCCGCGCGCGGCCACCGCCTCGACGAGCGAACGTCGGCCGGCGTCGCCGAGCGCGGCGAAGACCCGGTCTACGCGGCCGCCGTCCACTGCAGCGCGGCCGCGCGCGCCTCGAGCGCGATCGCGAAGTCGGGCGCGGACTCGACGACCCGGACGAGCGTCCCGTCCTCGACCTGCTCGAGCTCGATCGCGACCTCGCCGCCGTCGTCCCAGTCGAGGACGAGCCGTTCGGGCGCGTCCGCCTCCCGCACGACCGCGTGCCGCTCGTCGCCGTCGCCCCAGCGGAAGACGCCCTCGCCGCCGGGCCGCGCGTCGAGCTCGGCCTCGCTCGCGAACCACTCCTCGAGCCGCTCCGACTCGGTCAGCGCCGCCCAGACCTCCTCGGGCCGCTCCGGGACGACGATCTCGCGCTCGACCTGCATCGCTCCACCTCCGACTTGACGTGCAACCTAGAGGTTGCGTATAAATGCGCAACCGATGAGTGGCGTATTCAATCAGCTCGTGCCGATGGTGGTCGAGTCGGACGGCCGCTTCGAGCGCTCGTTCGACATCTTCTCGCGGCTCCTGCGCGAGCGGATCGTCTTCCTCGGCAGCGAGGTCGAGTCGTCGTCGGCGAACCTCGTCGTCGCGCAGCTCCTCTTCCTCGAGGCGGAGGACCCGGACTCGGACATCCGCTTCTACATCAACTCGCCCGGCGGGGACGTCTACGCGGGCCTCGCGATGTACGACGCGATGCAGTACGTGCGGCCGGACGTGCAGACGTACTGCATCGGCATGGCGATGTCGATGGGCGCGCTGCTGCTCGCGGGCGGCGCGGCCGGCAAGCGGTTCGTGCTCCCGAACTCGAAGGTGATGATCCACCAGGGCTCGGGCGGCTTCCGCGGCACGCCCGCCGACATCCAGATCGCGGCGCGGGAGATCCTCTCGCTGACGCGCCGCTACGCCGAGGTGATCGCGCGGCACTCGGGCCGCGACGTCGAGGAGGTCGTCCGCGACATCGACCGCGACCGCTTCCTCTCGCCGCAGGAGGCGGTCGACTACGGGCTCGCCGACAGCGTGCTCGTGCGGCGTGAGGAGGGCGAGCAGGGGTAACGTCGCCCCGTGGCGGCGTTCGTCGACGAGCTCGAGTTCGGCTTCGGCTGGATCGCGGCGGAGCCGGCGTTCATGCGCCGCTGCTCGCACGCGCTCGCCGCCGGCGGCCGAGTCTGGCTGCTCGACCCGGTCTGGGACGAGGACGCGCTCGACCGGGCGGCCGCGCTCGGCGAGCCCGCGGGGGTCGTCCAGCTCCTCGACCGGCACGGCCGCGACTGCGCACGGGTCGCCGAGCGCCTCGGCGTCCCGCTGCACGTCGTGCCGGGGAGCGCTCCCGACGGCGCGCCGTTCGAGGTGCTGCCGGTGCTCCGCACCCGCTTCTGGCGCGAGGTCGCGCTCTGGTTCCCGGGGCTCGCCACGCTCGTCGCGGCGGACGCGCTCGGGACGGCGCAGTACTACCGGGCGCCGCAGGAGCGCCTCGCCGTCTCGCCGCTCCTGCGGCTGACGCCGCCGCGGCGGCTGCTCTCCGTCCGGCCGGAGCACGTCCTGGTCGGGCACGGCGCCGGGATCCACGACGACGCGGCCGCCGCCGTGCGCGAGGCGGTCGAGCGGGCGCGGCGGCGCGCGCCGGCCTGGCTGTGGGCCGGCCTGCGCGCGCACGGGCCGCTGCGGCGCAGAATCGGCTAGAGCGCGGCGTCGAGCAGCCGCCGGCAGGCGGCGGCGGACGCGGAGAGCGCCGCGATCGCGGGGGCCGCGTCGAGCGGGAGCTCGTTCGCGTCGAGCTGCCGGCACGCGGTCAGCGACGCGTCGTGACACGCCTGCGCGCACGCGAGGACGAGCGCGGGCGGCCGGTCCATGATGTCCATCAGCACGCGCGCGATCGCCGCCGGGGCGGCGACCGTGGCGAGCAGCCGGCGCTCCGCCTCGGGCCCCAGCCTGCCTCGCGCCTGCTCGAGGAGCGCCTCGCAGGCGGCGGCCGACTCACGCGCGGCGATGAGGGCTTCCGCCAGCTCGTCCGCACACTGCGTGAACCATGCCTCGTCCATCCGCCGCCGCGCCCCCCTTACCCACGGACGCCCCGGTCCGAACGGGCCGGTAGGTTTCGGGCCATGAGCGCGGTCGCGTCGCTGCGGGAGGACTTGCTCCGGATCGTCCCCGACGAGAGCCGGGTCGGCGACGGCGAGTCGCTGCTCGACCAGCACGGCGGCGACCTCAGCTACCACGCGCCGCGGCGGCCGGACGTCGTCGTCTTCGCCGCGTCGACGGCGGAGGTCTCGGCGGTGCTCGCGTACGCGAACGAGGCGCGCGTGGCGGTCGTCCCGTTCGGCGCCGGCACGAGCCTGGAGGGGCACGTGATCCCGCTGCAGGGCGGGATCAGCCTCGACCTGACGCGGATGAACCGCATCCTCGAGGTGCGGCCGGAGGATCTGACCGCGACCGTGGAGGCGGGCGTCACGCGCCTGCAGCTCGAGGCGGCGACCGGCCCGCACGGCGTCTTCTTTCCGGTCGACCCGGGCGCGGACGCGACGCTCGGCGGCATGGCGGCTACGAACGCGAGCGGGACGACGACCGTCCGCTACGGCGGCATGCGCGCGCACGTGCTCGCGGTCGAGGCGGTGCTCGCCGACGGCAGCGTCGTCCGCGCCGGCAGCCGCGCCGCGAAGACCTCGGCCGGCTACAACCTCGCGCAGCTGCTGATCGGCTCGGAGGGCACGCTCGGCGTGATCACCGAGCTGACGCTGCGCCTGCACCCGATCCCGGAGCACGTCGTCGTCGCGCGCGCCGCCTTCCCGTCGGTCGAGGCCGCCTGCAGCGCGGCGGCGATGATCGTCGGCGCCGGCGTCCCGGTGTCCCGCTGCGAGCTCGTGGACGCGACGACGATCGCCGCGCTGAACGCGTACAAGGGGACGACGTTCCCGGAGTCGCCGTACCTGTTCGTCGAGATCGGCGGCAGCGAGTCCGCGGTCGCCGCTGACCTCGAGACGGCGCGGGAGCTGCTCGAGGACGAGGGCGCGACCGCGTTCGAGGCGGAGAGCGACCCGACCGCGCGCGCCCGCATCTGGGACGCGCGCCACAACTCGCTCCACGCGTCGCTCACGCTCGCGCCCGGGTCGCGGACGATGATCACGGACGTCGCCGTCCCGGTCTCCGAGCTCGCCGGCGCGATGGAGCACGCGCGCGGCGTGCTCGACCGGTCGGGCCTCCGCGGCGGGATCGTCGGCCACGCCGGCGACGGCAACTTCCACGTCGCGTTCCTGCTCGACCCCGCCGACTCCGAGTCGCTCGCGCGCGCGAAGGCGCTGAACGACGCCGTCGTCGAGGACGCGCTCGCGCGCGGCGGAACCTGCACCGGCGAGCACGGCGTCGGCATGGGCAAGCTCGCGTACCTCGAGCGCGAGCACGGCGACCTGCTCGACCTCTACCGCGGCATCAAGCAGGTCTTCGACCCGAACGGGATCCTGAATCCCGGCAAGGCCGTCCCCGCGCTCTAGGCGGGCGGCTCGTCCGCGAGCGTCCGCGCCGCCGCGTCGAGGCCGCGGCGCATCGTCCAGGAGTGGTTCGCGCGGAACAGCGGCCGCAGCAGCGGGCTCAGCTCGCGGACGCCCGGCTTGCGGACGTCCGGCCGCCAGTCGAGCTGCGCGCGCGTGCCGTCTTCGTCCTCGGCGAGCAGCCAGGTGCCGGTGCCCTCGAAGTCGCCGTCGAGGCGCGAGTGGATCCGGTACGGCCGCTCCGCCTCGAGCGTCGTCAGGCTGAACCGGAGCCGGTAGGGCAGGAAGCCGCGCGCGACGACCGCGATCCGCTTCCCCGGGGTCGGCTCGCCGGAGTCGCCCTCGGCGGCGAGGAAGACGTCGCCCCACCAGCGCGGATACTCGAGCGGCCGCCCGAGCAGGTCGTAGACGCGGTCGACCTCGGCCGGCAGGTGCCACTCGTCGAGGAAGCGGTACTGCGCCACACCGCGATGCTACGACGCGGGACCCTCCCAGGAAACGGCGTCGCCGAGGATCTCGTCGATCCGCCGGAGCGTCTCGTCGTCGAGCTCGATCCCGGACGCGGCGGCGTTCTCCTCGACCTGCTCCGGGCGGGACGCGCCGACGATCGCGGACGCGACGTTCGGCTCCCGCAGCACCCAGGCGAGCGCGAGGTGGGCGAGCGAGATGCCGAGCCCGTCCGCGACCTCGCCGAGCTGCTGCACGCGCTCGAGCAGCTGCTGGTCGCGCGCCCGGTCCATGAAGACGCCCATCGACTCGGACGTCGCCCGCGTGCCCTCGGGGAGCGGCTCGCCGGGCTTGTACTTGCCGGTGAGGACGCCCTGCGCGAGCGGCGACCAGACGATCTGGGAGATGCCGTTCTCGCGGCTGACCGGGATCACGTCCCGCTCGGGGCCGCGCCAGAGCATCGAATACTGCGGCTGGCTGGAGACGAACTTCTCGACGCCCGGCAGGTCGAGGGCCGCCTGGATCTTGTCGGCGGGCCACTCGCTGAAGCCGAGGTAGCGCACCTTCCCCTGGCGGACGACCTCGGTGAGCGCCTCCATCGTCTCCTCGAGCGGCGTGTCCCAGTCGTAGCGGTGGCACTGGTAGAGGTCGACGTAGTCGGTGCGCAGCCGCTGCAGCGAGGCGTCGAGCTGCGTGAAGACCTGGTCGCGGGAGAGGCCGCTGCCGCCGTCCGGCATCCGCCAGAACAGCTTCGTCGCGAGCACGTACGAGTCGCGCGGCCGGCCGGCGAGCACCTCGCCGAGGAACTCCTCGGCGCGGCCGCTCGCGTAGATGTTCGCGGTGTCGATGAAGTTGATCCCGACCTCGAACGCCTTCGCGACGCAGGCCTCCGCCTGCTCGCGCGGGACGCCGCCGCCGTAGGTCAGCCAGGAGCCGAGGCTGATCTCGGAGACCTGGAGGTCGCTGGAGCCGAGCTGTCTGAGTCTCATGGGAGCGACGCTATCCGGTAGCGTCCGTTTCATGCCTCAGCTGGACGCGATCGGGATCGTCTCCTCCGACCTCGAGCGCACGCGGGCTTTCTACCGGCTGCTCGGGGTCGAGTTCGCGGCGGGCGCCGACCACGTCGAGGCGACGCTGCCGAACGGGCTGCGGCTCATGGTCGACACCGAGGACGTGATGCGCAGCTTCCGGCCGGAGTGGACGCGCGAGACCGGCAACCAGGTCGCGCTCGCCTTCGCCTGCGCGAGCCCCGGCGAGGTGGACGAGGTGTACGCGCGGGCGGTCGACGCGGGCTTCGAGGGCGAGAAGGAGCCGTGGGACGCGTTCTGGGG
>DASSNM010000036.1:0-3934 GCA_035688025.1 Gaiellaceae bacterium | reverse complement strand
CCGTCGAGGAGGGCACCAACACGCTGCTCGGGCTCGAGCCGGGACGGATCGCGGACGTGCCCGCGCTCCTCGCGGCCCCCTCACGCGCACATCGCAGGCCGCCGCTCTGGGACGGTCGCGCGGGCGAGCGCGCCGCCGGCGCGATCCTCGAGTTCCTTCGCTAGCGGGCCACGTCGAGCAGCACCTGCTCGAGCCGCTCGGCCTGCTGCGAGCGCAGCCGCCGCGCCGCGAACAGGCGTCCGCGTTCGCCCATCGCCGCCGCCGCCGCGGGATCCGAAGCCAGGCCGCGCACCGCCGTGGCGAGCGCCTCCGGGTCTTCCGGCGTCACCGGAACGCCTGCTCCGGCGAGTGCGAGGATTCGCGCCGCCTCGCCGCGAGCCGAGAGCAGGATCGGCTTGCCGGCCGCCATGAAGTCGATCATCTTCGAGGGCACGAACTCGGCGAAGGTGGGATGGCCTGACAGCGGCACGAGCAGTGCGTCGCTCGCGCCGAGGACAGGATTGATCGAGTCGAGCGGCACCTGGGGCAGGAAGCGGACGTTTTCGAGCCCCAGGCTCTCGGCCCGCGCGATGAGTGCGTCCTTCACCGGCCCTTCGCCGACGAATGCGAAGTCGGCGGTGTCCTGCAGGAGCGCGGCCGCGTCGATGATCCGCGGCAGCGCCTGCGCGATCCCGTGCGTGCCCGCGAAGGTGACGAGGAAGCGATTCGGCCGCCCGAGCAGCTCGCGCGAGGCTGCGTCGCCGCCGTCCACGGCGAAGAACTGGCCGAGCGTGCCGTTCGGGATCAGCGCCGAGCCGGGGCGCCCGGGACGGAGCCTGTCGACGTGCCGGCTGAAGGGCAGCGTCACGGTCGTCACGGCGGCGGCCTGGCGGTAGAGCCAACGCTCGAGCCCGAAGCCGAGCCACTCGACGCTCCTGCCGGAGATCTGTTGCAGGCTGACAGCGGCAGCCGGCCAGAGGTCGCGGACGTCGAGAACGAGCGGGGCCCCATTGGCGCGGGCGATGGCGACGCCGGCGATCCCCGAGAACAGCGGCGGCGAGGTAGCGAGCACGACGTCCGCGCGACCCGCGATCGGCGCGGCCGCGAGCGCCATCGCGGTGTAGGAGAGGTAGAGCTCGAGCCGGGACGCCTGGTTCTTCACCGGGCCTGTCTTCACCCAGACCCGCAGGACGCGATACTCGTTCGAGCGGTCGTCGACGACGAGCCGGCCCCGGTATTTCTCCGGGACGATTCCGTGTGGATGGTTCGGGAACTCGGCGACCACGGTCACGCGATGGCCACGGGCGGCGAGGTGCTCCGCGAAGGTCTGCATGCGCGACTGGGTCGCGCCGACCTCGGGCGGGAAGTACTGCGAGAGCATCAGCACCCGCAGGCGGCGTTGGGCGGGGCGCAGGCGCCGCATCGTGGTCGGTAGCGCGGGGGTGAGCGGCTCGGAGAGCCGCCCGACGACACGGCGCACACGCGGCGCCTTCACCTGCAGCAGCGAGCGGTAGAGGCGGTCGACGTCGTCGACGAGGCGCGGGACCGAGTAGGTGGCGACGACGCGTTCTCGTGCGGTTGCGCCCATCGCTCGTGCGCGCTCGGGATCGTGCGCGAGCGCGGCGAGGCCCGCCGCGAGCCCGGGGGTGTCTCCGGGTGCGGCGAGGTAGCCGTCGATCCCGTCGCGGACTACGTCCCGCACGCCGCCGACGTCGGTGGAGACGACGGGACAGCCCGCTGCGAGCGCCTCGATCACTGTCACCGGCGTGCCCTCGTTCGCGGAGGAGAGCGCGATCACGTCGCACGCCGCGTAGATCTCCGCCACGTCGTCCCGATAGCCCGTGAAGTGGCAGCGGTCGGAGATGCCCAGGCGGGCGGCGTGATCCTCAAGCTCGCCGCGGAGCGGGCCGTCGCCGACGAGCAGCAGGTCGGCGCCGCCCTGTGAGCCGTGGACGGCCGCGAATGCGGTGAGAAGGTCGTCGACCCGCTTGATTGCCGTCATTCGACCCAGCCACCCGACGAGGAAGTGGTCGTCCGGGATCCCGAGTCGCCGCCGCAGCTCGTCGCCAGCATCCGGCGACGTGTGCAATCTGGCATCGAGGTCGAGCCCGAGCCGTACGACGGCGACCTTTGCAGCAGGTGCGATGCCGAGCTGGACGAGATCGTTTCGGACCTCCGGGCTGACGGCGATCAGCGCGTCGGTCGCGCGGGCAAGCTGCCGTTCCAGCCGGCGGAAGGCCTCTGTGGCGGCTCCCCCGAAGTATCCCCGCAGGACGTGGCCGTGGAAGGTGTGGACGACGACCGGCGGGCGGGCTTCGCCTGCGATCAGCGCGGCTAGTCGCCCGACGGCGCCGGCCTTCGCCGTGTGGGTATGCAGGACGTGCGGGCGGAATGCCCGGATCAGCTTCCGCAGCGTCCGTGCCGAGACGACGTCCTCGACCGGGGAAACCTCGCGCTGCAGGGTCGGAACGAAGACCGGCTCGACGCCTCGCGACCGCGCGACCGCCTCCATCGAGCCCTCACCCTCGCCGACGGTGCCCGCGACGAGCATCGTCTCGTAGCCGCGGTCCCGCAGCCCTTCGCTCAGGTATGCGACATGGAGCGCAGGCCCGCCGACGTTGAGGCGGGCGATCACGCGGAGGACGCGGATCGGCTCGGAGTCCCGGTTCACGCTCCGAGCTATGGTAGGCGCGCCGTCCGAGCGCACCGATGATCGTCGCCTACAACGCCCTCTCGCTCCGGCCCGGCGTCGTCGACGGCGGGGCCACCTATTCGCTCAACGTGCTGCACCACCTGCCGCGCACGCTGCCGGAGGCGGAGCACGTCGTACTGGCTCGGCCCGGAGAGACGAGGATCCCGGCGGCCTCGAACCTTCGCGTCGAGGTGGTGCCTCGGGCGGCCTCGACACGCGGCCGGCTCGTCTACGAGCTCGCCGGCCTCGCCGGCGCACTTGGCCGCCTCGGCGCCGACCTGCTGATCTCGCCGAACGAGTCGGTGCCGCGCCGGTGCCCCTGCCCGGTGCTCGTGATCGCACAGAACGTCGTCTACCACTGCGGCTGGGAGCCGGCCGCCTTCCTCGGGGCCAGTGCGCGCGTGCGGCTCGGGGCGCGTGCACAGGCTGCCTACTACCGCCGGCGGATGCCCTCGGCGTACCGGCGGGCGGCCGCCGTCGTCGCAGTGAGCGAGCACGCCGCGACATTGCTCGAAGCCCGCGCGGGACTCGACCGCGCCCGCACCTCCGTGGTGCCGAGCGGCAGCGACTCCTTCCTGCTGCCCGACCCGCCGGAGGTGCCGAGACGGGAATGCGTGCTCGCGGTCGGCGCGCTCGCTCCGCACCGCTCGCTCCCGGCGACGCTCGCCGTCTTCGCGGAGCTGCGACGCCGGCAGCCGGCGCTCGAGCTGGTGCTCGCGGGCGGCGACTGGCGCGGGTACCGCGCGGTCGTCGAGGCCGAGATCGAGCGTCTCGGCCTCCGGGACAGCGTGGAGGTGGCGGGCGCGGTGCCGGCAGAGCGACTCGTCGAGCTGTACGCGTCTTCGGCGGCGCTCCTCCATCTCTCGAGCTGCGAGTCGTTCGGGCTGCCGCTCGTCGAGGCGATGCGCTATGGCCTGCCGGTGGTCGCGGCGGCCCACGGCCCCTCGGCCGAGATCGCCGCCGGTGCCGCGGTGCTGGTCGATCCGACCGATCCAGTCGCGGCTGCGGCCGAGGTTGGCGCGCTGCTCGCCTCGGCCGAGCAGCTCGAGGAGCGGCGCCGCCGTGGTCGCGCCCGCGCCGCCAAGCTGACCTGGGAGCGGACGGCCGCGGGGATCGCGGACGCGGCGCGTACGATCGTCGCGTGATCGCCGTCGCCGTCCTCTTCTGGGCGTCGCTCGCCCTGCTCGCGTGGACGCACGCGCTCTACCCGCTCGCCGCGGGCCTGCTCGCCCGCGTGCGCACGCGGGCGGTCGCCCGCGACGA
>DASSNM010000034.1:0-8595 GCA_035688025.1 Gaiellaceae bacterium | reverse complement strand
TCCACTCCCTGCGCGGCTACGGCGAAATCTTCACGCTCAACACGCTCGCATCGGGCGTCATCCCCCAGATCTCGGTGATCATGGGGCCGGCGGCCGGCGGCGCGGTCTACTCGCCCGCGATCACCGACTTCATCTTCATGGTCGAGGGCTCCTCGTACATGTTCATCACCGGCCCCGACGTCGTCCGCACGGTCACCGGCGAGGAGGTCACCTTCGAGGAGCTCGGCGGCGCGGCGACGCACGCGGCCAAGTCGGGCGTCGCGCAGTTCACCGCGCCCGACGAGGAGGCGTGCCTGGAGGACGCGCGCTACCTGCTCTCGTTTCTGCCGCAGAACAACGCGGAGCGGCCGCAGTGGTCGGCGCCGACCGACCCCGCCGACCGGATGGACGCCGAGCTCGACACGCTGATCCCGGACAACCCGAACAAGCCGTACGACATGCACGAGGTGATCCGCCGCGTCGTCGACGACGGCGAGTTCCTCGAGGTCTCCGAGCGCTGGGCCGAGAACATCGTCACCGGCTTCGCGCGGCTCGGCGGTCACCCGGTCGGCGTCGTCGGCAACCAGCCGCGCACGCTCGCCGGCGTGCTCGACATCGACGCGTCGAACAAGGCGGCGCGCTTCGTCCGCACCTGCGACGCGTTCAACGTCCCGCTCGTCACCTTCGTCGACGTGCCCGGCTTCCTGCCCGGGACGGCGCAGGAGTGGGGCGGGATCATCCGGCACGGCGCGAAGCTCCTCTACGCGTTCGCGGAGGCGACGGTGCCGAAGCTGACCGTGATCACGCGCAAGGCCTACGGCGGCGCCTACGACGTCATGAGCTCGAAGCACATCCGCGCCGACTTCAACTTCGCGTGGCCGACGGCGGAGGTCGCGGTGATGGGCCCGGAGGGCGCGGTCAACATCGTCTTCCGCCACGAGCTCGAGCAGGCCGAGGACCCGGCCGCGCGGCGCGCCGAGCTGATCGCCGAGTACAAGGAGCGGTTCGCGAACCCGTACACGGCCGCCGAGCGCGGCTACGTCGACGACGTGATCGAGCCGCGGCGGACGCGGCCGGTGCTGATCGACGCGCTCGAGACGAGCCTGAGCAAGGCCGAGACCCGGCCGCGCCGCAAGCACGGCAACATCCCGCTGTAGCCCGCCGGCGCTACTGGTTCCAGTTCTCGGCGGTCTTCTTCTTGTGGCCGCTCGACTTCGCGCGCGTCGAGCTCACGTCCTGCGGGCCGTGCCGGTCGGGCTCCGGCGGCTGGCGCGTCAGCGCCTCGTCCTCGACGCGCTCGGGGTGACGCCGCTGCTCGCGGTTCGGCTTCGTCTCGCGCGTCTCGGGGACGCGCTCCTGTTTCTTCGTCATGCGCCGGTCCTGCGCGGCGCGGGCCGGACCTAAACTGCGATCTGCTCGTCGCGGACGAGGTCGAGCTCGCCCGCGAACGCGGCGACGATCTGCGGGTCGAACTGGCTGCCGGCGCAGCGCTCCAGCTCGGCGAGCGCCTCGGCCGGCGTCAGCGGCTGGCGGTACACGCGCTCCGAGGTCATGGCGTCGAACGCGTCGGCGACGAAGATGATCCGGGCGCCGAGCGGGATCTGGTCGCCGCGGAGCCCGTTCGGGTAGCCCTCGCCGTCCCAGCGCTCGTGGTGGTGGAGCACCCACTCCGCGATCGGGTCGACGCCGAGGCTCTCGAGCATCCGGAAGCCGATCTGCGGATGGCGCTCGAGCACGAGCCGCTCCGCCTCGTTCAGCGTCTCCGGCTTGCGCAGGATCTCCTCCGGGATGGCGAGCTTGCCGAGGTCGTGCAGCGAGCCCGCGAGCCGCGTCAGCTCCACCTGCGGCTCCTCGGCGCCGAGGCGGCGGGCGATCCGCGCGGACAGCTCGGCGACCCGCTCGGAGTGGCTGCCCGTGTACGCGTCGCGCGCGTCGACCGCCTTCGCGAGGCTGGCCGCGGCCCGGTAGCGGGCCGCCCGATCGGGCGTGTCGGCCAGCAGCTCGAGGTCGGTGAGCAGGAGCGCCGCCGACTCGTAGGTCCGGACGCGGTTCTTGCCGTCCTCCTTCGCCCAGTAGAGCGCGCTGTCGGCGAGCCGGATCAGCTCGTCGCGGGCGACGCCCTGCACCGGGTAGGTGGCGACGCCGGCGCTGACCGTGATCGGGCCGACGCCCTCGATCGCGATCGTGCCGATGCGCTCGACGATCGACCGCGCGACCGCCACCGACTGGCTCTCGTCGAGGCCGGGGAGGAGGACGGCGAACTCGTCGCCGCCGAGCCGGAACGCCTCGCCGCCCTGGCGCAGCCGGCTCGCGATCTGCCCGAGCACCGCGTCGCCGACCGGGTGGCCGTGCGTGTCGTTGATCGTCTTGAAGTCGTCGACGTCGACGAGGCAGAGGCTGAGCGTCGTCGCCGCCTGCTCGGCGGTGGTCAGCTCCCGCTGCAGCCGCTCGTGGAAGCTGCGGTGGTTGCCGAGGCCGGTCAGCGGGTCGGTGAGCGCGAGCCGCATCGCCCGCAGCGCCCTGAAGGTCGAGCGCTGGTAGAGCGCGATCGCGAGCAGCGGCCCGACGAGCGCGAGCGAGAGCGCCGGCTCCCGCTGCCAGAGGACGATCAGCGTCAGCGCCGCCGAGACCATGAAGGCGAGCGGCGCCGTCGTCTGCTTGAAGTTCTCGTACGCGATCCGGAAGAACGAGCCGCCCGAGTCGGCGGCGACGACCGCGCTGATCAGCGTCAGGTTGACGACCCAGTTGTAGAGGAACGACGCGATCGCGAGCCGCAGCAGCAGGGTGCCGATCGAGTCGCCGTGGACGTGCTCGATCGCGAGCCCGGCCGCGAGCGCCGAGAGCGCGAACATCGCGCCGTTGTAGGCGATCCGGATCGGCGGCCGGCGTCCGAGGCCGCCGAGCATCAGGCCGCTGGCCGCGATGATCACGCCCGCCTCCCAGCCGAGCAGGACGATCGCCGAGACGGCGAAGACGAACCCGAGCGTGACGCCGCCCGAGTCGATCCCCTCGACCGGCACCGGGAAGCGCTCGGCGAGCGTCATGCCCGCGAAGAGCGCGACGAAGCCGACGACGTCGCCCGTCGAGTGCCGGCCGGCGGCGTACGAGTAGGCCGCGGCGACGATGGCGGTGGCTCCCGCCGTACAGACGGGAGCCACGATCGCCAGGACTCTGAACGGAACCGAGCTCCGAGCCTTCACGGCCCTCGGCTCAGCGGAGCTGCCGGCCATCGGGCGGAGCCGGGCGCCGGGCAGCGAACGCGTCAACCAACCGCAGGTCAACCGACACCCTTTCCCCTCCCTAGGAAAGCGGAGCTACGAGCTCGTGCTTACCAGCCGTGGTTGAGAAACTGCAACCAGCCGTGGTTGAGCCCCAGCTCGGACGCCAGCACGGCCGCCGCAAGCAGGAGACCAACGAGGCGAGGCTTCCACTCCAACATCAGGTTCCTCCAGAGAATCGGGACGCCAGACACAGCAATTCTGGTGGCCGCAAACCGGGCGAGGAATCACCCGATCGGGTGAACGTGCCGGTTCTCTAGCCGAGCCCGGCTTCGCGCAGCGGCCGGCGGCCCCACGCGAACTCGTGCCGGTACCAGCCGGTCAGCTGCGCGAGCGCGACGCCGTAGCCGGAGGAGTGGATGAACCAGCCGTTGCCGACGTAGATCCCCATGTGGCCGACCTCGGCCGAGCTCGAGTTCGGGCCGCGGTCGCCGAAGAAGATCACGTCCGCCGGCTGCAGCTTCGCGAACGGGATCAGCTGCGAGCGCGGCACCTCGACGCTCATCTGGTAGGTCGTCCGGCCGCGCAGCGTCGACGCGAGCCCGCGCTCGCCCGGATAGCTCTGCAGCTTGTAGACGCGCCAGACGAAGCCGGAGCAGTCGTAGCCCCCGCGGGAGCGGACGCCGAACGGCGCCTCCGTGCCGTCGCTCGTGCCGCCCCAGATGTAGGGCATGCCGATCTTCGAGAAGGCGACGTCGAGGATCCGCGTCTGCCACGGCGAGAGCGCCGGGAGCTCGAACGAGTCGGCGAGGCTCTGCACGGCCGCGGTCTGCCAGCTGTTGCCGAGCCAGCCGAAGCCGAGGATCTGCGCGGCGGAGTAGGCGGCCTCGGCCCGCGTCGCCGGATCCTGGGGGCGGAGCTCGAGGAAGTCCTGCGCGGCCGGATGGTTCGTCCGCAGGCCGAGCAGCCGCGCCGCGACCTCGGTGCCGAAGCGGCTCGGGACGGAGAGTCCGGCGGCCTTCGCGCCCTTGGCGAACTCGTCGGCCGCGTGCGTGAGCCCGAGCGACGCGACGAGGCGGGCGTCGAGGGCGGACATGGACGCGCTCGCGTCCGGCCGCGACACCTTCGGCGGGGCCGTCGGCCCCGAGTCGGCGGGGGGCTCGGTCGGCGCGGGCTCGGTGGCGGTCGGGTCGGTCGTGGTGCCGACGTCGCCGCCGACGGGCGCCGGCTCGCTCGGCGCGGGCTCCGTCGCGGTCGGCTCGGTCGGGGCCGGCTCCGTGGCGGTCGCGTCGGTGCTCGCCGGGTCGGTGACGGTCTGGTCGGTCGCCGTCGGGTCGGTCGGGAGCGGCGTCGTCGTCGGCGGGGCGACCACCGGCGGGACGAGCGCCTGCTGCAGCCCGAACGCGAGGTTCGCGAGCGTCTGCCGCGTCAGCGCGTCGTTCGGATGGAAGGTCGCCGCCTTCGTCTGGCCGAAGAGACCCTGTGCGACGACCATCCGGATCTGCGGTCCCGCCCAGTTCGGGAGGCTCGCCGGGCGCGCGGAAGCCGCCGACGCGGCGGCGGTGGGGACCGCCACGGCGAGCAGCGCGAGTACGATCAGACGTTGACCCACGTTCACCCTCATCGACCCCGGTTGAAAATCACTTTAGCCTGTATCTCGATGGATTTCGAGATCACGCCCGAACCGGACGAGCAGACGCGCCAGGCGATCCTCGAGGCGCTCGCCGCCGAGGACGCCGCGCAGCCGCCGTCGAGCCCGTGGGCGGAGCAGGAGCTCCCGCGCCGCGGCGACGACGAGTTGTCCACGCCGTAACCGTCCGGCGCCCACGGCCGTTTTCAAGGCATGTGGGAAGAGTGCATCCGCTGCAACGAGGCGCCCGCGGTCGACGAGCTCGGCTATTGCGGCCATTGCCACTGGGCGGTGCGCGCGGAGGTCGAGGAAGGCTTCTACGCCCTGCGCGAGTACCTCCGCGCGTGGGCTCGGTTCGGCGAGTGGTGCGAGGCCAAGGGCCTCAGCCCGGTCTAGCCTGCTCCGCCGTCCGCCGTCCGCCGTCCGCCGAGAAGCGCCGGCGCGTTCCGCGCGTAGTCCAGGCCGGACAGCCAGGTCAGGACGACGGCGACGAGGAGCGACCACCAGGCGACGCCGTCGCCCCATGCGCCCGCGGCCGCGAAGCCGCCGAGCGCCGCGGCGACCGCCTGCGCCCAGGTCTTCAGCTTGCCGAGGTCGCGCGCCGCGAGCACGACGCCGCGCTCGATCGCCGCCTGCCGCAGGCCGGTGATCAGCACCTCGCGCAGCACGATCGCCGCGACCATCCACGCGGGCGCGACGCCCTCGCCCACGAGCATGACGAGGACGGCGAGCACGAGCACCTTGTCCGCGATCGGGTCGAGCAGCGAGCCGATCGGCGACGTGTGCCCGTGGCGGCGCGCCAGCCGCCCGTCGAACCAGTCGGTCGTCATCGCGACGCAGAACGCGGCCGTCGCCCAGTAGTCGTGCCCGGAGAACGGGACGGCGTAGAGCGCGATCACGACCGGCACGGACGCGGCGCGCGCGACGGTCAACTGATCGGCCAGACGCACGAGTAGGGAGAATACGGCCCGCCCATGTTCGACAAGGTCCTGGTCGCCAACAGAGGCGAGATCGCGATTCGCGTCTTCCGCACGCTGCGGGAGCTCGGGCTCGGCTCGGTGGCGGTCTACTCGGAGGCGGACCGGGCCGCGCTGCACGTCTCCTTCGCCGACGAGGCGTTCCTGATCGGGCCGCCGCCGGCGGCGGAGAGCTACCTGCGGGTCGAGCGGATCCTCGAGGCGGCGGAGCGCTCCGGCGCGGGCGCCGTCCACCCCGGCTACGGCTTCCTGGCCGAGAACGCCGAGTTCGCGGCGGCGGTGGAGGACGCCGGCCTCGCCTGGATCGGCCCGCCGCCGGCGGCGATCGAGCTGATGGGGTCGAAGACCGCGGCGCGCACGGCGATGCAGAACGCGGGCGTCCCGATCATCCCCGGGACGACCGACCCGGTCGGCTCGGTGGAGGAGCTGCTCGCGCTCGGCGAGGAGATCGGCTACCCGCTCCTGATCAAGGCCGCGGCGGGCGGCGGCGGCAAGGGCATGGAGGAGGTGCACTCGCCGGAGCAGGCCGAGCGCGCGTTCGAGACGGCGCGCCGGCAGGGGCAGTCGTACTTCGCGAACCCGGACGTCTACGTCGAGAAGCTGATCGTCGACCCGAGGCACGTCGAGGTGCAGGTGCTCGCGGACGCGCACGGGAACGTGATCCATCTCGGCGAGCGCGACTGCACGATCCAGCGCCGCCACCAGAAGCTGATCGAGGAGACGCCGTCGCCGGCCGTGGACGAGGAGCTGCGCGCGCGGATCGGGCGGATCGGCGTCGACGCGGCGCGCGCGGCCGGCTACCGCTCCGCCGGGACGATCGAGGGCCTGCTGACGCGCGACGGCGACTACTTCTTCATGGAGATGAACACGCGCATCCAGGTCGAGCACACGGTCACCGAGATGGTCACCGGCGTCGACCTCGTCCGCGAGCAGGTGCGCGTCGCGCTCGGCGAGCCGCTCTCGGTGACGCAGGAGCAGGTCGAGCTGCGCGGGCACGCGATCGAGTGCCGGATCAACGCCGAGGACGTCGCGAAGGGCTTCCTGCCCGCGCCCGCGCCGGTCACCGGCTACCGCGAGCCGTCGGGGCCGGGCGTCCGCGTCGACTCGGGGGTCGCCGCCGGCAACGAGGTCTCCGGCGTCTACGACCCGATGATCGCGAAGCTGATCGTCCACGGCGCCGACCGCGAGCACGCGCGCAAGCGGATGCTGCGCGCGCTCGAGGAGTTCTGGATCGAGGGGCCGAAGACGCTGATCGGCTTCCACCGCGCGCTGCTCTCGCACGAGTGCTTCGTCCGCGGCGAGACCTGCCACGGCCTCGTCGAGTCGGAGGAGATGGCCGCGCTCGCCGCCGAGTACGAGGGCGGAACCCCGCCCGGACTTCGTAACAGACTGTTACTTGGGACGACGGGGCGGGCGGTCGAGAGCTCGCGCACGATCGAGGTCGACGGGCGCCGCTACGAGGTGACCGTCGCGCGGCCCGAGCCGGAGTGGCGCGAGCTGGCGGGGCGGCGGCGCGAGCGCGCGCGCTCGGGCGGGGGCGGCGGCGCCGGGCGCGACGCGGTCGTCTCGCCGATGCAGGGAACGGTGCTCTCGGTCGCGGTCGCGGACGGCGACCCGGTCGAGGCGGGCCAGGTGATCTGCATCGTCGAGGCGATGAAGATGGAGAACGAGGTGCACGCCCATCGCGCCGGCACCGTCACCAGCCTCTCGGTCGAGCCCGGCCAGCCCGTCTCGACCGGGCAGGTCGTCTGCGTCCTCGCCGGCGAGCCGGCGGGATAGCTCCGCCGCTCCCGGCCGTACAGTTCTCGAAGGTCCGTCCAGATCGACGAAAGGGGTCGACGTGTACCGCCTCGCGTTCGCAGCCGCCCTCGCCGGCGCGCTGCTCTTCGTTCTACCCGCCGCCGCCAGCGCGCCGCCGGTCGGCACGCTGCCGCCCGGTCCGCTGACCACGATCTCGGCGAAGCGGGGCACGCTCGTCGCCGTCGCGCTGCCGCACCGCGCCAACGGGCTCGTCTGGCGGCAGGCGCGCGGTGTGAACCCGAAGGTGCTGCGCGAGGTCTCGGAGGCGGACGTCGGCAAAGACGTCGTCGTCGTCTTCCGCGCGGTCGGTCCCGGCCGGGTGACGCTCGCGTACGGACTCACGCGCGGCGAGACGACGGGCGCGCGCGCGTCGCTCACCTACCGCGTCACCGTGCGCTAGTCGCCGCGGATGAAGTAGCGCCAGGCGCCGTCGGGCGCGATCGCGGTCCGGTAGCCGGTGTACGAGCCGTAGCCGATCCAGTCGCGGATCGCCTGCTCGTCCGCGATCGGCGCGAGCAGGCGCTTCTCGTACGCGGTCAGCCCGGCCGGGTCGCGGTCGTAGGCGAACGGCCAGACGTAGAGGTCGCCCGCGAGCGTCGACGGCATCCGCAGCAGCGCGACGAGCGTCTCGAGCGGCTTGCCGCCCGACGACTCGAGCGCGCGCCAGTAGGCGACCGGCCCGCCGGACGGGTCGCCGAAGGTGAAGGAGAAGCCGTGCCCGGACGCGAGCCGGCCGAGCGCGGCCCAGTCGCGCGAGCGAGCCGCGGCCAGGAGCCGGCGGCGCGTCCGCGTCACGGCCGGCGGCAGCGACGACGCCGAGGCGGCGGCGGCTGGAGCCGTCACGGTCCGCGTCGACGCCGCGGGCGCGCTGCCGCGCCCGATCCAGACGCCGACGCCGATGCCCGCGGCGGCGACGAGCGCGCCGAGCAGCGCAGTCCGGCTCCGACCCCTCACGGCGTCACCGTAGCCACGGCGCAATCCGCGGCGCGCG
>DASSNM010000010.1:0-10933 GCA_035688025.1 Gaiellaceae bacterium | reverse complement strand
CGAACTCGGAGCCGTGGCAGTTGCAGACGATCTTCGCGCCCTCCAGCCAGCCGTCGCTCAGCGGGCACTCCTCGTGCGAGCACCAGTCGTCGAGCGCGAACCACTCGCCGCCCGCCCGCGCGAGGACGACGTAGACGCCGTGCACGCGCGTGCCGCGCACCTCGCCGTCGTCGCCCTCCGCCGACCCGACCTCCGCCCAGTCCGCCACGTCGCCTCCTAGAGGTGGTGCATGTACTCGCGCATCTCCCAGTCGGTGACCCACTTGCCGAACCGGTCGAGCTCGTATCCCTTGATCGTCTTGAACGTCGTGACGAGCTCCTCGCCGAGCGCGTCGACGAGCAGCTCGTCCGCCTCGAGCGCGGCGATCGCAGCCGGCAGCGTGTCCGGGAGCGGCGGCCCGAGCTGCTCCTCCGGCAGCTCGTAGATCAGGCCGGAGAGCGGCGCCGGGGGCGCGAGCTCGCGGCGGATCCCGTCGAGCCCGGCCGCGAGCGCGGCGGCGTACGCGAGGTACGGGTTCGCGGCGCCGTCGCCGACGCGGATCTCGACGCGCGTCGCCGAGCCGCGCTCGCGCGGGACGCGGACGTACGTGAAGCGGTTGTCGTGGCCCCAGCAGACGCGCGTCGGCACGAGCGCCTCCGGGTTGATCCGCCGGTACGCGTTCACGGTCGGGTTGAAGATCGCCATCAGCGCGGGCCCGTGCGCGAGCACGCCGGCGATGAAGTGCCGCGTGACGTCGGCGAGCCCGTCCTCGCCGTCCGGGTCGGCGCAGCGGTTCGCGCCGTCGGCGTCGCAGAGCGAGAGGTGGAGGTGGAAGCCGGAGCCCTCGTCGTCGTTCCACGGCTTGCCGATGAACGTCGCCAGCAGGTCCTCGCGGGCGGCCATCTCCTTGACGAGCCACTTCAGCCGGAAGGCGCTGTCGGCCGACTCGACCGCGGGCGCGTGCCGGATGTTGATCTCGAACTGGCCGCGGCCGTACTCGTGGTTGCCGGCGAGCACGTCGAGGCCGACCTCGTCGGCCGCGTGCATCATCCGGCCGAGGATCCCGCGCGGGTCGGCGCGGTGGCCGACCGTGTACACGTTCGAGTCGCGGCCGACGTAGCGCCGCCAGCCGCCGCGGGCGGTCGCGTCCGGCTCGCAGAGGTAGAACTCGAGCTCCGGCGCGACGACCGGCGAGAGGCCGAGCTTCCCGTACTCGCCGACGATCCGCTTCAGCGCCGCGCGGCCGTCGACGCCGTACGGCGCGTGGTCGACGATCCGCTCGAGGTCGGCGATGCAGACCGCGACCTCCGGCTCCCACGGGACGCGCCGCAGCGTCGAGACGTCCGGCAGCGCGGCGATGTCCTCGAAGCCGGTCTCGAAGCCGGCGACGACGTTGTGGCCGAGGTCGACGGTCATCACGGCGGCGACGAAGTGGACGCGGTCCTCGAGCGCGCGCTCGAGCTGGCGCACCGGCAGGTCCTTGCCGCGCGCGATGCCGTGCAGGTCGGCGTACTGCAGCCGGACGGTCTTGACGCCTTCGAGGTCTGCGGTCTCCATCGTCCTCCAGTCGGGTCAGCGGGGGGTGACGCGGACGGGCATCCGCTTGAACGCGTTCGTGAAGTTCGTCCGCATCCGCTCGGCCGGGCCGGTGAGCTCCACGTCGGCGATCCGCGGCAGCAGCAGGTCGAACATCACCTGCACCTCGAGCTTCGCCAGGTGCGCGCCGAGGCAGTAGTGCGGCCCGCCGCCGCCGAAGACGACGTGCTTGTTCGGGGAGCGGCCGACGTCGAAGCGGTACGGGTCGTCGAAGACCTCCTCGTCGAAGTTGGCCGAGATGTACCAGACGACGACCTTGTCGCCCGCCCGGATCGTCGTCCCGCGCAGCTCGACGTCGCGCGTCGCGGTGCGGCGGAAGTGCAGGACCGGGGTCGCCCAGCGCAGCATCTCGTCGGCGCCGGTCCGCCAGAGCAGGTCGGGCTGCTCGTCGAGGCGCCGCCACTCGGCGCGGTGCTCGATCAGCGCGAGCATCCCGTGCGCGATCGCCTGCCGCGTCGTCTCGTTGCCGGCGACGACGAGCAGCAGGAACATCGTGTCGAACTCCTGCGTCGTCAGCTTCTCGCCGTCGATCTCGGCGTGGACGAGCTTCGAGACGAGGTCGTCGCGCGGGTCGTCGCGGCGCTGCTCGGCGAGCCAGTGGCCGTACTCGAAGAGCTCGAGCGCGGTCGGGCTGCGGAACGGCACGAGCCGGTACTGCTCCGACTCCGGGCTGTCGTGCAGCACCTCGGTCAGCTCCGGGTCGGTGTTGCCGATGCAGCCGTCGCCCCACTCGATCAGCTTCCCGGTGTCCTCGTCGGGGACGCCGAGCAGGCGCGCGAGCACGCGGATCGGCAGCTGCTTCGCGATCTCCTCGACGAAGTCGAACTCGCCGAGCGGCAGCGCGCGGTCGAGCACCGCCTGCGTCAGGTGGCGCAGCGTCTCCTCGTAGCCGCGGACGACGCGGGGCGTGAACGGCTGCGCGACGAGGTTCCGCAGCCGCGAGTGCGCGGGCGGGTCGGTGTCGAGCATCGACTTGCGGGCGGCGATCTGCTCCTCGTCGAGGTCCTCGAGCGCGGTCGCCCCGACCTCGGACGAGAACGTCTCCGTGTCCTTGTGGACGGCGACGAGGTCGGCGTGCTTCGTCACGCACCAGAAGCCCTTCCCGCCCTGCCAGTCGTACCAGTGCACCGGCGCCTCGCGGCGGAGCAGCTCGAAGGTCTCGTGCGGGATGCGCTCCGCGAAGACGTCGTTCTCCAGGTCGACGTCCTCGAGCCGTGGCTCCGCGATGCTCATTCGACGCTCCCTTCCAGGATCTGCAGGGTCTTCAGGTCGCTGTAGAAGTCGAGGGCGTAGTCGCCGCCCTCGCGGCCGACGCCGCTCCAGCCGATCCCGCCGAACGGCGCGGTCAGGTCGCGGACGAGGAACGTGTTCACCCAGACGGTGCCGGCGCGGACGGCGCGCCCGACCCGCTCGGCGCGCTCGCGGCTGCGCGTCCAGACGGTGCCGGCGAGCCCGTACTCAGTCGAGTTCGCGAGCGCGACCGCCTCCGCCTCGTCGCGGAAGGTCTGGAGGCAGAGCACCGGGCCGAACACCTCGCGCTGGACGATCTCGGAGTCGTTCGAGCGCGGCTCGACCAGCGTCGGCTCGTACCAGAGCCCGCCGCGCCCGGCGACCTGGCCGCCGCGGACGATCCGGTCGCCGTTCGCACGCGCCCGCTGCACGAAGCCGTCGATCCGCTCCAGGTGGTCGCGGTGGATCACGGGCGAGATCGTCGTCTCGTCGTCGCGCGGGTCGCCGAGCACGAGCTCGTCCGCGAAGGCGTGGAAGCGCTCGAGGAACGCGTCGCGCACCGACTCCTCGACGAGGATGCGCGTGCCGGCCATGCAGTTCTGGCCGGAGTCGTCGTACATCAGCGCCGCCTTCGCAGCGGCGGCGTCGAGGTCGGCGTCGGCGAAGACGACGAGCGGGCTCTTGCCGCCGAGCTCGGCGGTGAACGGGACGAGGTTGCGCCCGGCGGTCGAGGCGACGAGGCGCCCGGTCTCGGAGGAGCCGGTGAAGCTGACGCGGCGCACGCGCGGGCTCGCGACGAGCGCAGCGCCGGCCTCCTCGCCGATCCCCTGGACGACGTTGAAGACGCCCGGCGGGAAGCCCGCCTCGGCGGTGAGGTCGGCGAGGAGCGAGCAGGAGAGCGGCGCCCATTCCGGCGGCTTCAGGATCACGGTGCAGCCGGCGGCGAGGGCGGGCGCCGTCTTCCAGGTCGAGAGCATGAACGGCGCGTTCCAGGGCGTGATCACGACGGCGGGGCCGGACGGCATCCGCAGGACGCGGTTCTCGGTGCCGTTCGAGCTCCACGTGCGCTCGGCGTAGCCCTCGGCGAGCTCGGCGTAGGCGCGGTAGTTGCGGGCGCCGCGGGCGATCACGCGCGCCTTCAGCGAGCGCTCGAGCATCGCCATGTCGAGGCATTCGACGGTCGCGATCCGCTCGACGTTCGCGTCGATCAGCTCGGCGAGCCGGCGCAGGAGCTCGGCGCGGCCGTGCGGGCCGAGGGCCGCCCACGCCGGGAAGGCGCGCTCGGCGGCTGCGACCGCGAGCTCCGCCTCGCGCTCGCCGCCGCGCGCGACCTCGGCGAGGAGCGACTCGTCGATCGGGGAGCGCACCTCGAAGCGCGCGTCGCTCGGAACGCGTTCGCCGTCGATGAAGTGGTCGGGCGAGACGGCGATGCCGGCGACCGTGCTCACGCGACGCCCTCCCCCGGCGGTGTCAGACACCGGGACATGGCCGTTCCGGCAGGCCCCGATGCGGAGCGGCAACCGCAGAGCGCGGCGTCTGCGGGAACGACCGGCGTCACGAAGTCGTCACACACGCGTATGCGTGTCTGACACCGGGACATGGCCGAAACCGTCACGGGGAGAACTCCAGCGTCGCGACGTCGACTGCGCCGACGCCGCCGTCGACCGAGACGACCGCGCCGTTCACGTACGAGGCCTCCGCCGAGAGCAGCCAGGCGACGAGCGCGGCGACCTCGTCCGGCTCGCCGGCGCGCCGCAGCGGGTTCGTGCGGTTCGCCTGCTCGTAGCCGCCGGGGAGCTCCGCCATCGCGGCGTCGCCCATCCCGGTGCGGATCCAGCCGGGGCAGACGCAGTTCGCGCGCACGCCCTGCGGGCCGTGGTCGAGGGCGAGGCACTGCGTGAGCATGATCAGGCCCGCCTTCGACGACGCGTACGCGACCGAGGCCGGCGAGGCGCGCAGGCCGCCGAGCGAGGAGACGGTGACGATCGCGCCGCGCGTCTCGAGCAGCTGCGGCAGCGCGGCGCGGCAGGCGAGGAAGGCGCCGGTCAGGTTCGTCGTCAGGACGCGGTTCCAGCGCTCGAGCGTCTGCTCGGCGGCGGTCCCGCCCGCCGCGACCCCGGCGGCGCAGACGAGCCCCGACACCGGCCCGAGCCGCTCGCGCACCTCGGCGAGCAGGCGCGCCACGTCGTCCTCGTCGGTCGTGTCGGCCGCGAGCGCGAGCGCGCCCGTCTCCGCCGCGACCTCCTCGAGCGGCTCGGCGCGCCGGCCGGAGACGCACACCGACCAGCCCGCTCCCACGAGCCGGCGCGCGGCCGCCGCGCCGATCCCCGTCCCGCCGCCGGTGACGAGCGCGACGCCGCTCAAAGCTGCGCCACGGTCTCCAGGTCGTCGACGGTGTACGCGAACGAGAAGCGGAAGCCCTTGCCCATCCGCACGGGCGCGAGCGCCGTGAACTCCTCGTGCGGCGCCGCGTGGAGCTCGAGCTCGGCGCGGCCCTCCCAGATCGCCGACACCGACCGGTCGCGGGAGCGCGCGCGGACGAGCTCGTGCACGGCCGGGTCGCCGTGGCGGCCCGCCTCGAGACGCGGGAAGTGACGGACGTTCACGATCGGCGGGTCGTTGTGCGTCGGTCCCGCCTCGCTCTCCCGCTCGAGCGTGACCGCGCCCCACGCGAGCCGCCGCTCGTTCGCGGTCAGCGTGCCCGCGAAGCGGCCGCCCGCGCCCTGCGGCGGCGCCGCCGGCGAGACGAGCGGGAAGCTCCGCGTCAGCTCGATCCGGCCGAGCTTCTTCGGGAAGCCCTGCACCCAGCCGCGGACGAGCGCGACGTCCTTGTCCACCCAGATGTACGGGCACGTCGTGACGAGCTCGTCGCCGAGCAGCGCGTTGACGACGAGGAAGAACTCGCGGTACTGCCCACGTACCGGGTCGTCGAGCTCGTCGCCGCCCTCGGTGCACCACTGCCAGTCGACGAAGAGCGCCGCCGCGCGGCCCGGGTCCTCGCCGTACGGCTCGAGCCCGGGCGGCAGCACCGCCGCGACCGCGTCCGGGTCGGCCCAGTACTCGAGCACGAGGAACTCGCCCGCGTAGTGCCACGGCGGCGCCGGGACGAGCGACGAGCGCCCCTCGGGCGTCCGCGGCAGCGAATAGCCCTTCAGGCCCAAGCGCTAGTCCTCGAGGAACTGCTCGACGAGCGACTCCGGGAACGCCTTGTCCGCGATCGAGTAGGCGAGCGCCGTCATCCGGTACGAGTCGGAGAGGTAGAACCGCTCGTACAGCTCGCCGCGGCCGCCGAGGTCGGAGCCGAGGTAGTCCCACGCGAGCCGGAAGAGCCTGATCCGCCGCTCCGCCTCCGCGCCCGCCGACTGGAAGTACGTGTCGATCAGCGGCCGCAGCTCGCCGTCGAGGTCGGCGCGGGACGGCGTCGCCATGAAGCCGCCGCCGCCGATCAGCTGCAGCAGCTCGTTCGCCCGCGGGATCCACTTCGGCATCTCGCCGCGGAGCGCGAGGAACGGCCGGTCGTCCGGATACCAGACGCCGCCCGCGTCCTCGTGCGAGCCGGCCTCCGCCGCGACGATCGCCGCGCGCGTCAGCTCCATCATGTTCCAGATCTGGCCGAGCTTCTCCTGGACGTGGTCGAAGCGGACGACCTGCGTCGTCTGCCCGATCATGTGGCCGAGCCCGAACGCGAACGCCAGCTTCACGTAGGCGCGCGTGAACGCCTGGTGCATGATGTGCCCGCGCCAGCCGGTCTCGGTGATCACCTCGGAGTAGCCGACGGTGTCGCCGTCGAGGAAGACCCGGTCCTTCGGGATCTCGACGTTGTCGAAGATCACGACGCAGTCCATCTCGTCGAAGCGGGACGAGAGCGGGTAGTCGAAGTGGTTCCGCTGCTTCGAGTAGCTGTCGCGGCAGATGAACTTCAGCCCCGGCGTCGCGATCGGGATCGCGAAGCCGAGCGCGTAGCGGCCGTCCTGCGGGCGGATGTCCGAGCCGGGATAGCAGAGCAGGTCGTCCGCGAACGGCGCGAGCGTGGCGAGCATCCGCGCGCCGCGGACGACGATCGAGTCGGCCGTCTCGTCCACCTTGTGCAGCGCGACCTCGCCCATCGCCTGCTCCGCCTCCGGCTTCGAGCGGTCGACCTGCGGGTTCATCAGTGCGTGCGTCGTCGAGAGGTCGGCGTCGCGCATGTGCTTCTGGTAGGCGACGAGGTTCTCGGCGCCCTGCTCGTTGCCGCGGCGCGCCCAGACGTCGGCGCGACCGGCGAAGCACGCGAACGTGACGTTGAGGTAGTCGGGCGTCCGCCCCATCATCCCGGCGCTCAGCGAGGCGGTCAGCTCGATCGCCTTCCGCCGGCGCTCGAGGTCCTCCTTGCTGCGCGGGATCAGGTGCGTGACGTTGACGAGGCGGCCGTCGTCGGGCGACGGCGCGAGCATCTCGTCGGCGTGCTCGTGCTGGAGGTCGAAGACGCGCGCCATCGAGAGCGCCGCGGCGCGCAGCTCCGGATGCTCGAGCGGGTGCGTGATCTTCTCGCCGTCGAGCCAGATCTCGCGCTCGCCGGCGTTGAGGCCGTCGAGGTACTGCTGTCCGGTGCGCGCGGCCGTGCCGGTCGTCTCGTCGGTGGTCGCCATTCACTGCTCCTTTTCTGCGGTCAGCGGCTCCTCGGCGGGCGGCAGCCCCTTGCCGAGCGCCTCGAGTCCCTGGCGCTCCGCCTCGACGGCGGCGCGGTCGAAGCGGAAGTACGAGCGCGGGGGAAGGATCCCCCATACGTTCGAGGAGTGCGCGTCGTCCGGCCAGTCGCGCGGCTCGTGGTCGGGCTCGAGCTGCTCCATGTCGGCGAAGAGCTCGACGAACAGCTCCTCCTCCGGGATCCGCACGTACGCGCTCAGGTTGCGCCCGAGCCCGTGGCGGAGCGGCCCCCAGGCGAGCCAGCGGCCGTGCTGCGCGAGATGGTCGAGCGCGACCCGCAGCTCGCCCCAGTCCACCAGCTCGAGCGCGAGGTGGTGGATGTGCGGGTAGCCCTTGCCGACGAGGGCGAGGACGTGATGGTCTGCGTTGCAGTGCAGCCACGTCCCCTCGTCGCCGAGCCGGTCGGTGATCCGCATGCCGAGGATCTCCGTGTAGAAGGCCGTCTGCGCGGCGAGGTCGCCGGTGAGGAAGTTCGTGTGCCCGAGCTTGCGCGGCCGGTAGCCGGGCAGCTCGCTCGTGAAGCGGCCGACGTCGGGGCGCGGGTCGTCGCTCGGCCGGTACGGCACGAGCTCGACGCCGACGCCGTCGGGGTCGGCGAGGTGGAGCGCGCCGTCGCGCTGCTCGTACGCGACGCCGTTGCGGTCGAGGTGCGCGGCGGCGTCGCCGAGCGAGCAGCCGCGCGCGAGCTCGAAGGCGTGGTGGTCGAAGCCGGGCTCGCCTGCCTGCACGAGCTCGAGCGAGTACGGCTCGTAGCCGCAGGCGAGGAAGGCGCGGCCGCCGCGGCGCTCCCGCTCGGTCAGCCCGAACTGGATCGCCCAGCGGGCGGCGGCTTCGTCCAGGTCCGCGACCCGCAGGCAGACGTGGTCGATTCGCCTGAGCGCGATCACGATTGGATACATTATGCTCCCGCCGCAGAACCCGTCAAGGAGGCACCGTGAACGACACCGACACGCGGCGGGAGCGCGCCCTCGCGCGGCTCGCCGAGCTGGACGACGAGCCCGGCGGCGAGGCGTTCCTCGCCCGCATGGGCGTGCTCGGAGACTGGATCGTCGACTGGGCGTTCGGCGACGTCCACACCCGCCCCGGCCTCGACGCGCTCACGCGCGAGCTGCTGATCGTGGCGATGCTGACGACGCTCGGCGGCTGCGAGCCGCAGGTGCGCGCGCACCTGCTCGCCGCCCGGGCCGCCGGCGCGACCGACGAGCAGCTCGAGGAGACGCTGCTCCAGACGACGCCGTACGCGGGCGTCCCGCGGGCCGTCAACGCGATGAAGGAGCTGCGCACGATCCAGGAGGCGGGCGCGTGAGGGCGGTCCGCTACAGCGCCGGCGGCGAGGCGCGCGTCGGGCGCCTCGAGGAGGACCACGTCGTCGACGCCGGGCCCGCCGGCTTCCGCGGCTTCGACTGCTCCGACGAGGCGTGGGAGCTCGTCGCGAACGCGACCGGCGAGCAGCACGCGCTCGACGCGGTGCGGCTCCTCCACCCCTGCGAGCCGCAGAAGATCCTCGGGATCGGGCTCAACTACGCCTCGCACGTCGAGGAGACGAGCCTGCAGCGGCCCGAGGTGCCGTTCTGCTTCGCGATCTGGCCGAGCTCGCTGATCGGGCACGAGGAGGCGATCGTGATCCCGCGCGAGGAGACGCGGCCCGACTGGGAGGGCGAGGTCGCGGTGATCCTCGGCCGCCGCGTCCGCCGCGCCGACCGCGCCGCCGCGCGGGCCGCGATCGGCGGGATCGCCGCGGTGAACGACGTCTCCGGCCGGCGCGCGCAGCTCGAGACGCCGATGCGCCAGTTCACGCTCGGCAAGAGCCTCGACACGTTCACGCCGCTCGGGCCGTGCGTCACGCATCCGGACGCGCTCGACCTCGGCCGGATCGGCGTGCGGACGACGCTCAACGGCGAGGTCGTCCAGGAGTCGGACACGAGCCACCTGATCTTCGACTTCGAGGCGCTGATCGAGTACTTCTCGCAGCAGGTGACGCTCGAGCCCGCGGACGTGATCGCCACCGGCACCCCCGGCGGCGTCGGCGACGAGCGCAAGCCGCCGTGGTACCTGAAGGACGGCGACCTGGTCGAGGTCACCGTGGACGGCGTCGGGACGCTGCGCAACCCGGTGCGCGCCGAGCGCTAGCCCGCTAGAGCTGCGGCGGCCAGGAGGCGACGTGCTCGCGCGTCAGCCGCTCGGCCGCCGCGCCTCGCCCCGCCTCGACCGCGGCGAGGATCCCCTCGTGCTCGTCCGCCCAGCGGCGCACGTCCGCCGGGTGGTCGCTCGCCTGGCCGGCGAAGATCGGGGCGCCGATCCGCGTCAGCCAGAGCATCCGCGCGAACTGCTCGAGATGCGGGTTCCCCGACGCGGCGACGAGCGCGAGGTGGAACTCGCGGTTGACCGCGAAGCTCTCGTCCACGTCGTCGGCGACGCGCCGCTGCTGCGCGATCGAGCGGCGCATCCGCTCGAGCGCCTCCGGCACGCGCACCTCCGCCGCGAGCCGCGCCGCGGCCGGCTCGAGCGCGAGCCGGGCGCGCCACGCGTTGAGCATGTCGCCGAGGTCGTGCTTGGCGACCGTGGCGCCGCGATTCGCCTCGAGCACGACGAGGCCCTCGGTCGAGAGCCGGCGGAGCGCCTCGCGCAGCGGCGTCCGCGAGACGCCGAGCTCCTCGGCGAGGGACGTCTGGGGCAGGCGGCTGCCGGCGGCGAGCTGCCCGGAGAGGATGCGCTCGCGCACGACCGCGTACACCTGGTCGACGACGCTCTGGATCTGGAGAGGGCCGGTCATCGCGGTCTGCATACATTCTCCAAAGTACACGCCGCCCGCAACGGCTCTACGGCCGGATTCTTGACGCCGTCCGCGCGCCCTGCGAATGTATCCAATCTCGTCCGCCCGTCGGTATCAGAGCTAGGAGGAGGCTCCATGGCAGATGCGGTAGCGGCAGCGCCGAAGACCGGCGCCCTCGGCGAACGCAGGCTCGGCACGATTCACGCCGTCGCCCAGGCGCTCGCGATCGGGCCGATGTTCTCGACGGCGCTCGTCCTCGGCGGTACATCCAACCCGGCCACCGGCTCCGGCTTCAACGCGGCGCTCTCGGTGCTCCTGGCCGGCCTCGGCGTGCTCGCGATCGCGTACGCCCTGTCGCTGTTCGCGCGGCGCTACGCCGGGGCGGGCGCCGTCTACGAGTACCTGACCCACGGCGCCCACCCGGCCGTCGGCGTCTTCACCGCGGGCCTGTTCTTCGTCGGCACGCTCTTCCTGGGCGGCGGCGGGATCTACCTCGGCCTCGGCATCCTCGCGAACGGCTTCTGGTCGGAGCACATCTCGAGCGGCGCGCCCGCGTGGTGGGTCTTCGCGCTGATCGCGCTCGCGATCGTGCTCGCGCTCAACTACCTCGGCGTCCGGATCGCGACGCGCGCGATGCTCGCGTTCGCGGCGATCTCGTTCGTGCCGATG
>DASSNM010000064.1:0-12143 GCA_035688025.1 Gaiellaceae bacterium | reverse complement strand
GAAGTCGACGAGCGTCTGCTTGCGCGAGCGGTCGCCCTCGTACATGCCGCCGATCTGCGGCACCGTCTGGTGCGACTCGTCGACGAAGCAGACGAAGTCGGACGGGAAGTAGTCGAGCAGCGTGTGCGGCGCCGAGCCCTCCGGCCGCCCGTCGAGGATCCGCGAGTAGTTCTCGATCCCGTTGCAGAAGCCGAGCTCCTGCATCATCTCGAGGTCGTACTCGGTGCGCTGCCGGATCCGGTGCGCCTCGAGCATCTTCCCCTCCGCCTCGAAGCGCGCCACCTGCGCCTCCAGCTCGTCGCGGATCTCCCCCACCGCACGCTCGATCGTCGGCTTCGAGGTGACGTACTGCGTCGCCGGGAAGATCGTGATCTGGTCGTGCTTCGCGAGCACCTCGCCGGTGAGTGGGTCGAAGTGCGTGATCGCCTCCACGTCGTCGCCGAAGAACGAGATCCGGTACGCCGTCTCCGAGTACGCCGGCTGCAGCTCGACGACGTCGCCCTTGACCCGGAAGCGGCCGCGGCCGAGCAGCGTGTCGTTGCGGACGTACTGGATGTCGATCAGCTTCCGCAGCATCGCGTCGCGGTCCTGCATCTGGCCGACCTCGACAAAGACGACGCGCTCCTTGTACTCCTCCGGCGAGCCGAGGCCGTAGATGCACGAGACGGACGCGACGATGACCACGTCGCGGCGCGAGAGCAGGTTCGAGGTCGCCGCGTGGCGGAGCCGGTCGATGTCGTCGTTCCGCGAGCTGTCCTTCTCGATGTAGAGGTCGGCCTGCGGGACGTACGCCTCCGGCTGGTAGTAGTCGTAGTAGGAGACGAAGTACTCGACCGCGTTGTGCGGGAAGAACTCGCGGAACTCGTTGCAGAGCTGCGCGGCGAGCGTCTTGTTGTGGGCGATCACGAGCGCCGGCCTGCCGATCTTCTCGATCGTCCACGCCATCGTCGCCGTCTTGCCGGTGCCGGTCGCGCCGACGAGCGTCTGGTAGCGCTCGCCCGCCTCGAGGCCCGCGGCGAGCGTCTCGATCGCCGTCGGCTGGTCGCCGGTCGGCCGGTACGTGCTCGTGGTTTGCAAGGCAGGCACGGGGAACAGGGTATCCCGTGGCCGACACCCCACCCTACGGCGCGTACGCCGCGATCATGGCGACGTTCGCGGGCGGCCTCGCCGGCGCCGGGCTGCTCGCCCGCGCGCTCGACCGCGACCCGTACGAGCACACGGCGCTCGACCTCGTGACGCTCGCGCTCGCGACGTTCAAGGCGGCCCGGACGCTCTCGCGGGACGAGGTGACGAGCTTCGTCCGCGAGCCGTTCGTCGAGGGGCACGCCCACGAGGGCGGCGAGGAGCCGGTCGAGACCGGCGACCTGCGGCAGGCGATCGGCGAGCTGATCACCTGCACGCGCTGCGCCGGCACCTGGGTCGCGGCCGGCCTCGGCGGCACCCAGATCGTCGCGCCTCGGTTCGGACGGCTGCTCACGTGGACGCTCGGCGCCGCCGGGATGAACGACTTCCTGCAGGCGTCGTTCGCGGCGCTCACGCACAAGTCGAACGAGCTCCGGCAGCGCGAGGACGGCCCCGACTAGCCGCCTCCGGCGACGTCCGTCGCCTCGCGCCGTCAAGGTACGCCGGTCAACCGAGGGGAGAGCACGGATGAGCGAGGCAGGAGCGGCGCCCGAGACGAAGGGCGTCACGAGCGAGGTGCTGGCGACGGTCGACCTCGGCCCGGAGATCGAGGGCATGGCGGGCCGGCAGCTGCGGATGCGGATGGTGACGATCGCGCCCGGCGGCGTCTTCGGCCCCGTGCACGACCACAAGGACCGGCCGGGCCTCGTCTACGTCCTCGAGGGGACGATCACCGACTGCCGCGACGGCGTCGACACCGAGTACGGCCCCGGCCCCGGCTGGCCGGAGGACCGCAACACCCTGCACTGGCTCGAGAACCGCGGCTCCGTCCCGGCCGTCGAGATCTCGGTCGACATCGTCCGGCAGGAGTGAGCGGCTAGCCGGAGAGGCCGAGCTCGGACGCGTACGCGCGCCGGTAGATCCCCTTCAGCCGCTCGACGCGTTCGACGTACGCGGCCGTCTCCCGGAACTGGATCCCCTCGTGCGCCGCGCGCCAGCGGTCGACGTTGTCCTGGCCGGCGTTGTACGCGGCGAGGGCGGTGCGCTCGTCGTGGTACTTGTCGAGCAGGTGGCGCAGGTACCAGGCGCCGTAGCGGACGTTGATCTCCGGGTTCGTCAGGTCGGAGAGGACGAAGCCGTGACCGCCGGTGTACTGGGCGATGCCCTCCGCGGTCGCCGGGGTGAGCTGCATCAGGCCGATCGCCCCCGCGCTCGAGCGGGCGTTCGCGTCGAACTTCGACTCCTGCTCGATCACCGCCGCGAGCAGCGCCGGGTTCAGCCGGTAGTGGGCTGCGTGCCCGCGCACGATCGACGCGTACTTGAGCGGGTACCAGAGCCGCGCGTACCAGGGCGGCTCGCTCCGCTGGAGGTAGGCGAACGCGCCGCCGAGCGCGGCGACCGCGACCACGAGCACGGTGAGCCGCTTCAGGAGGATCGGAGCGCCTCCAGCACCGAGGCGGCGAAGGCGTCCAGCTGCTCGAGCGTGCCGTCGTTCACGTAGGCGAAGTCTGCGCGCCGCGCCTTCTCCTCGTCGGGGACGAGCCGCCACTGCCGCTCCGCGATGCCCGCGCGGCGGCCGTCCCGCACCTCGGCGGGCGCGGTGACGACGACGACCCTGTCGAAGCGCGTCTCGCCGCCCGTCTCGTAGAGGAGCGGGATCTCGACGACGACGACGTCCGCGTCCTGCTCCCGGATCCAGGCGTCCACCGCCGCCCGGACGCGCGGGTGCAGCTCGCGCTCGAGCCAGTCGAGCTCGCCGCGGTCGGCGAAGACGATCCGCCCCACCGCCTCGCGGTCGACCTCGCCGGCCGCGAACGCGCGCTCGCCCCAGCGCTCGCGCAGCGCCGCCCGCAGGCTCTCGTCCTCGCGGTAGAGCCGGTGCACGACCTCGTCGCTCGACGCGGTCGCCGCGCCGTGCCGCGCGAACGCGCGCAGCGCCTCCGACTTGCCGGCCGCGATGCCCCCGGTGAGCGCGACCGCGAGCGGCCGCATTGCGCGCTAGGCGGCCGGTTCCTCGTCCGAGCCCTCGACGGGCTCGTCGGAGGTCACGGCGGTCACGTCCGCCTCGTCCGCCTCGGCCTCGGGCTCCGGGCCCTCGGCGGGCTCGTCGCTCGTGACCGCGGCCGGCTCCTCGGCGTCGACGTCGACGGCGGCCGCGGCCGGCTCGTCGGCGAAGACGTCCTCCGAGAGGTCGAGCGCGGGCGGCGGCGCGTCCTCGCCGGGCTTCGGCTGCACCTGCATCCCATCCTCGACCCGCTTCAGCGAGAGCGAGAGGCGGCGGCGCTCGGCGTCGACCTCGAGGATCTGGACGTTGACCTCGTCGCCCTGCGAGACGACCTCGCGCGGGTTCTCGACGTGATGCTGCGCCAGCTCCGAGATGTGCACGAGCCCCTCGACGCCGGGCAGGATCTCGACGAAGGCGCCGAAGGTGACGACCTTGGTGACCGTGCCGCGCACGACGTCGCCCTGCTGGTAGCTCTCGAGCACCTGCTGCCACGGGTCGGTCTGCGTCTGCTTGAGGCCGAGCGAGATGCGCTGGCGCTCGCGGTCGATGTCGAGGACCTTGACGTTGACGGTCTGGCCGATGTCGAGCACCTCGGACGGGTGGTTGACGTGGCTCCACGACAGCTCCGAGATGTGGATCAGGCCGTCCATCCCGTCGAGGTCGACGAAGGCGCCGAAGTCGACGATGTTCGAGATCGTGCCCTCGACGACGTCGCCCGGGTTGAGGCGGTCGAGGATCTTCTGCCGCTGCTCCTTGCGCTCCTCCTCGAGCACGGCGCGGCGGGAGAGCACGACGTTGTTGCGCGAGCGGTTCAGCTCGATCACCTTGCACTGCAGCTCCTGGCCGAGGAACTCGTCCAGGTCCTGCACGCGGCGGATGTCGACGAGCGACGCCGGCAGGAAGCCGCGGACGCCGAGGTCGAGGATCAGGCCGCCCTTGACGACCTCGATCACGCGGCCGTTCACCGGCTCGCCGGCCTCGTGCGCAGCCTCGATCGCCTTCCAGGCGATCTCGAAGCGGGCGCGCTTCTTCGAGAGGATCAGCCGGCCTTCGGCGTCCTCCTTCGTCATCACGAGCGCGGCGATCTCGTCGCCGAGGGAGACCTCGTCCGCGGGGTTCACCGAGCGCCGGATCGACAGCTCGGAGACCGGGATCACGCCCTCCGACTTGTAGCCGATGTCGACGAGCACCTCGTCCTTGTCCACGCGGACGACGGTGCCGTTGACGACCTGCCCTTCCTCGATGGTCGGGAAGGTCGACTCGTAGTCCGGAATCAGCTCGCCGTCCGGACCTGTCGTCCAGACGCCTTCCTCGAGCTTGGGGTCGTTGATCGTGTTGTTGGCCATTGGGCGGGTCAGTATAGCCCCATGCGGTTAGACGCCCGTCCGGGCCGGTGGTTGGCGGTCGGCGCGGTTACGCTGGACGGATGGACGAGCGCTACCCGGTCGGCGAGACGGACTCCGTCGCGGTCGCCGTGCTGCGGCACGAACGGCGCGACGAGGGGTACGCCCGCTGGAGCGTCTCGCTGCGGCGCGGCGAGGCGACCGTCTCGGTTCCCGGCCACTATCCGGGCGTGCTCGCGGAGCGGCTCCGCCACGCCGCCGAGCGCTTCGCTCCGGGCGCGCGGCTGGGGCGCGACGAGTATCTCGACCTGACCGCGCTCGCCCGCGACGACGAGGAGACGCTCGCCGTCTCGTCCTCGGCGCGCTCGCCGGTGCGGGTGACGGTCGAGGTGCCGCGGGCGGAGCTGCTCGAGCTCGCCGACCTGCTCGGGGCGGCGCAGGAGCTGATCGAGACGCTGCGCCAGGGGCTCGGGCTCGTCCCGGACTCGCTGCCGGACGTGCTGTGAGCGAGCTCCGCGACTACGCGGCGGCGAGCGTGCGCGTGGCGCGGCGGTCGCTGCGGAAGGGGCGCGGCGGCGGCCGCGAGGAGCGGCTCGTCTTCGTGGTCGGCTGCCCGCGCTCGGGGACGACGTTCCTCGGCGGCGCGCTCGGCGCCCTGCCCGGGTTCGTCGACCTGGGCGAGGTGACGCCGTGGAAGGCGGCGCTGCCCGCGCTCTACGCGCAGCCGGCGGCGGACACGGCGCCCCAGCTGCGGCGGATCCTCGAGCGCGTCCGGGCGCTCGGGCTGGCGCTCGGCCTGCGCGGCGTCGAGCAGACGCCGGAGACGGCGCATCTGCTCGTGCCGGCCCTCGCCGCCTACCCCGACGCGGTCGCCGTCCACTCGCTCCGCGACGGCCGCGACGTCGTCTGCTCGCTGCTCGAGCGCGGCTGGCTGAGCGCCGCGCACGGCGGCGCCGACGACGCGGGGCTCGCGTACGGCCCGCACGCGCGCTTCTGGGTCGAGCCGGAGCGGCGGGAGGAGTTCGAGGCGGCGAGCGACGCCCGCCGCTGCGCCTGGGCGTGGCGCCGTTACGTCGAGGCGGCGCGTTCGGCCGCGCGCGAGCGGACGCTCGAGGTGCGCTACGAGTCGCTCGCCGGCGAGGCGGAGCGGCTCGCCGCGTTCCTCGGCGTCGATCCGGAGCCTCTGCACGCGGCCCTCGACGGCTTCCACGACCGGTCGGTCGGCCGCTGGCGGCGCGACCTCGACGCCGAGCAGCTCGCCGAGGTCGAGGCCGAGGCCGGCGACCTGCTCGCCGAGCTCGGCTACGCCTGAACGACCGGGGTCAGACCCGGGCCAGACACCGTTACGGAACCGTCACGACTTCGCGTCGGCCCAGGAGTCGCCGGCGCCGACGTCGACGGCGAGCGGCGGGTCGAGGGGATACGCCGAGCACATCTCCTCGCGGATCAGCTCCTTCACCGCGCTCGTCTCCGCGTCCGGCGCCTCGACCAGCAGCTCGTCGTGCACCTGGAGGACGAGCCGCGCGCTCCTGCCTTCCGCGCGCAGCCGCCGCTCGATCGCGACCATCGCCTTCTTGATGATGTCCGCGTTCGAGCCCTGCATGACGAAGTTCACGGCGACACGCTCGCCGAAGCCGCGCGTCTGCCGGTTGCGCGCCCGCAGCTCCGGCACCGGCCGCCGCCGCCCGAGCAGGCTCGTCGCGTAGCCGTCGACCTCCGCCTGCTCGACCGTCCGCTCGATGAAGTCCTGCACGAGCGGGAAGCGCGCGAGGTAGGCGTCGATGTACTCCTGCGCCTGCTCGCGCGGGATCTCGAGGTTCTCCGAGAGTCCGAACGCGGAGATGCCGTAGACGATCCCGAAGTTGATCATCTTCGCGATCGCGCGCTGCGCCGAGGTGAGCGCCGCCGGGTCGACGCCGAGCACCTCGGCCGCGGTCGCGCGGTGGATGTCCTCGCCGCGGGCGAACGCCTCGCGCAGCTTCGGCTCGCCGGAGACGTGCGCGAGGATGCGCAGCTCGATCTGCGAGTAGTCGGCCGAGATCAGCCGGTGACCGGGCTCGGCGACGAACGCGGAGCGGATCTCGCGGCCGAGGTCGGTGCGGATCGGGATCGCCTGCAGGTTCGGGTTCGAGGTCGAGAGCCGGCCGGTCGCGGCGACCGTCTGGTTGAACGTCGTGTGCAGACGCCCGTCCTCGCCGATCATCTGCGGCAGCGGGCCGAGGTACGTGTTGAGCAGCTTCGAGAGCTCGCGCCACTCCTCGACCACCGGCACGATCGCGTGGTCGGCGCGGATCGCGCGCAGCACCTTCGTGTCGGTCGAGTAGCCGGTCTTGCCCTTGCGGCCCGGCGTCAGCCCGAGCTTCTCGAACAGGATCCGCGCGAGCTGCGACGGCGAGCCGAGCACGAACTCCTCGCCCGCGAGCTCGTACGCGAGCGACTCGAGCTCCTCGACGCGGTCGGCGAGCCTGGCCGTGATCTCGCCCATCCGGTACGTGTCGATCTTGACACCGGTCCGCTCCATGTCGGCGAGGACGCCGACGAGCGGCATCTCGATCTCGCGGTACAGGCTCTCGGCGCCCTTCTCGCGGACGCGCGCGAGCAGCGGGTCGCGCAGCCGCAGCGTCGCCGCCGCGTGCCGGACGAGCCGCGCCGTCTCCTCCTCCGCCTCCGGCTCGGGCTTCACCTCGACCGCGTACTCCGCCTCGAGGTCGTCGAGCAGGTACTCGCTGCGGCCCGGCTCGATCAGGTAGGCGAGGATCATCGTGTCGTCGGCCGCGGCGACGCCGACCGCCTTCGCGTCGTGGGCGACGAAGTCGCCGGCGAGCCGCTCCGGGCGCGGCGCGACCACGACCTCGTCGCCGTTCGCGACCGCGACGCGCCCGTCGTCGGCGGCGACGGCGCCCGCGTCCGGCAGCGTCCCCTCGCGCCAGCGCACCGCCGTCCCGGGCGCGGAGATCCGCTCGCGCGCCGGCACCGCCTCGTTCAGCTCCTCGACGCGGCCGAGCAGCGCCCGGAACTCGAACGTGCGGAACGTCTCCCGCAGCTGGGCGCGGTCGGGCGGCTGGAGGACGAGCTCGGCCGGGTCGCAGTCGACGTCGAGGTCGCGCCGCATCGTCGCCAGCACCTTGGCGGCGCGCGCCTGGTCGGCGAACTCGGTCAGGTTCTTCCGCCGCGCCGGCGACTGCTCGTCGACGTGCGCGAGCACCTCCTCGAGCGACCCGTACTGCGCGACGAGCTGTCCGGCCGTCTTGTCGCCGATCCCGGGGACGCCCGGGATGTTGTCCGAGGTGTCGCCCTTGAGGCCGATGAAGTCCGGGATCTGGTCGGGGCGGATCCCGTACCGCGCCTCGACCCGGTCGGGCGTGTAGACCTGGACGTCCGAGACGCCGCGCGGGGTCATCATCAGCGAGACGTTCTCCGAGACGAGCTGGAACGCGTCGCGGTCGGTCGAGACGACGCACGTCCTGATCCCGGCCTCGTTGGCGCGCGTCGCGAGCGTCGCGATCACGTCGTCCGCCTCCCAGCCCTCGAACTCGAGGTTGCGGTAGCCGAACGCCTCGACGATCGGCCGGAAGTGCGGGAACTGCTCGCGCAGCAGGTCCGGCATCGGCCGCCGCCCCTCCTTGTAGACGACCTCGACCGACTCCGCGACCGCGGCGCGGTGCACCGGCTTCGTGTCCCAGGCGACGGCGACGCCCTTCGGCCGGTAGTCGGAGAGGAGCTTGAAGAGCATGTTCGTGAAGCCGAGGAGCGCGCCGGTGGGGAAGCCCTCGCTCGTCGCGAGCTCCTCCGGCAGCGCGAAGAACGCCCGGTAGGCGAGGTTGTTGCCGTCGACGAGGAACAGCTCGCAGTCGCGTGCCGGGGCGTCGTTGAGGTCGAGCTCGGCGCCGGTCAGCGTCTTCGGAGACATCGCTCCGAGTCTATTGCGCGGGTGGGAGGACGACGGCGGCGGAGAGGAGAGCCGCCGCCGTCCTCGATCACGGTCACGTGCGGTATGAGGTGCGGCCCCCCGCAGAGCAGACCGCGACGCCGGGGGCGACGACTGCCGCGACTGCGGCGGCGAGCGCCGGCAGCAGGGGCTCGCGGCGGTCGTCGTCTCCGGACATGAGGGGACGTTCGAAGATCGCATCACGAGTCACATCGGTAGGAAGCCGCAGCGGCGCTGCGAGAATCCGCGCGTGCCGCGCGTCCCTCTCCTCTCGGGCACGGGCCTCGTCATCGCCGCCGCGCCCGAGGACGCGGTCGTGCTCCGCCCGCCGCCGCCGCCCGAGCGCGGCGCCGACGTCGCCGCGGCCGTCCGCGACGCGCTCCGCTTCCCGCTCGACGGGCCGACGCTCGAGGAGCTCGCGCGCGGGGCGCGGCGGGCGACGATCGTCGTCGAGCCGCCGGCGCTGCCGATCCCCGGCGTGGCGGCGGACCCGCGCCAGCTCGCGATCGGCGCGGTCGTGGACGAGCTGGAGCGCGTCGGCGTCGCGACCGGCTACCAGACGATCCTCGTCGCCTGCGGGCTCGCGCGCCGCACCGCCCCGCGCGACCTCGAGGGCCTGGTGACGCGCGAGCTGGCGCGCCGCTTCCACGGCAACGTCGTCGTCCACGACGTCGAGGATCCGGGGCTCGTCCCGGTCGACGAGGACACGGCGCCGGCGCTCCGCGTCCATCCGGCGCTCGCCGAGACCGACCTCGTCGTCTCCGTGACCGCGGCCGAGACCGTCCTCCACGGCGGCCCGGCCGCGCTCCTCGCCGCGTCCGGGGCCGAGCCGCTCCGCACCGCGGGCGCGTACTCGCTGCTCGAGACGGCGGCGTCGCAGGGCTGGCAGGTGGCGACGCGGCTCGAACGCGCGCTCGCACGGCGCGTGCCGCTGCTCGGCGTCTCGGTCGTGCTCAACCACCCGTTCGTCAGCGGCCTCCTTCGCGGCTACCCGTACGACCCGGACGCGCTCGAGCGGATCGTCCGCTCGCCGCTCCGCTTCGGGTTCGCCACCCTCCCGGACGCGGTCCGCCGCCGCGTGCTGCGCTCCCTGCCGACGGAGCTGTCCGCGGCCGGCGCGTTCGCCGGTCCGCCGTCGACCGCGCACGCGGAGGCGCTGCTGCGCGCCGTCGAGCAGCGGCGGACGGAGCTGGCGGCGCCGCTCGACGCGCTCGTGGTCGGCGTGCCGAGCACGACGCCGTACCTGCCGCGCGAGCGGCCGAACCCGCTGCTCGCCGCGTACCTCGGGCTCGGGCTCGCGCTCCGGCTCTGGCGGGACGCGTTCCCGATCGTGGACGGCGGCGTCGCCATCCTCGCGAACCGCTTCGTCCGCCACTTCGCCCACCCGACGCAGCAGCCGTACCGGGCGTTCTTCCACGCGACCCGCTTCGGCCGCGACCCGCAGGAGCTCGCCGACGCCGAGCGGGCGGCGGCGAGGGACCCGCGGGCGCTCGAGGAGTACCGCGCCGGCCGCACCGTCCACCCCCTGCTCCCCTTCCGCGACTGGAACGGCTGCCAGCCTGCGCTCGGCCGGCTCGGCGCGGTGTTCGTGGCGGGAGCCCGCGACGCAGCCGCCGCCCGGCAGCTCGGCTTCGTGCCCGTGCAGAGCGTCGGCGCCGCCCTCGAGCTCGCCCGCGGCCGCGCCGGCGGCGAGGCGCGGATCGGCTTCCTGCTTGCGCCGCCGTACTTCCCGCTGCGCGTCGGCGGCGCGGCCGACTAGGCGCTTGCGGACATGTCCCCGGACCTGGTCCCGGGACATGTCCGAAGCGGACAGGCCGCTCTCGCCGGCCGCCCGGCGACCGCAGTCGTGGTGGGCGCTCGTGTCCAGACGGGCCATGTCCCCGGACCTGGTCCCGGGACATGGCCGTTCGGGCCGGGCTACGTCTCGCCGAGGTAGGCCTTGCGCACCTGCTCGTTCTGCGCGAGGGCCTTCGCGTCGTCGGCGAGCGCGACGGTGCCGGTCTCGAGGACGTAGCCGCGGTTCGCGACGTTCAGCGCCATCAGCGCGTTCTGCTCGACGAGCAGGATCGAGGTGCCCTGCTTGTTCACCTCGACGATCGTCTCGAAGATGCGGTCGACGAAGATCGGCGCCAGCCCCATCGAGGGCTCGTCGAGCATCAGCAGCGTCGGCCGCGCCATCAGCGCCCGCCCGATCGCGCACATCTGCTGCTCGCCGCCGGACATCGTCCCCGCCTTCTGGCCGCGCCGCTCGGCGAGCCGCGGGAAGAGCGTGAAGACGCGGTCCATGTCCTCGCGCAGCGCGGTCCGGTCGGCGCGCTGGAACGCGCCCATCTCGAGGTTCTCGGTGACCGTCATGCGCGGGAACAGCCGCCGCCCCTCGGGCGACTGCGCGATCCCGAGCTTGACGACCTCGTGCGCGGGCGTCGTCGTGATCTCGCGGCCCTCGAACGAGATCCGGCCGCGGCGCGGATGGTTGAGGCCGTTGATCGAGCGCAGCGTCGTCGACTTGCCGGCGCCGTTCGCGCCGATCAGGGTGACGATCTCGCCGCGCCGCACCTCGATCGAGACGCCCTTGAGCGCCTGGATCGAGCCGTAGAAGGTCTCGATCGCGTCGACCTGGAGCAGGACGTCGCCGGTCGCGGTCGCGCTCATGCGTGCACCGCCGCCGAGCCGAGGTACGCCTCGATCACGCGCTCGTCCTTCTGGATCTCCGCCGGCGTCCCCTCCGCGATCTTCTCGCCGTAGTCGAGCACGGTGACGCGGTCGGAGATGCCCATGACGACGCGCATGTCGTGCTCGATCAGCAGCACCGAGAGGCCCTGCTCGCCGCGCAGGCGGCCGACGAACTGCGTGAACTCGGCCGTCTCCTGCGGGTTCATGCCGGCGGTCGGCTCGTCGAGCAGGAGCAGCTTCGGCCCCGTCGCGAGCGCCCGCGCCACCTCGAGCCGGCGCTGGTCGCCGTACGAGAGGTTGCGGCCGATCACCTCGTCCTTCCGGCGCAGGCCGGAGAACTCGAGCAGCTCGCGCGCCCGGTCGCGGGCCTCGATCTCCTCGCGGCGCACGCGCGGGGTGCGCAGGAGCGCCTCGAAGAGGTTCCCCTTCAGCCGCGAGTGCATCCCGACGAGCACGTTCTCGAGCGCGGTCATGTTCTGGAAGAGGCGGATGTTCTGGAAGGTGCGGCCGATGCCGCGCTGCGTGAAGGCGTGCGGCGGCTTGCCGGTCAGGTCCTCGCCGGCGAAGACGATGCGGCCGGCGGTCGGCTTGTAGACGCCGGTGAGCATGTTGAAGAAGGTCGTCTTGCCGGCGCCGTTCGGGCCGATGAGGCTGACGATCCCGCCCGCGGGCACGGTGAAGTCGACGTCCTGGTTGGCGACCAGGCCGCCGAACTCCTTGCGCACCGAGTGCGTCTGCAGGAGCGCGTCGCTCATGCCGCCGCCTCCGGCACGCCGCCGCCCTGCTGGACGTCGTAGAGCGGCTCGTCGTGGACGCCCTCGTGCAGCTCGGCGGCGCGGCGCTGGCTCGGGATCAGCCCCTCCGGCCGGAAGAGCATGACGAGGACGATGATCACGCCGTAGATCCCGAACTCGTAGTTCGGCACCTGGATGTTCGAGTGGAAGTGGTCGTTGATCCAGGCGCCGACGTTCGAGAGGCCCTCCTGGTTCAGGTAGGCGAGGAAGCAGGCGCCGAAGATGACGCCCCAGATGTTCCCCATCCCGCCGAGGATGACCATGCAGAGGATGAAGAC
>DASSNM010000081.1:0-15778 GCA_035688025.1 Gaiellaceae bacterium | reverse complement strand
CCAGACGTGCTTCTGCTTCGCCGCGTCGAGCGCGCCGAGGCCGCAGCCGCCGGCGACCTGGAAGACGACCTTCGAGCCCTGGCCGATCTGCTGCAGCGCCAGGTTCTTGCACTTGTCCTGGGCCACGAAGTCCTGCGAGTAGCCGTTCAGGGTCGTGATGTCCGGGTTGGCGGCCTTCGCGCCCGCCTGGAAGCCGGCGATGTAGCGGTCGACCGGCGGGATCTTCTGGCCGCCGACCGAGCTCACCGTCTTCGCGCCCTTCTCGAGCAGCCCGGCGAGGTAGCCGACGAGATAGCCGGCCTCCTGCTCGCGGAAGAGCGTGCCCTCGAGGTTCTTCGGGTCGCCCTTCGACCAGGCGTCGTCGATGATCATGAACTTCGTGTTCGGGAACTTCTTCGCCACCTGGCGGATCGAGTCGTGCATCAGGAAGCCGACGCCGATCACGAGGCTGTAGCCCTGCTGCGCGAGCGAGGCCATGTTCGGCACGTAGTCCGCGTTCGACTTCGACTCGAGCACGCGGATCGGCACGCCGAGCTTCTTGTTGGCCTGCTGCAGGCCGAGATACGCGAGATGGTTGAACGAGCGATCGTTCAGGCCGCCGATGTCGGTGACGAGACCGATCTTCGGCGGCGCGCTCTGCGCCTTGGCGTGCCCCGCCGGCCCGGTCGCCGCGGAACCGCCGGCGACGAGCACGGCCAGCGCGACCGCAGCCGCCGCCGCGAGCACCGCCAGCAGGCGTGTCCTTGACCTCACTGTCTTGCCCTCCTCCTCCGTTGCTGACTGACCCAGACCCGGGTCCTTATGGTCAGCACGCGATACTAGACCGTTCTCTGGATGGCTTCTAGATGGTTTTGCCGCAGTCTTTCGACCCCGCCGCGGAGGCCTGGCTGGCCGGCCTCGTCGCACCCGCCGGCCCGCCCGTGCTCGAGAGCGCGATGCCGTGGGCGAGCGTGTGGCGGATCCCGCTCGCCGGCGGCGGCGCGGCCTGGTTCAAGTCCTGCGCGCCCGCGCAGGCCTTCGAGCCGCGGCTGACGGCGGCGCTGGCGTCCCGCCGCCCGGACGTCCTCCCCGAGGTGCTCGGCTGGGACGAGGGGCGCTCCTGGCTGCTGCTCGCGGACGCCGGGACGCCGCTCGGCATCGGCGGCGGCCCCGCGCCGTGGCCGCCCGTCCTCGCCGCGTACGCCGAGCTCCAGCGAGGCGAGACCGCGCACGCGGCGGCGCATCTCGCCGCGGGCGTCCCCGACCGCGGGCTCGCGCGCTTCCCGGAGCTCCACGAGCGGCTGCTCGCGGCGATCCCGGGCCTCGTGCCACGCGAGGACGTGCCCGCGCTCGCGGTCGAGCTCGCCGCGGCCGGCATCGCGGAGACGATCCAGCACGACGACCTGCACGGGAACAACGTCTACGGGCGCCGCATCCTCGACTGGGGCGACTCGTGCGTGTCGCATCCGTTCCTCACCTTCTTCGTGACGGTCGCCCACCTGGCCGACGGCACGCCCGAGGAGCGGCTCCGCGACGCGTATCTCGAGCCGTGGGGCGACGCCGACGCCCGCGACGCGTTCGCGGTCGCGCGGCGGCTCGGGCCGTACGCGCACGCGTTCAAGGAGCTCGAGACGCTCGGCGAGGTGCCGGACTGGGTGCGGCGGCTGCTCTAGGCCGCACGCCGTGTAGCGAGATAGACGGTGCGTCCGCTGCGTTGCGTACTCTCTCCGAGTCCGGCCCCGCAACGTCGTACAAACGAGGAGAGACGACATGCCTACCTCGCATAGCGGCCCGCGGGCAGCCGAGTTCTTCGCCGGGATCGGTCTTGTCCGAATGGCCATCGAACGAGCTGGCTTCGCAGTTGTCTGGGCGAACGACGTCAGCGAAGCCAAGCGCGATCTCTACGTCGCGCATTTCGGACCGGACGACTTCGTGTTGTCCGACATCCGGGATGTTCGTGGCGACGATGTTCCTGCGGTCGCCCTTGCGACTGCGTCGTTTCCTTGCACTGACATCTCGCTTGCGGGAAACCGCAGAGGCCTTCACGGAGGACAGTCGAGCATGTTCTGGGAGTTCGCGAGGGTTCTCGAAGAGATGGAAGATCGCCGCCCCGCCGTCTGTCTCCTCGAGAACGTTCCCTCGTTGGCGACGTCGAATGGCGGCGCCGATCTCCGGGCTGTCATCCGCGAGCTCAACCGGCTTGGGTACGTCTGTGATCTCTTCGTTGCCGACGCTCGGCGTTTCGTGCCGCAGAGCCGTCCCCGTCTCTTCATCGTTGGCTCAGTGCAGACGATGCCGGAGTCGGGCGACTGGCAGCCGACCGAAGTCCGCCCGGCGTGGATCGGGTCTTTCGTCGCTGCCAACCCCGAGCTTGCCTTGCAGGCCGCGCCGCTTCGCCTTCCGCTCTCTGCGGCGCCGACGCTGGCCGACGTGGTGGAAAGGCTCGCCTTCGATGATCCGCGCTGGTGGGGACCGGCCCGCGTTGCCTCTTTCGTCGATTCGCTGAGCCGCATTCAGACAACGCGGCTCGAAGCCCTGCGAAGCAGCGGCGGGCGGGTCTGGGCGACGGCATATCGGCGGACGCGCAACGGGCGCGCGGTGTGGGAGATTCGCGCCGATGGGATCAGCGGATGCCTCCGCACGGCCCGCGGCGGGTCGAGCAAGCAGGCTCTCGTCGAGGCTGGACGCGGAGAAGTGCGAGTGCGTTGGATGACGCCGCGCGAGTACGCCCGCTTGCAGGGCGCTCCCGATTATGACCTTGGGGATGCTCGGACGAACCAAGCGCTGTTCGGGTTCGGCGACGCGGTGTGTGTTCCGGTGGTCGCCTGGATCGCGCGGTCGTACCTCAGGCCGCTCGTCGATCGCGGCCTACCCTCCGAGGAGGGCGCCGCGGTTGCCTAGGACAGATCCGCCCGCCGAGGTACGGAAGATCCGGGAACGGATCACCGAGTTCCTCCGCACTCCCGACTCGCAGGGACGCCGAATCGGCGGCGCGCGATGCGGCGTGTATGCGTTCTACGACTACGACGGCGAGCCGATCTACGTCGGTCAAACGCGCGAGAGCCTCAGCACGCGGATCGGTCGGCATCTGACCGGTCGCCGGTCCGACGCGGTCGCGAAGTTTGTCCTCGACCCATTCGAGGTGCTGGAGATCGAGGTTTGGCCGATGTTCGAGATTCAGGCGCTTGCACCGCCTGAGCGGAAGGCCGCGGTGGACGCCGCCGAGTACGCCGTGTTCGTCCAAGCGCTTGCGAACTCCAGGTTCGGTGCGGTCCTCAACGAAGGAGAGATCGCGCCCGGGCCGCAAGTCGCCCTTCCCGCATCGTTTCGGGCCCGGATCGTTCCAGACGACCTCTTCGAGGACAGATCTCACCCGGATGTGCGAATAGCTCGTCGTGCCCAGACGATCGCGAGCCTTGCTCGCCTTATCTCGGAGCGCGTTGTCTCGAAGGGACTTCGGACTACCCTCCTCGTTCAGTCGAAGCGACTCGAGGCACTTGCCGCGGATCGCCTGCAAGACTTCGCAGGCGAGCCCGCAACTGTCCAGACTGACGAGGAGTAGCACCTGCCGGACACTTACGGCCCAGAGACGCGCAGCCGGGTCATGGCGCGCGTGCGCGGACGCGACACCGGCCCGGAGTTGAAGCTACGGCGAGCGCTCTTCGCGCTCGGGGTTCGCGGTTGGCGCTGCCACCGGGCAAACCTTCCGGGAAAACCCGATCTTGCGTTTGGTCGCACTCGAGTCGCGGTTTTCGTGGACGGCGCGTTCTGGCACGGCCACCCGAGTCGGTACTGGCAAGGCAGAAGCGGCCCCTACTGGGATGCGAAGATCGCGCGCAATCAAGCTCGTGATCGCCATGTCGATCACGAGCTTCGGACGCTCGGGTGGTCGGTGATCAGGGTGTGGGACTTCGAGGTCGACGAGGACGCCGAGGAGGTTGCGCGCCGGATCAAGATGACCTTGGAGACGCGCGCCCGCTGTCGCCGATCAGCGCGGACCTAAGCGCTACGCGGAGTCGGCGAGATATGCGTGGTACTGCGTCTCGTCGACGAGCACGCGGCGCGGCTTCGAGCCCTCGTAGCCGCTGATGATGCCGCGGCGCTCGAGCATGTCGACGAGGCGGCCGGCCCGCGTGTAGCCGACGCGGAGGCGGCGCTGCAGGAGCGAGACGGATGCGGTCTGGGTCTGGACGACGATCTCGATCGCCTTGTCGAGCAGCGGGTCGTCGTCCGGGTCGAACTCGCCGTGCTCGTCGCCGGAGTCCTCGTCCGAGGCGAAGACCTCGGGCAGCTCGAGGTAGCTCTCGTCGAGCTCCTGCTCGCGCTGGCGCGTCTGCTCGACGACGAGCGCGATCTCCTCCTCGGAGACGTACGCGCCCTGGACGCGCTGCAGCCGCGAGGTGCCGAGCGGCTTGAAGAGCATGTCGCCCTGCCCGAGCAGCGACTCGGCGCCGCCCTGGTCGAGGATCACGCGCGAGTCCGTCTGCGAGGAGACCGCGAACGCGATCCGCGACGGCACGTTCGCCTTGATCATGCCGGTGATCACGTCCACCGACGGTCTCTGCGTCGCGAGCACGAGGTGGATGCCGACGGCGCGCGACTTCTGCGCCAGCCGGATGACGGCGTCCTCGACCGCCTGCGGCGCGATCATCATCAGGTCGGCGAGCTCGTCGATGACGACGAGCACGTACGGCATCGTCTGCTCGCCGCGCTGCCGGAACGCGCGATTCGCCTCGTTCAGGTTGCGCGCGCGGACGGTCGCGAGCCGCTCGTAGCGGCGCTCCATCTCGGCGACGCAGTTGGCGAGGACGGCGCTCGCCTCCTTCGGGCTCGAGACGACCGGGGTCAGCAGGTGCGGCACCGACTCGTAGTGGTTGAGCTCGATCCGTTTCGGGTCGATCAGGATCATCCGCGCCTCGTCCGGCGTCGCGCGCAGCAGCACCGAGGTCAGGATCGCGTTGATGCAGCCCGACTTGCCCGAGCCGGTCGTGCCGGCGATCAGCAGGTGCGGCATCCGCGCCAGGTCGGTCCAGACGGCGGCGCCGGAGATGTCCTTGCCGAGCCAGACCGAGAGCGGGCTCGCGGTCGCGGGCAGCGACTCGAAGATGTCCCCGAGCGTGACGAGGTTCGGCGACAGGTTCGGCAGCTCGACGCCGACCGCCTGCTTGCCCGGGATCGGCGCGAGGATGCGGATCTCGGTCGTCGCGAGCGCGTACGAGAGGTCGTCCTTGAGCGCCGCGACCTTCGCGACCTTCGTTCCGGGCGCGAGCTGCAGCTCGTAGCGGGTGACGCGCGGGCCGGAGATCTGGCCGATCACGTTCGCGTCGACGCCGAAGTGCGCGAGCGTCTGCACGAGCAGCTCGGCGACGCGCGCCGAGGTCTCGGCCGAGGAGCCGGCCTTCTCCGGCGAGACGTGGAGGACGCCGGCGTCCGGAAGCCGGTACTCGGCGTGCTCGGCGGTCAGCTCGTCGAAGAGCGTCGGCGGATCCTGCACGAGCGGCTCCTGCTGCGCGATCAGCGGGGCGGGCTCCGCGTGCACGAGCGGCGACGGCGCGAGCACGGGCGCCGCGGGATGCTCGTCGCCGACGACGTCCGGATAGGCCTCCTCCCCGTCCACCGGCGGCTTGCGGCGCGACGCGAGCGGGATCGGGGCGGGCAGCGGCTCGTCGATCTCCAGCCAGCCCTCGTCGGCGGCCGGGCGCGGGCGGCGCTCGCGGGCGCGCTCCGCGACGTGGCGGGCGGTGCGGCCGGAGCGACGGAGGATCGCGCCGAGCGACGCGCCCGAGAGGAGCAGTGAGCCGACGAGCAGGAGCAGGACGCCGAGGATCGTCGAGCCGGTCGCGCCGATCGCGACGCCGAAGGCGCCGCCGAGCAGCGAGCCGAAGTAGCCGCCCTGGTCGCGGCCGAGCGTCGTCATCAGGCCGAACGCGACGACCGCGAGGCCGGTGCGGAACGGGCGCACGTCCACGAGCGCGCTCTTCGCGACGGTGAGGATGCCGAGCACCACGAGCGCGACCGGCATCGTGTAGGCGGCGGCCCCGATGACGGCGTCGAGCCCGTCGGCGAGCCAGCGGCCGACGTAGCCGCCGTTCCAGCCGGCGTAGAGGACGCTGCCGAGGAAGACCCCGAGCGCGATCGCCGCGAGGCCCCAGAGCTCCGGATGCTGCTGGCGCGAGCGCGTCTTCGCCGGCCGCTTCTTGCGGACACGGCTCGGCAGCTTGGGGCGCAGCTTCGTCTTCCGCTTGCGCGGCGGCATGCGCCGTCATTCGCGCGGCGGCTGGGCGTTCCTCCTAGGAGGGCACGACCTCGGCGACGAGCATGCCGTAGTAGGTCGGCGCCGCATAGGCGAGCACCTCGGCGTGCGCCTGCTCCCCCACCGCGCCCTGGAGGACGAGCAGCTGCCAGAGCGAGTCCGCCTTCGCCGCGTCGACGACGGCGCCGAGCGGCGTGAAGTCGAGCGGCGCGCGCCCGAGCAGGTCCTGGACGAGCGCATCGTAGACGGCGGCGGCAGGGTCGAAGCCGTACGGCCCGTCCACGTCGTGCGCGTGCCCGTGGTCGGCGCTCGCGACCAGCGCGACCCGCCGACTTTGTAACAGTCTGTTACTTGGTTCGGTGGCGCGGGCGAGCGCGGCGCCGGCGCGGACGTGCTCCTCGAGCGACAGGTCGCGGGCCGGGGCGACGACGACGAGCTTCGGCGCTCGCAGCCAGCGGAGCGGGACCTCCGTGCCCCAGTCCATCGGCAGTTGCGCCTCCGCCGGCACGTTGCCGCCGTACGAGACGCCGACCGCGGGCAGCCCGTCGTCGCGCAGCGCGGCGAGGATCGCGAGCGCGAGGTCGCGGTCCGTCTCCGCCTCGCCGACGTGGCCGGCGGTGACGACCGCGAAGTGGCCCTCGACGTGGACGTTGTGCGGCGTGACGACGACCGCCGTCTCCACCGCCGCGCGCTCGCAGCGGCGGCCGAGCTCCTCCATCGCCGCGAGCAGCTCCGGCGTCTCCTCGACGTCGCCGTGCGGCGCGACGCAGGCGAACGCGATCACGGCAGGCTCGCGATCCGCGAGATCAGGAGCTCGAGGAACCGCCCCGCGTCGACGTCGACGCCGACCTCGCAGTTCGGCTCGCGGCCGCTGACGCCGCGCACGTCGACGACCGTGCGGCCGTCGCAGAACCGGGAGGCCGTCTCGACCTCGACGTTCACGCGCCGCGTCTCCATCAGCGTCGGGTCGATCACGTGCGCGACCGCCATCGCGTCGTGGATGGGCGCGCCGCCGCCGCCGTAGACCCGGTCGTGGAAGAGCTGGAAGAAGTCGGAGAGCTCGGCGACGAACCTGCCCGCGCGCCCGGCCGGCCGCAGACGCTCGGCGTCGTCGCGCGTGAACAGCGCCTTGTGGGTGACGTCGAGGCCGACCATCGTCAGCGGGATCCCGCTCGCGAACACACCGGCCGCCGCCTCGGGGTCGACGAAGGCGTTGAACTCCGCGGCCGGCGTGACGTTGCCGCCCGTGATCGAGCCCCCCATCCAGACGATCGCGTCGAGCCGCTCCCGCACGTCCGGATGCCGTTCGAGCAGGAGCGCGACGTTCGTCAGCGGCCCCGTCGGGACGAGCACGACGCCGGGCTCGATCCAGGCCGCCAGCGCGTCGGCGGCGTGCGCGTCGACGGCCCGGGCGGAGAGCTCGGGCAGCTCCGGGCCGTCGAGCCCCGACTCGCCGTGGACGTGCGGCGCGGTGCGGAGCTCGCGCCGCAGCGGCCGGTCGGCGCCCGCGGCGACCGGCACGTCCGTCCGGCCGGCGATCTCGAGCACGGCGAGCGCGTTCCGCGTCGTCTTGTCGAGCGTCTGGTTGCCCGCGACGGTCGTGATCCCGACCAGCTCGACCTCCGGCGACGCGAGCGCGAGCAGGATCGCCATCGCGTCGTCGTGGCCGGGATCGCAGTCGACGACGATCGGCGTCGTCACAGGAGCGCGTCCACCTCCTCGGCGGTCGGCAGGGACGTCTGGGCGCCGAAGCGCGACGCGGCAAGCGCGCCCGCCGCGCACGCGCGCCGGAGCGCCTCGTCCCGCGCGCGGCCTTCGAGCAGCGAGACGACGAGACAGGCGGCGAACGCGTCGCCGGCCGCCGTGCCGTCCACAGCCTCGACCGGCGGCGGCTCCGCCCGTGCGACCTCCTCCCCCTCCTCGAGCAGCACCGCGCCCTCGGCGCCGAGCGTCAGGCAGACGAGCCCGCGCCAGCCGGAGAGCGCCTCGAGCTCGTAGCGGTTGACGATGGTGAGATCCGCCTCCGGCGTCTCGTGCCTCGCCGGCGCGGCGTTCAGGAAGAAGCGGCCGCGCGCCAGCTCGGCGGCCCGCTCGACGACCGCCTGCGGCACCTCCTGCTGCGCGAGCACCCCGTCCACGTCCGGCAGCGCGACGTCCTCCGGGCGGAGCGCCAGGTTCGCGCCGGGCGCGACCACGATCTCGTTCTCGCCCGCCGCGTCGACCGTCACGAGCGCGACCCCGGTCGGCCCCTCCGCGCGCCGGACGCCGTCGAGCGACACGCCCGCCTCGCGCAGGCCGGCGAGCGCCTCGTCGGCGAACTCGTCCGAGCCGACGCAGCCGACGAGCGACACCTCGGCCCCGAGCCGCGCCGCCGCGACGGCCTGGTTCGCGCCCTTGCCGCCGGGGACGCGCGCGAACGTGGCGCCGGTGACCGTCTCCCCCGGCCGTGGCAGCCGCTCGGCGCGGGCGACGAGATCGAGGTTGATCGAGCCGACGACGGCGAGCCGCGGAGCCACGGGCCGAGCCTAGACGATCGACCCCGACGTGACGCGGGTCCGGATGGCGTCCCCGACCGGGACGCCACGTCGGAGTCGGCCGCCCAGCCGGCGGCGTCGTTTCACGCCGCCGGCTGCGGAGAGACCCTTCCCATGCCGTCGCAGGAAGAGCGCCGCGCGGAGAACGAGAGCACGTTCCGCGACGCGAACGAGCGCATCCGCGAGGCGACCGACCGCCTGCAGGCGCCGATGGAGCGCTATCCGTTCGTGTGCGAGTGCGCCGACACCCGCTGCCGCGAGGTCGTGCTGCTCTCGCTCGGCGAGTACGAGCGCGTCCGCGACGAGGCGACGCACTTCATCGTCGTACCCGGCCACGAGGGCGACGCCGAGGTCGCGCTCGACGACACCGGCTACGCAGTCGTGCGGAAGCAGGGCGTCGCCGGCGCGGTCGCACGCGAGCGGGATCCGAGAAGCCGCGCATGAGCGAGCACGCACGGCGGGCCGGCATGAACGAGGCGATCTTCCGCGAGGTGAACGAGCAGATCCAGAAGCTCACGGAGCGGTTCGACAACGAGGGCGAGCGGATGACGGTCGTGTGCGAGTGCGCGGACGGCGCCTGCACGATGCAGTTCGAGGTCCCGGTCGAGCTCTACGAGCGGGTGCGGGCCGACGCGCGGCTCTTCCTCGTCGCGCCCGGTCACGAGATCCCGGAGCTCGAGGAGGTCGTCCACGCGCAGGCGGATTACGAGATCGTCCGGAAGCGGGAAGGGACGCCCGCCGACGTGGCCGAGGAGACGGATCCCCGCAGCTGACAGACTGGCGGGGTGACCGTCGCGCACTGGGACGACGTCCCCTCGCGCCGTCTCGCCAGAGGCGAGATGGACGCGGAGTGGCAGGCGCTGGGCGACGCCGCCGGCTGCCGCGGCGTCGGCGTCAACCGCGTCCGCGTCGCGCCGGGCAAGCTGCCGACGCCGCCGCACTCCCACAGCGTGTCCGAGGAGCTGTACTTCGTCCTCGCGGGCTCCGGGCTCGCGTGGCAGGACGGGCAGGTGCACGAGGTGCGGCCACTCGACTGCGTGATCCACCGGCCGGACGAGCTGGAGCACACGTTCGTCGCCGGCCCGGACGGGCTCGAGCTCCTGGTCTTCGGCACGCGGCACCCGACCGAGATCGGCTGGCTGCCGCGCTCGCGCGCGATCCGCATCGGCCGGCCCTGGGCGGAAGGCAGGGACGACGACCCGTGGGACGTGGAGGCCGCCGGGCCGCCGCTCGAGGTCGGCGAGCCGGCGCCGCGGCCCGAGAACATCGTCAACGTCGACGAGGTCGAGCTCGACCGCTGGGAGGACCGCACGGTGACCGCCCCGCTCGCGACGATGGAGCGCTCGCTGCGCGCCGGCCTCCACTACGAGACGATCGCGCCGGGCCGCCGCGGCGTCGTGCCGCACTGCCACTCCGAAGAGGAGGAGGTCTTCGTCGTCCTCGAGGGCGGCGCGACGCTCGAGCTCCTCCCCTCTCCCCGGCCGCTGCCCTGGGACGCCGAGCCGAGGGAGATCCCGCTCCGGCCGGGCCACCTCGTCGCGCGGCCGCCGGGGACGCGGGTCTCGCACTCGTTCCGCGCCGGGGAGGACGGCGTGACGATGCTCGTGTACGGGACGCGCGAGGCGAACGACGTCGTCTGGTATCCGCGCTCGCGCAAGATCTTCTGGCGCGGCGTCGGCGTCATGGGCCGGATCGAGACGCTCGAGTACTTCGACGGCGAGCCCGTCGAGGACGACTAGCGCTAGTTCGCGAGCGCGCGCAGGTCGTCGAGCGCGCGGCCGAGCAGGTTCTCGCGCAGGTCGAAGAGCCCCGCCCAGAGGGAGCCGCGCTCCGGCGGCGCCGCCATCCGCGCCGCGGCGGTCAGCCCCTCGAGCGCGCGGACGAGCACGGCGAGCTCGAGATACGCCTGCGCGACCCGCTCCGGCGCGACGCGGACGCCCGCCCGCGTCAGCACCGGCTCCCAGTCGACGAGCTCGCCGTGGCCGGGGCCCGTGTACCAGGAGCGGCCCTCGAGCGCATCCGCCTCCAGCTCGAGCAGGTAGCGCTTCAGCGGCTCCTCGAGCCCGCTCAGCGCCGTCTCGACGCGGTCGGCCGCCCGCCGCAGCGCCGCCTGGCGGCCGCCCGCGGTCGGCGGCTGCGCGTCACCGCGCGCCCAGCGCTCGAGCAGCCGGCAGAACGCGATCGCCGCGATCTCGCAGGCGCGCAGCTGGCGACAGAGCCGGAGCGCCGTCGTCCGCTCCGCGGCGCAGTCCTCGAGCACGTCCTGCCACGACGGCTGCGGGCTCAGCAGCGGCTCGGACATGAGGCACCTAGACCTCGACGATGACCGGCAGCACCATCGGGCGGCGGCGCGTGCGGTCGTAGACGACGCCTCCGAGCGCGTCGTGGAGGTGCTCCTGCAGCAGCTTGATCTCGGTGACGTCGTCGCCGAGCAGCTCCTCGAGCACCCGCGACGCCTCCGCGCGCAGCTCGTCCAGCAGCGGCTCCGCCGCCTCGCCGAAGCCGCGGGCGATCAGCTCGGGCGCCGCGGTCAGCCCGCCGCCGTTCTGGGAGGCGAGCGTCGCGACGACGATCAGGACGCCGTCCTCGGCGAGCCGCCGCCGGTCGCGGAGCGCGACGTCGTGCACGTCCCCGACGCCGAGCCCGTCCACGAACGTGACGCCCGCCTGGACGTGGTCGACGATCCGCGGGCCGCGCTCCGAGTCGAGCTCGACGACGCTGCCGTTCTCGGCCAGGATGATCCGCTCCTCCGGCACGCCGCCCTCGCGCGCGAGCTGCGCGTGCGCGGCCAGCATCCGGAACTCGCCGTGCATCGGCATCACCGCCCTCGGGCGCAGCAGGCCGATGATCGTCCGCAGCTCCTCGGCGCGGCCGTGGCCGGAGACGTGCACGGGCGCGTTGTCCTCGTGCAGCACCTCCGCGCCCATCTTCGCGAGCCGGTTGATCGCGTCGTGGACGCGCAGCTCGTTCCCCGGGATCGGCTTCGCCGAGATGATCACCGTGTCGCCGCGCTCGACCGAGACGGACGGGTGGTCGTTGTACGCGATCCGCGTCATCGCGGACATCGGCTCGCCCTGGCTGCCGGTGCAGAGGATCAGCTGCTCGTGCGGCGGCAGCTCCGCGAGCTCGTGCGGACGCATGATCGCGTCCTCCGGCACGTCCATGTAGCCGAGGTTGCGGGCGATGTTCGCGTTCTTGCGCATCGAGCGGCCGACGAACGCGACCTTGCGGCCGCACGAGACGGCGACGTCCGCGGCCTGCTGCATCCGGTGGACGTTCGAGGCGAACGAGGAGACGAGGATGCGGCCGCTGCGGTGCGGGATGATCTGCCGGAACGCCTCGCCGACGACGCGCTCGGACTCGGTGACGCCCGCCCGCTCGGCGTTCGTCGAGTCGCCGAGCAGCAGGTCGACGCCTCGGTTGCCGATCTCCGCGAGCCGGCCGACGTCGGTGCGCTGGCCGTCGACGGGCGTGTGGTCGAGCTTGTAGTCGCCGGTGTGGACGCAGAGCCCGCCGGGCGTCTCGAGGACGACCGCGGCCGCGTCGGGGATCGAGTGCGCCATCCGGACGAGCTCGATCCGGAACGGGCCGAGCTGGACGGGGTCGTCGCCCGGCGCCATCTCCCGCAGGTCGGCCTCGCGCAGGAGGCCGTGCTCGTCGAGCTTCGACTTGACGAGCGCGAGCGTCAGCCGGGTCGCGATCACGACCGGGACGCGCACCTCGCGCATCAGGTACGGCAGCGAGCCGACGTGGTCCTCATGGCCGTGCGTGAGGACGACGGCGCGGATCATCTCCTCGCGCTCGCGGAGGTAGCCGAAGTCGGGGAGCACGAGGTCGACGCCGAGATGCTCGTCGCGCGGGAACGCCAGCCCGGCGTCGACGACGACGATCGAGCCGTCCGCCTCGTAGACGGTCATGTTCTTGCCGACCTCGCCGAGGCCGCCGAGCGGGATGATGCGGCAGACGCCCATGGGCAGGGAGTGTAGGGCCGCGCTAGGCCGACGCGGCGGCGAGCAGGCCGGCGCGCTCGAGACAGCCGCGGATCCGGGCGAGCTCCTCGGCCGTCGGCTCGACCATCGGCAGGCGGTAGCGGGCCGTTCCGTGGCCGGTCAGCTCGAGCGCCGCCTTGATCGGGATCGGGTTCGTCTGCACCTTCAGGAGCTCGTACGACGGCCGCAGCTCCTCGTGGATCGCGCGCGCGCCCTCGGCGTCGCCGTCGCGGTGGCGGCGGATCATCTCCTTGATCCGGTCGCCCCAGAGGTGGCCGGTGACCGAGACGACGCCGACGCCGCCGAGCTCGAGGAAGTCGAGCGTGATCGGGTCGTCGCCGGAGTAGAGGTCGAGCCGCGTCTCCTGCGCGATGAACCGCGCCTCATCGAGGTCGTCGTGTGCCTGCTTGACCGCGACGACGTTGTCGATCTCCGCCAGGTGCGCCATGGTCGCCGGCTCGACGTTGACGACGACGCGGGAGGGGATGTTGTAGTAGACGACCGGCTTGTCGGTGACCGCCGCGATCTCCTCGACGTGGCGGACGATCGCCCGCTGCGGCGGCTTGTTGTAGTACGGCGTGACGACGAGGAACGCGTCGACGCCGAGCTCGTGCGCCCGCTCGGTGAGGTGGACGGAGTGCGCGGTCGAGTAGGTGCCGGTGCCGGCGATCACGGTCGCGCGGTCGCCGACGGTCTCGAGCGCCGCGGCGAACAGCGCGAGCTTCTCCTCGTCGGAGAGCGTCGGGCTCTCGCCGGTCGTGCCGCAGACGACGAGCCCGTCGGAGCCGGAGTCGACGACGAAGCCCGCCAGCTCGCGGAACGCGTCGAGGTCGACGCTGCCGTCCTCGGCGAACGGCGTGACGATCGCGGTGATCAGCTCGCCGAGCATCGCCCCTGGATTCTAGGGAGGGAAGGTCGATCCTGTCGCGGCGCTCATGCAGCCCTCGAGCTTCGCGCCGTGGTCGCCGTACTGCTCCTCGCAGTCCTCGATCGCGGCCTGCGCCCGGGGCATGATCCGCGACGCGAGAACGGTCGAGCCGCGCCGCAGCGAGAGCCGCCGCCAGTCGTGGGCGCTGAGCGAGGCCATGAAGACGCGGGAGCTCCCGTGCGGGACGCGCGGCCCGGTCAGCGGGTACGTCGTCGTGGCGCCGCGCGAGTCGGTGACGGCGAGCGCGGTCGCGCTCGGGGCGACCGTCCCGGCGAGCAGGTAGCCGGAGCGGGTGTGCGACGAGTGGAGGCAGATCGCGTCGCACGCGTAGGACGGGCTCTGCTTCTGGCCGGATGCGCGCGCCGCCGCGCCGAGGCAGGGCCCGAACGCCCCGGAGGTTCCGCCGCTCGTGGACGCGTCGCCGGTCTCGAGGCAGAGCGCCCCGGTGCGGGTCCACCACGCGACCAGGACGATGCGGCGGCCGCCGGCGAGGCGGAGGGCCGCGATCGTCTCGGGCGTCTCGCCGAGCGCCGGCCGGAGCGCGGCCTGCCAGGCGCGGAACTGCCGCGCCGCCTTCGCGGTCTCGGCGGCCGAGCACGTCTTCTGCTTGCCGCCGACCCGCGTGAGGCAGATCTGGTCGACCCCGCTCGTGCGCGAGCCCTTCACCGGCATTCCGGTCTCCAGCGCGATCAGCCGCCGCAGCAGCGCGGGCGCGGGCGCGGTCAGGGCGGAGACCGGCGGCGCCGGCGCCGTGCGCGCCTCGCGTCCCGAGCCGGCGCAGCCGGATGCGGCGACGACGAGCGTCGCGACCGCGAGCGCACGGACGGCCACGCCGGCCATGACGAAAGTCTAGGACCCGGCGAGTGCGTCCACAAGCTCGCGGACGGCGAAGAACACGCCCTCCGAGAAGGTCGGGTACGGCTGGATCGTGTCGAGCAGCGTCTCGACCGGCACCGCGGCGCGCACGGCCAGGGTCAGCTGGCCGAGCCACTCCGCCGCCTGCGGGCCGACGCAGACCGCACCGACGAGCACCCGCTCGGCCGGGTCGGCGAAGAGGCGGATGAAGCCGTCGCGCGCCGGCTTCTCGTAGGTCGAGAGCCGGGGCACCGACGAGAGCTCGAGCCGCGCCGAGACCAGGCCGTCGCCGTCGGTCCGCCCCACCGTCCCGACCTCGGGGTCGGTGAAGATCCCGGCCGGGATCGCGCGGTAGTCGGCCTTCGCGTCCCGTCCGGCCATGTCCGCAGCGGCCACGCGCGCCTGGTACTTGCCGACGTGCGTGAACTGCGCGACGCCCGTGCAGTCGCCGAGCGCCCAGACGCCCTCCGCGGCGCGCAGCCGCTCGTCCACCTCGATCCCGCGGCGCGTGAGCGTCACGCCGAGCTGCTCGAGCCCGAGCTCCTCGACGTTCGGCTGCCGCCCGGCGGCGACGAGCAGCCGCTCGCAGTCGACCGCCGAGCCGTCCGAGAGGTGGACGCGGATGCCCGCCTCGACGCGCTCGGCGCCGACGCCGAGCCGCACGTCGATCCCGTCCTCGCGGAAGACGTCCGCCATGAGCTCGCCGGCGTCGCCGTGGACGCGGCCGAGGAGCCGCTCGCCGCGCTCGACGATCGTCACCTTCGAGCCCATCCGCCCGAAGAACTGCGCCAGCTCGGCGCCGACCGGGCCGCCGCCGAGCACGACCAGGCTCGCCGGGATCTCGTGCGTCGCCGTCGCCTCGCGATTCGTCCAGTACTCGACGTCCTCGAGCCCGTCGAGCGGCGGCACGAACGGCCGCGAGCCGGTCGCGACGACGAGCCGGTCGTACGGGATCTCCTCGCCGGCGGCCTCGACCATGCCGGGCCGCATGACGCGGCCGGCTCCGCGCACGAGCCGGCAGTTCCAGTCGTCGAGGTAGTGGAGTTGTCCCTCGTCCGACCAGTCGCTCGTCATCCAGTCGCGCCACGACCAGACGCCCTCCGGGGCGGGCCGCTCCGGCGCGAGGCCGGGAGCGCGGTCGAGCGACGCCGACAGCTCGGTCGCGCGCAGCAGCGTCTTCGTCGGCATGCACGCGAAGTAGGAGCACTCGCCGCCGACGAGACGGCTCTCGACGAGGACG
>DASSNM010000080.1:0-2907 GCA_035688025.1 Gaiellaceae bacterium | reverse complement strand
AGGTAGGCGCTCGGGACGAGGACACGACGCGCGCGGCGAAGGGCCGCCGTCCTCGTCGCGCGCAGGAGCCGGGTGCGCATCCCGCCCCGCTCCGCCTGGAAGTGCTCGAGCGTCCCGCCGAACCGTCCGGCGCGGCGCTCGCGCTCGTACGCCTCGTCGGCGACGAGCTTGACGACGAGCGGACGCCGTGCGAGCGCGGCGCCGAGCGCCGCGCGGCGCACCATCGTCGTCGCGTAGACACGGTCGGCGCCGCGCGCCGCGCGGCGCACCTCGCGCACGACGGCGAGATGGCGGAGCGCGGCCGGACGGTCGCGCGCCACCCACCGCACGGGGTACCGCCGCGACTCCGGCGGCCCGTCTGCGGTCGTCACGACCTCGACGGTGTGCCCCGCCTCGACGAGCGCGTCGGCGAGCGCAGGGGCGTGGCTCGCCGGCCCACCGACGTCGGGCGGCCAGATGCCGGTGACGACGACGACCTTCACGGGGAGGCCGCCCTCGGGGCGCCGACGCGGCCCGCCGCGCGAAGCTCCGCCCGCAGGCGCACGAGGACGACGGCCCACGTCGCGGCGAACACGAGCGTCGAGACGAGGAACGCGACCGCTGCCCCCGTGACGCCCCACAGGTCGCCGAACACGACGACGAGGGGCAGCAGCACGAGCGTCTCGATCCCGTGCGTGACGATCCGCAAATGGGGCCGGCCGACCGTCACGGGCAGCGACTTCGACCAGCCGAGGACGAGCTGGATCGCGGCGGCGACGAGGACGATCCGGGCGGCGGCGACGGCCGGGAGGTACTCCGACCCGAACACGACGCGGACGAGCCACGGCATCGCGACGAGGAAGACCGGCACCGCGACCGCCGCGACGCCGAGCGCCGCCAGCGTGTAGCTCCGCAGACCGCGCAGGACGTTCCCCTCGCGGCCGTGCTCCCAGTCGCGCGTCTGCTCGGTGAGGAGCACGAGGCGCACCGGCGCGCTCGCCGCCGAGAAGCCGCTCTGCGGCGCCAGCGCCACGCGGTAGTAGCCGACCTGGGTCGTGCCGGCGACGATGCCGAGCAGGACGGGCGTCAGCGCCGAGCGGAGCGAGATGACGCCGGTCGCCACGCTCGACTGGACGACGAAGGAGAAGATCTCGCGCCGGTCGGCGCCGAGAGCGCGAAGCTCGCCGCGGGGGAACCGCCGCAGCGCCGAGGCCCCTGCGGTGCCGACGATCGCGGTCGCGAGGAGCTGGCCGACCGCGAGGGCGCCGAGCGTCGCCGTGAGGCCGATCGAGGCGCCGACGACGATCGCGAGCAGCCGGATGCCCATCGTCACCGAGAGCAGGCCGCCGCGGAGGTCGTAGCGGCCGCGTAGGAGGAGCGCGCTCGCGGAGACGTTCTCGGGGGCGGCGAAGAGCGGGATGGCCGCCGCGGCGGCCATCGGCGCCGCGAGCCCCTCCGTCCCGAACAGCGTGTCCGCGAACGGCGCGATCGCGAGGATCACGAGCGTCGCGAGCGCGCCGCCGACGAGCTTGACCTCGAGCGCGCGGCGGAACAGGCGGTGGAGCTTCCCCCAGTCCTCGGCGGCGACGTACCTGAACCCGAACTTCGTGAGGCTCTCCTCGACGGTCAGGTCGAGCAGCGTCTGCGCGAGCCCGACGACGGCCATCACGGTCGCGAAGCGCCCGAAGTCGGCGAGGCCGAGCATCCGCGCGGCGACGATCGTCCCGAGAATGCCGAGGGCGACCGAGAGGTAGAGCCCGGCTGCGGTCGCAGACCGGCGCCGGAAGACGCTCGGAGCCATCGTGGAAAGTCAGTGTAGGGGCATGGTGTCCGACTTTAAGTCGGACACCAGCCGCGGTCCAGACCCCTCGCTACAGTCCGCCGCGTGACGGCCGACCTGCTCCCCCGGGCGCACGCGGCTCCCACACCCGAGCCGGCACCTACGCGCAGGCCGTCCCGCGAGGCGCTCGTCCTCGCGGCCGCCGTCCCGTTCCTCTTCCTCCACGCCACGTACCAGCCGAGCGCCTCGGTCGGAGTCGGGTCGACGTCGGTCGACGTGACCCTCGCCGACGCGGCGATCGCATGCGTCCTCGTCGCAGCCGCGCTCCGGAGCCGCCGTGAGAGCTGGCAGCCGCTCGTGCGCGCGCGGGTCGTCCTCGGCCTCGCCGCCGCCTTCCTCCTCGTCTGCGCGCTCTCACTCGCGACGCCGTCGCTCCTCGGCGAGGACTACGACCTCACCCGCCACGCGATCAGCCTCGCGAAGTTCGGCTGGTACGCGACGCTCCTGCCCGCGACCGTGCTGCTCGTCCGCTCCGCCGTCGACCTCGTCCCGGTCGTCCGCGCCTTCGTCGCCTGGAGCGTCGCCGCGACCGCGTGGGGGCTCCTGCAGTTCCTCGGGATCGTGGCCGAGTTCGAGGGCAAACGGCCCGGGCAGCGGGAGCCGTCCTTTGTCGGGATCCACGACCTCGCCGCGCTCTCCGGTGCGGCGCTGGTCGTCGGCTCGCTCGGCGTCGCGCTCGGGGACGGCCGGCCGGCCGGCCGGCGCTGGTCGGTCGTCGCGCTCTTCACGGGCGCGCTCGGCGTCGTCCTCTCCGGCGCGATGACGGCCGTGCTCGGCCTCTGGCTCGCGCTCGCGGCGGTGCTCCTCGGCGTTCGCGCGCTCTCCGCTCTTCGCGGCCGCCGAGCGCTCGCGCTGGTCGGCGTCACGCTCCTCGTCACGGCGGGGACGGCGACGATGCGCGCCGACACGATCGAGCGCTTCGCCGAGTTCATCGGCCTTCGCGAGAAGACTGCGGACACCGGTGTCGAGAGCTACGCGCACCGAACGCTGCTCGCATACATCGGCGGCCGCATCTGGCTCGACCGCCCCGTCACGGGCGTCGGCTGGCAGGCCTCGAGCGAGGAGTGGGCGTACGGGCCGTTCCTCGA
>DASSNM010000011.1:0-20155 GCA_035688025.1 Gaiellaceae bacterium | reverse complement strand
GTCGCGACCGTGTGGGCGCGCACGGAGGACGGCGCGATCAACGGCTTCCTCGTCGAGAAGGACACCCCCGGCTTCGAGGCGCCCGAGATGAAGCGCAAGCTCTCGCTGCGCGCCTCGGTCACGTCCGAGCTCGTCCTGCGCGACGTGCGCGTGCCCGAGGAGAACCGGTTCCCGGAGATCGCGACGCTGCGCGGGCCGCTCTCCTGCCTCAACGAGGCGCGCTACGGGATCGTCTGGGGCGCCGTCGGAGCCGGACGTGCCTGCCTGGAGGCGGCGATCGACTACGCGAAGGAGCGGGTCGTCTTCGGCAAGCCGATCGCGGGCTACCAGCTGACCCAGCAGAAGCTCGCCGAGATGGCGCTCGAGGTCAACCGCGGCACGCTCGTCGCGCTCCACCTCGGCCGGATGAAGGACGAGGGGACGCTCCGGCCCGAGCACGTGTCGATGGGGAAGATGGGCAACGTGCGCGGCGCGCTCGAAGTCGCGCGGACGGCGCGCAGCATCCTCGGCGGCAACGGGATCACGCTCGAGTATCCGGTGATCAGGCACATGAACAACCTCGAGTCGGTGCTCACGTACGAAGGCACCCACGAGGTGCACACGCTGTCGGTCGGCAAGGCGCTGACCGGCGAGAACGCGTTCCGCTCCTAGCCGCCGATCCGCCGTCGATGCGGCCGTCGGCCGACGACGGCCGCGTCGGGCCGCTCCCAGATGCCGACGCTGAACTCGAAGCCGCGGACCCGTTCGCGCAGGCGCGGTCGATACACCGTGTCGAGCGCGCGCCGGACGAGCTCCGCCAGCGGCAGCCCCGTGCGCTCCGACTCGCTCATGAGGAACGCATGCTGCCGGTCGGAGAGGGTGATCTGCGTGCGTCTGCTCATGTCCGCCGGAGGTGGATGTAGATGTAGATGTAGGTGTACACAGCCGCGGATCACGTGAGCGTGGCGAGTTCACGACGACTGCGTGTCGCCCGGGTCAGCTGCGGTGCTCGCCGTCCCAGTAGTCGACGGCGTCGGCGAGCCGGAAGACGTTGCCGATGGCGCTGACCTTGCCGCTGTCCGGGTACGCGCTCGACCCGTACTGCAAGGTGGAGAAGAACGCGACTCGAGCGGGGCCCTCGCCGCGGTTGTAGAGCGTGTGCGCGCCGGCCTCGCCCTCGGGGAAGCCGACGACGTCGCCGGGGCGCAGCTCGCGCTCGCCCTCCGGCGTCCGAAGCGTCGGTGTGCCGCCGACGACGACCAGTCACTCCTCGTTGTTGCGATGCCAGTGGTAGGGCCAGAGCTGGTCGCCCGGGTCGAACTCGTAGAGCGAGGCGCCGATCAGCTCGCCGCCGAGCGGCTTGCGGATCGACGTGGCCCGGTGGCGGAACCCGGGCTCGTCGACGTGAGGCTGCAGCTCGGCGTCGCGGAGGTTCACTGGACGTCCACCCAGCCGCGGATCGTCTCGACGTTCGGGTTCGTGTGGCCGGCGATCACGCCGACCTTGCCCTCGTCCGGGTAGACCGCGAGCTCCGGATCGGAGACGGTCGAGAAGAACACGACCCGCGCGGCCTCGTCGCCGTCGTTGCGCAGCCCGTGCGCTCCGGCGGGCCCGCGGACGAACCAGGCGACGTCCCAGGGTCGGAGCACGCGCTCACCGTCGGGCGTCCGCAGGGTGGGCGTCCCGGCGATCACGATGCAGCACTCCTCCTCGCCCATCTGCCAGTGGTACGGCGACGACTTCCCGGGGGCGAGCTCGTAGAGCGTCCCGCCCCAGAGCGTCGCGCCGAAGTCGCCGCCGAAGCGACGCGGTTCGTCGTCGAACAGGTTCAGAAGCCCGTCCCCTCCCGCGCCGGCAGCGGGCTCTGCGGCAGCCCCGGCCGCGGGCCGCCCTCGTTGTAGACGGACGGGGCTACGTCGTTCGGACCGTCCGCGTAGAAGACACCCGCGAGTCGCTGGATCTGGGCGCGTCCCGGCCCGAGCTCGTACTGGCCGCCGCCGTACATGCGGATCCCACGCTCCTCGCACGCGTCGACCGTCTCGAGCAGTCCGCGCACCGTGCCGAAGCGCGACGGCTTCACGTTCAGCCAGCGCGGCGCGAGCGGCAGCCCGCCGAGGTCGGCGAGCGAGTGTACGGGCGCGTCGAAGCTCAGCCTGTCCTCGGCGCCGGCGAGCGCCTCGCGGCAGCCGTCCTCGAGCCACGGATCCTCGATCAGCGCCTCGGGCAAGGACTCGGCGACCGCGCGATAGAGCTCGGGATCCGGCGCGAGATCGACGCTCGTGCCGCGGTAGTACGCCTTCAGGTCGACGACGCGGACGCGATCGAGTGCGTGCAGCCGCGCCATCAGCTCGCGCGTCCAGTCCTCCTCGACGTCGAGCTTGAACTCGAGCGCGGGCGCGAGCTCGAGCCACGGCTCGATCGCGGCCCGGGTCGAGACGACGAAGCGCACGGGCCGCTCCTCGCGGCCGAGCGCCTCGCCGAGGCCGAGCCCGTTCTGGCGGAGCGCGAGATCGAGCGCGGCGCTCTCGAAGGCCCAGCGCCGGTGGTCCTCGGACGTCTTGTCGGGCTCGCCGCGCCAGAGCTCCTGCTCGTCGAGATGGCGTGAGAACTCGTCGAGTGTCCACGTCCCGGCGAGCGCGACGTCGGCGGGCATGTGGTCGTGCGCCGCGCCGTTGTAGGTGACGTCCTCGCCGGCGCCGCTCTCGCCCGCGCCCGCGAGCACGACCGTGGTCGTGATCCGGGTCCAGCCGCTTCCGGTCGCGAGCTCGCGCCGCTGGAGCGCGTAGTCGTCGACCTGGACGCGCAGGTCGGCGACGGAATCCCACAGCGGCATACTGGCGAGCATATGGCCCGTGCAGCCGTCTGCGCAGCCCTCGTCGCGCTCGCGGCAACCGCGGCCGGCGCCTCCGCCGCTCTGCCACGGCACGGGACGCTCGTCCCCGGAGGCTCGCTCGGCGGGATCCGACTCGGACAGCCCGCCGGCTCCGTGCTTCGCCGGCTCGGTCGGACGCACGGCGTCTGCCGCGGCTGCGCCCGCCCCACGTGGTACTTCACCTACCGCCCGTTCGACCGGCACGGGCTCGCCGTCGAGCTCGACCACGGCCGGGTCGCCGGCGCCTACACGGTCTGGGCGCCCGCCGGCTGGTCGGCGCCGCGCGGCCTCGCGCTCGGCATCTTCTCCGGCGAGGCGAGCGCGCTCACGGGGACGACGATCCCGATCTCCTGCGACGGCTACCAGGCGCTCGTCGCCGACTCGGATCGGGCGCGTACCGTCTACTACGTGTTCGGGGGCAAGCTCTGGGGCTTCGGTCTGTTCGCGCGCGGGGCGGATCCGTGCCGGTGATCGGCCCCGCCGACGTCCGCGCGGCCGCCGACCGGCTCGCCGGGGTCGCGCACCGCACCCCCACGCTCACCTCCCGCACCCTCGACGAGCGCACCGGCGCCCGCGTCCACGTCAAGGCGGAGTGCTTCCAGCGCGGCGGCGCGTTCAAGTTCCGCGGCGCCTACAACAAGATCTCGTCGCTGCCGCCGGAGACGCTCGCCCGCGGCGTGCTCGCCTTCTCCTCCGGGAACCACGCCCAGGCGGTCGCGCTCGCCTCGCGGCTGCTCGGCACGCGCGCGACGATCCTCATGCCCGAGGACTCGCCGACCGCCAAGCTGGAGGCGACGCGGGGCTACGGCGCCGAGATCGTCACCTACGACCGCTGGACGGACGACCGCGAGGAGATCGGCGAGCGGCTCGGCGCCGAGCGCGGCCTGGAGCTCGTCCGCCCCTACGACGACCCGCTCGTCATGGCCGGCCAGGGCACGGCCGCGCTCGAGCTGCTCGAGGACGCACCGCAGCTCGACGTGCTCGTCGCGCCGCTCGGCGGCGGCGGACTCGCGGCGGGGACGGCCACGATCGCGAAGTCGCTCCTCCCCGGAATCCACGTCGTCGGCGTCGAGCCGGAGGCCGGCGACGACCACCGCCGCTCGCTCGCGGCCGGAGAGCGCGTCCGCGTCGAGGTGCCGCGCACGATCGCCGACGGGCTCGGAGCGGTCGAGCCGGGCCGGCTGACCTTCGAGGTGAACAGCCGGCTGCTCGACGAGGCGCTGACCGTGAGCGACGACGAGATCGTCGACGCGATGGCGTTCCTGTTCGACCGGATGAAGCTCGTCGTCGAGCCGAGCGGCGCGGTCGGGATCGCGGCGCTCCTGACCGGGAAGCTCGACGTGGCAGGCCGCGAGGTCGGCGTCGTCCTCTCCGGCGGAAACGTCGGCGCCGCCCGCTTCGCCGAGCTCGTCGGCGCGCGCTAGGGCAGGGACGGCCCGACCAGCACCTGCAGCTCGCCGCCGCGGCTCACGCGGCTGCCGGCCGCCGGAAGCTGCGCGAGGACGTCCACGGACCCGGGCGAGTACGTGAAGGTCGTGGTGCTCGTGGTCGCGCCCGACAGCGTCGTCACACTCGCCGGAACCACGACGAAGGTGCGGGAGCGGCCCGGTTGCCGACGGCCGACGACGGCAGCCGCCCCCAGCGACGTGACCGAGAACGCGACCGGGCTCGACACCTGTCCGCGTACGACCCGCAGCGTCAGCCCCGCCGCCTCGGCGCGCCCCGCCGCCGCCTGTCGCGTGAGGCCGACGACGTCGGGCGTACGAGTGACGTGGGGCGTCCGGCCGCCGGCGAGGAGCGCGACGCCGGTCAGGATCGCCGCGAGCACGGCCGCGGCGCCGAGCGCGAGCGGCAGCCGGCGCGGCCGCGTTGCGACCAGTCCCCGCTCGGTCGCCCAGGCGCGTGCGAACGCGAGCGGGTCGGCGGCCTCGCCGCCCAGCACGTCCGCGGCGGTCAGCCCGTCGGCGGCGGCGTCCGCCAGATCCGCCTCGAGCTCGGCCGCCATCTCGTCGGCCGCTTCGGCCGGCACCCGCAGCCGGCGCCACTCCCGCCGGCAGGCCGCCACGAGCTCGTTCACGCCCTCACCTCCGTCTCGCCCAGGACGGCGTCGACCGCAGCGCGGGCCGCACGCCACTCCGCGAGCCCGGCGGCGAGCGCCCGCCGGCCGCGCTCGGACGCGCGGTAGTACTTGCGCGGCGGCCCACCGTTCGACGCCTCGCGGTACGTCTCGACCAGGCCGTCGCGCTCGAGCCGGCCGAGCAGCGGATAGATCGAGCCTTCGCCGACGGTCGCGAGTCCGCGCTCGCGCAGCCGTCGGGTCATCTCGTAGCCGTAGGCAGGGTCGTCCTCGATCACCGCCAGCAGGCAGAGATCGAGCACGCCGCGCAGGAGCTGGCTCCGCCGCTGGTCGTCGGTCGCTGCCATGCGTCGCAAGATACCTCGCGGTACCTTGCGATGCAAGTCTCGGTCAGCCGGTGCGGGCGGGCGCGGCCGCGAAGCCGGCGACGACCACTTCGCTCACCGTCCGCTCGGCCTCGGCCCGAGACGCCTCGTCGTCCGGCCGCGTGCCGAGCACCCAGCCGGTGAGGATCGCGTCGATGCCGCCGTAGAAGATCGCCGCCGCGAACTCCGCGTCGAGATCGGCGCGGAACTCGCCCTCGGCCTGCCCGCGCTCGATGATCCGCTGGATCGTGTCCACCGGCTCGACCAGCTCGGCGATCTGCTGGTGGATCTCCGGGGTGCGCGCGATCTCGCGGACGACGACGCGCACCACGTCGGGCTGGTGTCGCCAGGTGCGGAGGATGATCAGCGCGACGTGCCGCAGCTGGTCGGCGGCCGACTCGTCGGTGTCCTCGACCGAGCGGATGCGCTCGAGCAGGACGCCCCAGTTCTCGTGGAAGACCGTCTCCAGGAGGTGGTGCTTGGAGTCGAAGTAGTGGTACAGGAGCCCGTGGGCGACCCCCGCCTCCTCGGCGATGTCGCCGACCCTGCTCGTGTGGAAGCCCTTCTGCGCGAACACCCGGACGGCGGCGTCGAGGATCTGGCGCCGTTTCTCCTCCACCGCTGCCGAGCGCTCCGCCAAGACCGACCAAGGGTAGTGCTAGGTTCGCCGCCGATGCAACCGCTGGCCGGCCTGCTCGTCGTCGACTTCACGCGCTACCTGCCCGGCGCGTTCGCCTCGCGGGAGCTCCTCGGCCTCGGCGCCCGCGTCGTCCAGGTCGAGCAGCCGGGCGGCGACCCGATGCGGGAGACGGCGCCCGCGTGGCATGAATCCCTCGCCGCGGGGAAAGAGTCCGTCGTGGTCGACCTCAAGGGCGACGCGGGGATCGCGCTGGGGTTGCTCGCGCGCGCCGACGTCGTGCTCGAGTCCTTCCGGCCGGGCGTCGCCTCGCGGCTCGGGATCGGCCCGGAGCACGCGCCCGCCCGCACGGTCTACTGCTCGATCACCGGCTTCGGCCTCGGCGGCCGCCATGAGCAGCGCGCCGGGCACGACCTCAACTACCTCGGCTGGGCCGGCGTCCTCGAGGACACGGCTCCCGCCTGGCCGCCGCTCCAGATCGCCGACCTCGCCGCGGGCGCGCTCGGAGCGGTGACGCAGATCCTCGCCGCGCTGCTCGAGCGGGAGCGCACCGGCCGCGGGACGCATGTCGTCGTCTCGATGACGCACGGCTCCCACCGGCTGGCCGCGCACCGGCTCGGCGGCGACCCGGTGCCGCGGCTGCTCACCGGCGGCCTCGCCTGCTACCGGATCTACGCGACCGCCGACGGCCGCCACCTCACCGTCGGCGCCCTGGAGCCCGTCTTCTTCCGCCGGCTCGTCGAGCTGCTCGAGCGGCCCGAGCTCGCGGAGCGCCAGTACGACGCCGACCAGCGGACGCTCGCGGGGGAGCTGGCGGGGCTCTTCGCCGCGCGGCCGCTCGCCGACTGGCTCGACCTGTTCGACGGCGAGGACGTCTGCGTCGGCCCGGTCGCGACCCTCGCGGAGGCCGCGGCCGACCTCGGGACCGGCAGGCAGGGCGCCGCGCCGGCGCTGGGAGAGCACACCGAGACCTGGCGGCGGGAGCTCGCCCTGTGATCGCCGCCGCGGCGGCGCCCCCGGCCGGCCACGAACCCCACGCCCCGAGGCTGCTCGTCGAGTCGCGCGGCGGCATCGTCGCGCTCGACGCAGCCGGCCGCCGCTCGCGCCTGCTCGACCGCGCGCACACGGCGGCCTTCTCGCCGGACGGCACGCTCGTGGCCTTCGTCCGCGGCGGCGACCTCTGGCTCGCCAACGCCGACGGCACCGGCGAACGGCGGCTGACCCGGACGCCGAACACCGCGGAGGCCGCGCCCGCGTGGCTCGGGAACGACGCGATCGTCTACTCGACCCGCTTCGCCGGCGCGCGCCGGCTGCGGGTGCTGCGCCTGCCGAGCGGCCCGTCCCGGGTGATCGCCGAGGACGCCTGGAGCCCGGCGGTCTCGGCGGGCCGGCGGCTCGCGTTCGTCTCCGACCGCGACGGCGCGCCCGCCGTCTACGTCGCGAACGCGGACGGGAGCGAGGCGCAGCTCTTCGACGCCGAGCCGCCGGCGACGCCGCCGCTCGACGTCCGCGACCTCGCCTGGTCGCCGTCGGGGCGGCTCGCCTACACCGAGACGGCCGCGGACGGCACGACGTCGCTCGTCGTCGACGACGGCGCGACGCAGACGCCGCTGCCCCTCGCCGACGCCGCCCCCTCGCGGCCGGTCTGGTCGCCCGACGGCGCCCGGCTCGCCTTCACCGCCGCCGACGGCGCCCTGCACACGGTCGCGGCCGACGGCGCCGGCGACCTCACCCGCGGCGCCGGCGCGCCGACCGACTGGCAGGTCGTCCCGACCGGCCGCGTCCGCTACCCGAACCTCGTCCAGCGGCCGCCCAGCGGCCTGCTGCTGATGCGCCAGGGTCGGCGCTGGCTGCTCGGGTTCACGTCGATGATCGACAACCGCGGCCCGGGCGTCCTGCGCGTGCGCGCGAACCGGCCGCCCCACTCGCGCGTCATGCCCGCGCGGCAGCTGCTCGACGTCGCCGGCGGCTGGACGCGCGTCGTCGAGGACGGAGGCGAGCTCTTCTTCGAGAACGCCTGGCCGCACTTCCACTGGCACTTCGTCGGCTTCGACCGCTACGAGCTGCGGCGGGCCGGCAGCCTCGACCTCGTCGCCCGCGACCACAAGCAGGGCTTCTGCCTCTCCGACGACTACGGCGCCGCGCCGGGCGTCCGCCGCGGCCCGCCGCACTTCACCGACTACTGCGAGCAGCACCGGCCGCAGGTGCGCTACGTCGAGGAGGGAGCGTCACCGGGCTACACCGACCGCTATCCCGCGTTCTACGAGGGGCAGAGCCTCGACGTCACGCGGCTGCCGGCCGGCCGCTACTGGCTCGTCCACCAGGCGAACTCGGACTTCCACCTCCGCGAGCTGCGCTACGACGACGACACCGCGTCGCTCCTGATCCGGATCGCCTGGCCGGGCGGCCACGCCGCAGCGCCGCGGATCTCGACGCTGCGGACGTGCCGCAAGGAGCGCTGCTAGAGGCTCTACGCCGGTTCGGGCCCGTTCTGCGAGACCGCGCCCGCGATCCCGCCGGCGATCCGCCCGACGGCCTGCTGCAGGTCGCTCGGCACGATCCAGACCTTGTTCGCCTCGCCGCGCGCGATCAGCGGCAGGGTCTGCAGGTACTGGTACGCGAGCAGCTCGGCGTCCGGCTTGCCGTCGTGGATCGCCTGGAAGACGGTCTCGATCGCCTTGGCCTGGCCCTCGGCCGCGAGGATCGTCGCCTGCCGCTCGCCCTCGGCGCGCAGCACCGCCGCCTGCTTCTCGCCCTCGGCGGTGAGGATCGCCGACTGCTTCTGCCCCTCCGCCTGCAGGATCGCCGCGCGCTTGTCGCGGTCGGCGCGCATCTGCTTCTCCATCGAGTCCTGGATCGACGCAGGCGGGTCGATCGCCTTCAGCTCGACCCGGTTGACGCGGATCCCCCACTTGCCGGTCGCCTCGTCGAGCACGCCGCGCAGCTGGCCGTTGATCTCGTCGCGCGAGGTGAGCGTCTTCTCGAGCGCCATCCCGCCGATCACGTTGCGGAGCGTCGTCACCGTGAGCTGCTCGATCGCCTGGATGTAGTTCGCGATCTCGTAGGTGGCCGCCTTCGCGTCGGTGACCTGGAAGTAGATGACCGAGTCGATGTTGACGACGAGGTTGTCCTCGGTGATCACCGGCTGCGGCGGGAACGAGACGACCTGCTCGCGCAGGTCGAGCAGCGGCCGGACGCGGTCGATGAACGGGACGACGATCGCGAGCCCCGGCGAGAGCGTGCGCGAGTAGCGGCCGAGCCGCTCGACCACGCCCGCCCGCGCCTGCGGGACGATCCGCACGGTGCGCGCGAGCACCGCCAGCACGACGACGGCGACGACGATGACGACGATCAGGCCAACCATCCCGCTCAGCTCCTTTATCGATAGACGAGGGCGGTCGCGCCCTCGATCCGGACGACCTCGACCTGCTCTCCCGGCTCGAACGCCTCCTCCGGCACGTACGCGCGCGCCGACCACTCCTCGCCGCCGATGCGCACGAGCCCGCCCCGGTCGTCGACGCGCCGCAGCACGACCGCGGACGCTCCCTCGAGCGCGGCCGCGCCGGTGCGGATCGCGCGCGGCATCGACAGGTGCGCCCTGGCGATCGGGCGGAGGAGTCCGAGCGACGCGAACGAGCCGAGGACGAAGACGAGCGCCTGCAGCCAGAGGGCCGCCCCGGCGACCGCCGCGAGCGCCGCGGCGACGGCCGCGAGCGCGACCGGCCCGAGGAAGAAGAGGCCCGGCGTGAAGATCTCGCCGACGGCCAGCGCCACCGCCGCAACCGCCCAGGCGATCCAGGCAGACATGAATCCAGCCTAGGCCCGCGCCCTGCGCTGGGCAAGCGGCGCCGCTACTGGACGGTCTTGTACGAGCCGTCGGGCTGGATCTTGAAGATGTGGAACTTCGCGCCCTGGACGTCGCCGTTCTGGGTGAACGCGAGCGGGGCGCCGAGGAGCGTCGAGGCGATGTTCGTCTGCGCGACCGCCTCGCGGACGCTGCTGCGGGTCGCGCTCCCGTTCTTGCACGCGCTCGAGATCGCCTGGGCGAGCGTCTCGGCGGCGACGTAGTTCGGCGCGCCGAACGGGCTGGTCGCGCCGGGATAGTCCTTGTGGAAGGCGGCGACCGTCGTCTTCGCCGAGGCGAGCGTCGTCACGTCCGGGGCGAAGAACGAGATGTAGTTGCCGGGCGCCTTGAACTTCGAGGAGTCGAAGGTGCCGTCCGAGCCGAACACGACCGCCGACTTGCCGGCCGCCTTCAGCTGGTCGGCGAAGAGCTGCGCCTCGGACGCGATCTGGAACGGCAGGAAGACGACCTTCGTCGAGGAGCCCACCTTGGCGATCAGCGACGAGAAGTCGGTCGCCTTCTGGCTCACCGACTCGCGGTCGACCGTGACGCCCTTCGCCTTCAGCTTCTGCTGGACGATGTCGGCGAGGCCGGTCGAGTACGCCTCCTGGTCGTCGACGACCATGACCGAGTCGCCCTTGGCGACGCCGAGGTCGGACATCATGTAGTCGGCGTCCGTCGGGCCCTGGACGCCGTCGTTCGGCACGTCGCGGAAGAAGTAGCCGGAGTACGAGCCGTCGGTGAGCGAGACGCGCGTCGCCGAGCCGGAGATGAAGGCGAAGCCGGCCTTCTTGAGGATCGGCGCGATCGCCTGCACCTCGTCGGAGCCGGCCGGCCCGATCACGGCGACGACCGACGTGTTGGAGGCGAACTGCTGCGCGACCGTCGACGCCTTCGACGGGTCGAGCTGCGTGTCGCCCTGGACGATCTTCAGCTTCGGCGAGTTCGAGGAGTCCGCGTTCCACTGCTTGACGAAGAACTCCGCCCAGTGGAGCTGGTCGGAGCCGATCGACGCGGCGGGGCCGGTGATCGGCGCGAGCATGCCGATCGAGACGGTGCCGTTGCAGCCGCTGCCGCCACCCCCACCGGCGGCCGCGGTCGTCCCGGCGCTCGTCGTGGCGCTGCCGGAGCCGCCGCCGCCGCAGCCGGCGGCCGCGAAGGCGAGCAGTGCCGTTGCCGCAGCGAGCGCCCCGATCCGCATGGTCGCCGCCTTACCGGATCCGGCGAGCGTCAAACCTCGAGCCCGAGCGTGGCGGGAAGCTCGCGCAGGTTCTCGATCCGCGGCTCGAACTCCGGGTGGCGGCCGTCCCGGTCGAGGAGGACGGCCCGCATGCCGAGGGCGCGGGCGCCGTCGACGTCGTCGGCGATCGTGTCCCCGACCATCGCGGCCTCCTCCGGGGCGACCTCGAGCAGGTCGAGGACGGCGCGGAAGATCGAGGCGTGCGGCTTCGTCTTGCCGTGGTGGAAGGAGCTGATGCCGGCGTCGATGTCGAGCGCGTGGTGGACGGCGAACTCGTGCACGTCGCGGGCGGAGTTCGAGACGAGGCCGATCCGGAGGCCGGCGCCGCGGAGCGCTGCGAGCGCGGGCAGCGCGTCCTCGTAGAGCTCGAAGTTCTCGTGCCGCTCCCAGCCGCGCGTGATCTCGACCGCGCACGCGTAGGCCGAGTCGGCGTCGCCGCCCATGCCGCGCACGATCCGCTCCGTGAACCGGAACCAGATCTCGTCGTCGTGCTCGAACTCCGGGTGGCGGCGCAGGTCGGCGAGCGCGGCGTCGCGCGCGGCCGGGTAGCGCTCCGCGTCGAGGTGCAGGCCGTGACGCTCGCCCGCGCGGACGTAGCCCGCCGGGCCGAGCTCCGGCCCCGGCCGGGCGAGCGTGAAGTCGACGTCGAAGAGGACGCCGCGGAGGCTCATGCGTCCTCCAGCAGCCAGCCGACCGTCTCGAGGTGCGTGTCGATGAAGTCGCTCTCGTACGACCAGGCCATCGTCTGGGCGATCGTCCAGCCGCGGGCGCGTTCGCGGTCGAGGCCGAGCTCCGAGCAGAGCCGGTCGAGCCGGTACAGGGCGTCCCGCTTCGAGTGGCCGAGCTCGAAGCTGCGGACGATCGGCGCGACCTGGAACTCGCGCTCGCCTGCGAGCGGCTTCGGGTCGATGACGAGCCACGGCTCGCGCTCCGCGGAGAGGACGTTGTCGCCGTGCAGGTCCTGGTGCAGGAGCACCGGCTCGCCCTGGGTCGGCGCGAGCTCGCGCAGGAGGGAGGCGGCGGCGTCGCGGAACGGGTGGGGCGGCATCCGCGCGAGGTCGCCGTCCTCGAGCCAGTGGCGCGCCTCCTCGGCGAGCGTCCGGAAGCCGTCGGCGGGCTTCCAGAGCCGGGGCAGCAGCTCGATCAGGACGCCGAGCGGGTCGTCGGCGGCGGCCGCGAGCGGCTCGCCCGGCTCGCAGCGCTCGAGCAGGATCGCGTGCCGTGCGTCGTCGCGGGCGAGCAGCCGGACGGCGCCGTCCCCGTCCCAGCGCTCGAGCGCGTCCGCCTCCTGCTCCGACTCGCGGTGCGGGTGGATCAGCTTCAGCACGACCGGGGTTCCGTCGGCACGTTCGGCGCGCGTCGTGTACCCGGCCGCGCCCTGGACGTAGGGCTCGCCGAGGACGAGCTCCCAGTCTGCGGCGATCGCTGCCAGCGCGTCGGTCATTTGCCGGTACCCTATGGCGCTGTCCGGGGTGTGGCGCAGCCTGGTAGCGCGCTCCGTTCGGGTCGGAGAGGTCCCCAGTTCGAATCTGGGCACCCCGATTGCAGAGAGCCGCCGCGTGCGGCTCTTTGCGTTGTCGGCACGGACACGTGACGGTTGCCGCCGTACGGTCGAAGCGTGCCCCGTCCGCTTCGCGACCAGTCCGGCGGCTTCGTCCATCTGACGTGGCGCGGCAACCGGCGGCAGCCGATCTTCGACGACGACGTCGACCGCGCCCACTTCCTCGAGCTGCTGGCGGCGGTCTGCGAGAAGCGCGGCTGGCGGGTGCTCGCCTGGTGCCTGATGGGGAACCACGTCCATCTCCTCGTCGAGGTGCCGGCGGGGACGCTCTCGCGGGGGATGCAGTGGCTCGGCGGCCGCTACGCGCAGCTGTACAACGTCCGCCACGGGCTCGACGGGCATCTGTTCCAGGGCCGCTTCCACTCCGAGCGCGTCGCCGACCTCGAGCATGCGGTGGAGGCGGGTCGGTACATCGACCTGAACCCGGAGCGTGCGGGCATGTGCCGTGCCGACGAGTGGCGCTGGAGCAGCCACCGGGCCCACGTCGGCCTGGAGCCGCCGCGGCCGTTCCACGACGCCGAGTGGCTCCCGCGCTCGTTCGGCGCCGAGCCGAGCGAGCGCCACGCCGGCTACGCCGACTTCGTCGACGCAGCCCGCCGCCGGCCGCGCCCGCGGCCGGCGACGAGACTGGCCATGTCCCGAAGGGACATGTCCCGGGGTCTGACCCCGGGACATGGCCGTTTCGGCCATGTCCCGGAGGTGGAGGATCAGCCGCCGTAGCGGCGGCGGAGCCACGCGAGGCGCTCGGCGAGGCGGCCGCCGACGTCCGGACGCCTCGATGCGGCGACCAGCTCGACGCGTAGAGCCACGCGGCATCGACACGCGCGGGACCGCCGCCTCGACGGCGCTCAGCCGACGCCGTAGACGCCCGGGAAGCGCTCGGCGAGCAGACGCACGAGCAGCGCCGCCGGCAGCCCGACGACGTTCAGGTAGTCGCCCTCGACCCGCTCGACGAGCGAGGCTCCGAACCCCTGGATCGCGTACGCGCCGGCGCGGCCCTCCCACTCGCCGGACGCGACGTAGAGGCCGACGTCGCGCGGCGTCAGCGGCCGGAACGTGACGAGCGTCGTCTCGCTGTGCACCTCCTCCCACGCGTCCGTGAGCAGCGCGAGCCCCGAGACGACCTCGTGCGTCCGCCCGGCGAGGCTCTCGAGCATCTCCGCGGCCGCCTCGGCGCTCTCCGCCTTCCCGTAGACGCGGCCGCCGCAGATCACCTCCGTGTCGCAGCCGACGACCGGCCGCCCGGCGGCGACAGCGAGCACCGAGCGCGCCTTGCCGACCGCGTGCGCGACCGGATCCTCCTCCGTCTCCTCGTACTCGGGCGCGACGACGTCGAACGGGATCCGCAGCTGGGTCAGGATCTCGCGGCGTCGCGGCGAGGTGGACGCGAGCAGGAGCGGCGGTGCGGGCGGCGCGCTCACGCCTTCCGCGCCACCCAGAGCTCCTCGCACGGCCACTGCCGCGCCCACTCGACCGACACGTAGTCGTAGTAGACGGGATCCACGGCGTCCGCGGGCGCGCGCAGCTCGTGCAGCGCCTCGACCTCGAAGCCGCAGCGCCGCAAGAGCTCGATCCAGCGCCCGTGCGGCAGGTGGTACTCGACGCCCTGCTCGCCGGGCCACCGGATCCGGCCCATCTCGAAGAGCGGACGCTGCAGCGTCGTCGTCACGGGCCCGGTGTCCGGGAAGCAGAGGTACGCGACGACCGAGTTCGTCAGGAAGATCAGCCGCCCGCCGGGACGCAGCAGCCGCGCCGCCTCGGGCACCCACCGCTCCGGGTCGGCCCAGAGCGAGGCGCCGTACTCCGAGACGGCGAGGTCGAACGCGCCGTCCGGCAGCGGCACCGACTCGCCGGGCGCCTGCACGAGCGGGAACTCGATCCCGGTCTCGGCCTGCAACCGCCGCGCCGTCTCGAGCTGCGCCGGAGTCGGGTCGACGCCGACGGGACGCGCCCCGCGCCGCGCCAGCCACGCCGACACGTACGCCGTGCCGCAGCCGAGCTCGACAACGTCCAGCCCGGCCACGTCGCCGAGGCAGCCGACCTCCGACTCGGGCACGCCGAAGACGCCCCACGAGACCTCCTCGGCCGCCCACTGCCGCGCGGCGGCGCCGTCGGTGTGGTCCGCGTTCGCCTTCGTCCACTGCGCGACGTTCGCCGCGACGGAGTCGGTCTCAGCCGAGCTCATCGGCGGAGAACCAGAGCGCGATCTCGCGCTCGGCGGACTCCGGCGAGTCGGAGCCGTGGACGAGGTTGTCCGGCATCGACATCGCGAGATCGCCGCGGATCGTTCCCGGCGCCGCCTCGGCCGGGTTCGTCGCCCCGATCGTCTTCCGCATCGTCGCGATCGCGCCCTCGCCCTCGACGACGAGCGCCCACGTCGGCCCCGAGGTGATGAAGTCGACGAGGTCGCCGAAGAACGGCTTCTCGCGGTGCTCGGCGTAGTGGGTCTCGCCGAGCTCGCGGCTCGCGGTCAGCAGCTTGCCGGCGCGGATCGCGAAGCCGCGCGCCTCGATCCGGCCGAGGATCTCGGCGGCGAGACGGCGACGCACGGCGTCCGGCTTGATCAGGATCAGGGTCTGCTCGACGGCCATCGGCGGCCCACTCTAGCGAGGCCGGCGCGCCGGCAGCGCAGCCACCGCGGCGGGCTCGATCGGCGTCTCGCAGTACGGGCAGACCTGCCAGACCGCCTCGAGGGGAGCGTTGCACTTCACGCACGCCTGCTTCAGCTTCGTCGTGCAGACCGGGCAGACGAGGAAGCTCGAGTCGACGTCCGCGCGGCAGACCGGACAGCGCAGCGACGACGCTGCGAGCCGGTCCTCCATCGCCTTGATCTCGAGCTCGCGCTCCCGCACGTCCTCGAGGTACTCGGGCGGCCGGAAGAGCATGTAGACGAACGGGCCGAGGTACGGCGGCACGAGCCCGACGACGGTCGCCATCGCGACGAGCCACTGGTCGTCGATCCGCCGCCGCGCGTCCTTGTACACCCAGTAGCCGAGCGAGAGCCAGAAGACGAGCGCGAAGAAGACGAGCAGGTTCTGGATCACGTTCCAGCTCCCGGACGAGAAGAAGCCGCTCACAGCAGCATCCTGCCGATCAGCCAGCCCGCGGCGAAGGCGCCGCCGACGACGACCGCGAGGACGGCGAAGGCGAGGGCGAAGATCGAGAGCTTCTCCCCCGCGCTATGGGTGACCGACCGCTGCAAGCTCCCCTAGAAGATAGAGGGACCCCGTGACGAGCACGGCCCCGCCGGCCCCCGCGAGCGCGAGCGCGCGCTCCCGAGCGAGGCGCGCGTCGGCGACCGCCTCGACGGCTGCGAAGCGTCCGCCGGCGAGCTCGGCGAGCTCGGCGGCCGGCAGGGAGCGCGCGTTCGCGGACTCGGTCGCGACGAGCCGGCGCCCCAGCACGGACAGGGCCTCGAGCATCAGCTCGGGCCGCTTGTCGCGCAGGATCGAGCAGACGAGCGTCCACTCGCCGCCGGGCGGCTCGGGCAGCCGCGGCAGCAGCCAGCCGACGCCGGCGAGGTTGTGCGCGCCGTCCCAGATCTCGAGCGGCGCCTCGCCGCGGCGCTCGAGGCGGCCCGGCAGCGCGACGCCCTCGGCCGCGTGCGGGTCGACCGGACGGCCGAGGAAGGTCTCGGCGGCGGCGACCGCGAGCGCGAGGTTCGAGCGCGCGGTGACGACGACCGGGCCCGCGCCCGCGCGGAGCGCCGCGTCGCGCCACTCCGGCTCCGAGAGCACGACCGGCGAGCCCTCGCGGACGACCGCGAGCTTCTCGGCGGCGATCGCCTCGCGCGTGTCGCCGAGCTGCTCCATGTGGTCGAGCGCGACGCTCGTCAGGACGACGACCTCGCTGCGGAGGACGTTCGTCGCGTCGTGCCGGCCGCCGAGCCCGGCCTCGACCACGGCGACGTCCACCCCGGCGGCCGCGAACGCGTGCAGCGCCGCCGCGGTCAGCGCCTCGAACTGCGTCGCCTCGAGCCGCTCGGCGGCGGGCCGCACCGCCGCGACCGCCGCCTCGAAGTCCGCCTCCTCGCCGCCGACCCGGATCCGCTCGCTCCAGTCGCGGACGTGCGGCGAGACGTACGCGCCGACCCGAAGCCCCGCGCCGCCGAGCAGCGCCTCGGTGAGGCGCGTCGTCGTCGACTTGCCGTTCGTGCCGACGACGTGGATGGCCGGATAGCGCAGCTGCGGGTCGCCGAGCGCGGCAAGCAGCTCGCGCATGCGCGCCGTCCCGAAGCCGTCGCGCGGCCACGGGGAGAGCGCGGCGATCCAGGCGGTGCTACTCGATCGCGTCGAGCTCACGGCGGTAGCGCTCCAGCTTCTCGCGCTCGGCCGCGACCACCTCGGGCGGCGCCTTCGCCACGAAGCGCTCGTTCGCGAGCATCGTCTCGGCGCGCGCGATCTCGCCGCGCAGCCGCTCGCGCTCCGCCCCGACGTCCCCGTTGCCGCCGCCCGCGCGGTCGGGCCGGACGACGGCGTCGAAGATCCGCTTCTCGTCGCCCTCGAGCTTCGTCGCGACGCCGCTGCGGCGGAACCGCTCGGCCGCCTCCTGCACGCGCACGAGCGCGCCGGCGTCCGCGTCGAAGCGGTCGTCCGGCTCCGGCCACGGCGCGACGATCAGCCGCGACGCCCGGTCCGGCAGGTGCGACCAGATCTCCTCGGTCACGTGCGGCATCACGGGATGGAGCAGCTTCAGGACGCGCTCGAGCGCGGCGAGCGCGGTCGCCTGCGCGTCGCCGTCGCCGGCGTAGAGGCGCGGCTTGATCGCCTCGAGGTACCAGTCGCAGAAGTCGTCGAAGATCAGGTGGTAGAGCGCGTCGGCGACGTGCGCGAAGTCGAACTCCGCGAGCAGCCGCTCGACCTCCGCCCGGGTCGCCTCGATGCGGGCGAGGATCCAGCGCTCCTCGAGCTCGCGCGGCCGCAGCTCCGCCTCCGTCGGGCCGGTCTGCAGGAGCAGCCGGCTCGCGTTCCAGAGCTTGTTCGCGAGGCGGCGCCCCTCCTCGATCGCGTTGTACGAGAAGCGGACGTCCTGCGCCGACGAGATCTTCGTCAGGCCGTAGCGGGTCGCGTCGGTGCCGTGCTCGTCGATCACGTCGAGCGGGTCGATGCCGGTGCCGAGCGACTTCGACATCCGCCGCCCGTCGGGCGCGAGCACGGTCGAGTGGATGATCACGTCGCGGAAGGGGATCTCGCCGAGCAGCTCGAGGCCGGAGAAGATCATCCGGTTCTCCCAGAGGCGGATGATCTCGCGCGCGGTCGTCTGCAGGTCGCCCGGGTAGAAGGCGCGCAGCGACTCGGTGTCGTCCGGCCAGCCGAGCGTCGCGAACGGCCAGAGCGCGGACGAGAACCACGTGTCGAGCACGTCCGTCTCGCGCGTCAGCTCGGCCGAGCCGCACTCGCCGCACGCGGCGGGCTCGCTCTCGGCGACCGTCACGTGGCCGTCGGGGCAGTACCAGACCGGGAGCTGGTGGCCCCACCAGATCTGCCGCGAGATGTTCCAGTCCGGCGCGTCCTCGAGCGAGGAGACGGCGAAGCGGTGCTGCGACTCCGGGTGGAACGCGACCGCGCGCTCGCGCAGGGCGCGGATCGCCGGCAGCTTCAGCTCGGCCATCGAGCACCACCACTGCAGCGAGATCATCGGCTCGATCCGCGTGTGGCAGCGCTCGCAGGTCGGCACGGCGTGCCGGTAGTGCTCGCGCTTCTCGAGCAGGTCGCGCTCGCGGCACCAGTCGAGGATCCGCTGCTCCGCCTCGGCCTGGCTCAGGCCGGCGAGCTCGGGGACGAGGTCGCTCATGCGGCCGTCGGGCGCGATCGTCGACGGCTCCGGGAGGCCGTGGTCGCGGCCGATCGCGAAGTCCATGGGGTCGTGCGCGGGCGTGATCTTGAGCGCGCCGGTGCCGAAGTCGGGCTCGACGCGCTCGTCGGCGATGATCGGCACGCGCCGCTCGACGAACGGCACGATCGCCTCCTTGCCGACCAGATGCCTGTAGCGCTCGTCGTCGGGGTGCACGGCCACGGCGACGTCCGCCGGGATCGTCGCGGAACACACGGTCGCGATCGCGATCCAGCCGTCGCCGTCGGCGAGCGGGTAGCGGATCGTCGAGAGCGTGTCGTCGGTCTCCTCGTCCTCGAGCTCGAGGTCGGAGAGCGAGGTCTCGTGGTGCGGGCACCAGTTGATGATCCGGTTGTCGCGGTAGATCCAGCCGCGCTCGTACAGGTGGACGAAGAAGCGCATCACCGCGCGCACGTAGTCGTCGTCCATCGTGAAGCGGATGCGCCGGTAGTCCATCGAGGCGCCCATCCGCCGGAACTGGTGGACGATCGTGCCGCCGTACTCGTGCAGCCACTCCCAGACGCGCTTCTCGAACGCCTCGCGGCCGAGCTCGCGGCGGCTCGTCCCCTCGCTCGCGAGGTGCTTCTCGACCGCGTTCTGCGTCGAGATGCCCGCGTGGTCGTAGCCCGCCTGCACGAGCACGTTCAGCCCCTGCATCCGGCGCAGGCGGGCGAGCGCGTCGCCGAGCGAGAGCTGGAGCGCGTGGCCCATGTGCAGGTTCCCGGTCACGTTCGGCGGCGGGAAGCAGTAGACCCATGACTCGCGCGCCGGGTCCGGCTCCGCGTCGTAGAGGCCCTCCTCCTCCCACGTGCGCTGCCAGCGCTCCTCGACGCCCTGCGGGCGGTAGAGCGGGTCCATCTCGGTCATCTCGGGCACCGCGCGATCCTAGCCAGGCATGCGCAACCGACCGTCGGCTCGGGGAGAAGGAATCCGATGAGGTCAGGCAGCGACTATGTGTCGAGTATGCCACAACGGCTCGACCGGCTCCTGGTGCTGGCGCTGGCGGCGCTCGTCGCGGTCGTCGCGTGGACGGGCCTGCGCGGCGGCGGCGGCTCGCAGCCCGCGCCGCCTCCTGCCCGCGCCGCCGCCGCGCGTCCGCCGGCGCCGGTGCCACGCCTCGTGCAGCTGCACCCGTCCTCGACCTCGTACCTGCCGCGCTGTCCGGTCGGCGACCTGCAGCTCGCGCTCGCCCGCGGCGGGACGCTCGTACTCCGCTTCGCGGGCGGCCGCTGCCACCTGCCGCCGCTCCACCTGCGCGTGGTCGAGCGGGACGCGGCCGGCCGGGTCGTCTACCGCGGCCCGGCGCTCCGCTACGAGGCCCTCTCCGGCAACTTCGCCGGCAGCGGCGTCCGGCGCGCCCGGCTCGTCCGCGCGGCGGGAGCGGCGACGGCGGTCGTCGCGGGCTCCGGACTCAGCGCCTCCGGGCGTCTCTAGCGGCGCGCGCGGCTGGTCTTCCAGTCGCGCGGGTGCGAGCCGACCTGCTCGAGGATCGTCTCGAGCAGGACGAACGACGAGAGCACGTGCTCCCGAGCGAGCGCCCGCGCGCCCGCGGCGCTGCCGGCGACGAGCGCCTGCCGGATCGCCCGGTGCTGCTCCGCGTTCTTCGCGTAGAGGCCGTCGATCGAGTGGTCGCCGGGCGCCCAGACGGCCGGGCCCGAGAACGACCGCCGCGCGCTCTTCGCGAGCTGCTCGACGAGCGGCAGGTCGGCGACGCGGTAGACGACGTCGTGGAACGCGTGGTTCGCGCG
>DASSNM010000078.1:0-65126 GCA_035688025.1 Gaiellaceae bacterium | reverse complement strand
CGTGCTGCCGAAGTTGACCGCGCTCGCGCTCGTGTTGGTGACGGTCGGGTGGTTCGAGGTCTCGAGCGGGTCGCTGGCGCCGCTGAAGGCGATGTTCTTCGCGCCGCTGAAGGCGGTGTCGGTGTTGCCCCAGGCGTCCTTGGCGGTGAGCGTGATCGTCTGGGCGCTGCCGGCGGTCTGCGTGCCCGAGCCGGTGACGACGAGGCGGGTGGCGGCGTGGGCGCTGACCACGACGGTCAGCCGGTCGCTGCCGGTGGAGGCGCTGATCGCGTTCGTCGAGTCGGCCGCGGCGATGTTCGCCGTCTCGGCCTTGTAGAGGATCATCGAGCGGCTGCCGCTGGAGTCGTTGTCGCTGACGCCCGAGGCGAAGTGGATCGTCGTCGCCGAGCCGAAGTTCGTGGCGCTCGCGCTCGTGTTGGTGACCGTCGGATGGTTCGACGTCTCGAGCGGGTCGTTGGCGCCGCTGAAGGTGATCGACTCGTTGCCCGAGTAGTTCGTGTCGGTGTTGCCCCACGCGTCCTTCGCCGTCAGGGTGATCGTCTGCGCGCTGCCGGCCGTCTGCGTGCCGGAGCCGGTGACCACGAGCCGCGTCGCCGCGTGCGGGTTGACCGTCCAGTCGGCGGTTGCGCCCTGGCTGACCGTGCCGTCGGTCGCGGTCAGGTGCGCGGTCTCGGCCTTGTAGAGCTTCACCGTGGTCGTGCCGACGCCGTTCGTGAACGTGATGGTCGTCGCGGTGCCGAAGTTCACGTCGGCGGCGGTCTTGTCGCTACCGGTCGGAACCGTCCCGTCCGGGGCGTTGTTCGCGCCGCCGAGCGTGATCGTCTTGTCGCCGGTGTAGCCGGTGAACGTCTGGTTGCTCGAGTTCACGGCGGTGATCGTCAGCGTCGTCGAGGCGCCGGCGGTGACCGTGGTCGACGCAGGCGTCAGGTTGAAGTGGTCGGGCCCGCCGGGCTCGCCGAGCGCGAACTGCGTCGCGGACGACTGCAGCGAGCTGATCCCACTCGTCGCGGTCGTGCCGTGGCCGACGGCGTCGGCGGTCGCGGCGAGCGTGCTCCAGGAGCCGGTGCCGCTCGGATCGGTGTCCTTGGCGACGACGAAGTTCGCCTCCGTCGCGCTGTTCTGGATGTCGCCGGTGACGTAGAAGAACTTCGTGTTCGCGTTGCCGCCGCTCCACGTGACCGGGGTGGCGCTGTTCGTGACGGTGAAGTAGCGCTTGACGTAGTTCGTCGAGCTGAGCGTCCAGGTGCTCTTGTGCGTGGCGTCCGCGCTCGTCGCCGACATCGTGATCGAGCCGGCCTGGGTCAGGGTCGGGAACGTCGTCGTCGCGGGCGTGTAGTTCGTCGCGCCGCCGATGTCCCACGTGTACGCCTGGCTCGAGCCGGAGCCCGGGATCGAGCGCTCGAGGTTGCCGTTCACCCAGCCGTTCGTCCCACTCGCGCCGGTCACCGCGGAGGTGGACGTGTTCTTCACCCAGAGCTCGTTCGCGCCCGTCGCGAGCTTGCCGCCCGCGAACGTGACGACGCCGCTCGTGCCGGTGCTGAGCGTGCCGCTCGAGATCGTCGAGTTCGCGATCACGTTCAGGTTGTTCAGGGTCTGCGAGCCGGCGAAGGTCGTCCCGTTCGCGTAGAAGGTCGAGCCCGTCGCCGAGATGCCCGCGCCGCTCGAGAACGTCCAGTTCTTCGTGCTGCGCACCGTGCCCGAGAGGGTCATCGTCTGGCCGGTGTCGGCGATGGTCACGTTCGGCAGGTCGCCGGCCGTCGACGTCTGCGTGCCCGTGAACGTCTGGCCCGCGCTCGTGTTGTTGAGCTTGAGCGTGCCGGCGCCGCCGCTGAAGTACTGGCTCGCCGAGACGTTGCCCTGGGCGTCGATCTCGCCGGCGGACAGCGTGCCCGAGTTCAGCGTCACCGCGCCGGTCGCCGTGACCGTGCCGTTCGTCGACCCGTCGAGCTTCTTGACGGCGACGTTCGCGTTCGAGTTCTCGCCGTTCAGCCACAGCGGCTGGGAGAGCGTCTGATTCGTGTCGCTCTGGATCATGCGCGTCGTCGAAGCGGGCGGCGACATGTAGATCGTCCCGGAGCCGGACGGAACGGCGTTCAGGATCAGGTTGCCGAGCACCGTCGTGTTGCTGTTCAGCGTCGTCGAGCCCGAGATCGACAGGTTGTAGAAGGTCGCCGTCCCGGTGAGCGACGCGCCCGCCGAGTAGACGGTGCCGGCGTTGTTCGTGTCGCCGCCGCTGAAGGTGCCGCTCGTCCAGGTGATGTTGCTCGCCCCGCTCGCGGTCGCCAGATAGGCGCCGTTCCCGGTCGTCCCCGGCGCGTGCGAGCGCAGGATGAGCGTGTGGTTCGTCGTGTTCACGCCCGACGCCACGACGTCGCCGGGCTGCGCCGTGCCCGCGAAGTACTCGGTGCCCGGCGTCCCGGTGCCGTTGACGGCCGCGGCGAGGTTCGCGAGCGTGATGTCCCGAGACGCGCCGATCTGGACGTCGTTGCCGCTCGACGGGGTGGCCGCGAAGCGGTAGGTGACGTCGTGGATCGTCACCGTCGAGCCGTCGCCCGGGTTCGCGCTCGCCGTCGCGACCGAGCTCGAGAAGCCGCCGAGCTGGAGCTGGTTCGAGCTGTTCGCGAACGAGCCGCCGCTCTGGAAGCGGATGTTGCCCTGGACGCCGACGAACGCGCCCGCGTCGACGGTGATCGTCTTCGGATACACGGCGCTCGTCGCGCCGACGTCGCCGAGGCAGTGCTCCGTCGCGCCGGTCACGTTCGCGGTGTTGCCGCCGCTGAAGTTGCTGTCGCTCGAGGCGCCGTAGCAGCCGTCGAGCCAGATCGGGCCGGAGGCGGTGCTGCCGCCGAAGAGCGCGATCGTGCCGGTGCCGCCGTCGAAGGCCGAGTTGAGGACGAGGCCCTTGTTGTTGCCCGTCATCTTCACGGTGCCGGTGCCGGCGCCGCCGCCGTTGACGTCGAGATAGCCGTCCATCAGGCCGACGTTCGCGTTGACGTTCAGCGTCTTCCCGTCCGCGATGACGACGTGGCCGTCGTTCGCGCCGTTGCCGTTCTCGCCGCCGATGTCCACCGACTGCCACGTCTCGCTGCTCGGCGAGAGCGTCATCGTGTTCCCGTCTGCCGGCGCGAAGTCGAAGCGCATGTTGTTCAGCGACCAGTGGGTCGTGCCGCTGCCGTTCGTGACGGTGAGGTCCTGACCGAGACGCGCCGCGGCGACCGTCGTGCCAGAGAGCAGCGGCCCGACCCAGTTGATGGTCTGGTTCGTCAGGTCCATCGACATCTTCGGGAACGAGCCGTAGTCGAGGCTGCCCTGCGGGACGATGTTGACGGTGCTGCCGCTCGCGCCGCCGACGACCAGGAGCGCGGTCGAGTTGTCGCCGACGCCGCCGGTGTGGGCGTCGACGCAGTTGTGCTCGACCGTGCTCGGGTTGAAGAGGATCGTGCCGTTGCTGCCGGGGCTGCCGGTCTGCGCGATGTTGCCGGCGACGTTGTTGCTCCGCGTCGGCGTCGTCGGGCTGCAGCCGGTGCCGCTCGGCGTGCCGGTGCCGAGGTCGAGCTCCGTCGGGATCGACGCGCCGGTGACGCCGCCTGTCTGGGTGACGTTGATCGCCGGGTTCGCCTGCGAGACCGACGGGCTGAAGGTCTTCGTGGTGCCGCTCGGCACCGCCACCCAGAGGCGGTTGACGTAGATCGTCGAGGCGACGTCGTAGGTCGAGTTGCCCGAGCCCGCGAGCTTGAGGACGCGCGTGCCGCTGTTGACGCCGATCCAGTTCGCGGAGGTGTTCCCGCTCGCGATCGTGACGTTGCCGTCGAGCTCGAGCGTGCCCGCCTGGTTCGCCCACTGCTGCAGGCCGCCGTTCGCCATCGTGTACGTGCCGAGCACGGTCACGTCTCCCGTGGTGCTCGACGTCGCGTCGTTCAGGTTCAGCTTGCCGCCGGAGTTGATCGTGACGTTGTTGAGGAGGTACGCCACGCCGGCGGTCGCGTCGGCCGGGACGGTGATGATCTGGCCGTTGTTGATCGTCAGGTTGTCCGGCGTCGAGCCGGTCAGGACGAGCGTCGAGTTCGCGGTGCCGTCGCAGGTGTATCCGGCCGCCGCGTTGATCGCGGTCGAGCCGCTCGCGAGCGTGGCGACGCAGTTGCGGGACGCCGACGTCGCCTTGCCGGCGAAGAACAGCGCCACGCCCGCCGCGAGCGCGGTGACGAGGAGGAGGCCGCCGAGCGAAGCCAGGCGGGCGCGCCCCGCTTCGTGGCGCCAGTCCCAATCCTCAAGGCGGAGCCGCAGCCGCCGCAACATCCCCTTCGCCTCAGGGGTCAAGCGTGTACCACCCCTCGTCGCTCAACATCGAAGAACTAGCCGCACTCGTTCTCGTGCCACCTGCAACCGAGTGGGCGCAGGATACGGCACGCTCACTCAGATCGCGAGTGTTTTCGCACTTACAACACGCGAACTGTGTCCCTGGTTGGGGCAAGCCGATATCCCTCGGATGGGGGTTTTCGCGACAGTTGAGCCAAACCCCGGCAGGGTTAAGGCTCGACTCGAGGTAGAGGTGATGTTCCGCCCGCTGCTGCTTCGCGGAGTCTTTCCACGAACCGAGCACGACCAAACAGGCCCGCGTGGGCGCGCAGCCGGGACTCGTCCCAGCGGCTCGCGAGCAGCCGCTCGACGGCCTCGGCGATCGCCTCGGGCGTCGGCTCGGCGAAGAAGAGTCCGGTCTCCCCGTCGCGGACGGTGTCGAGGAAGCCGCCGAACCGGAGCACCGCCGCCGGCCGTCCGAACGCCGCGCCCTCGAGCGGCGTCAGGCCGAAGTCCTCGTACGAGGCGGCGACGACTCCCGCGCCGTTTGCGTAGAGCCAGCGCAGCTCGTCGTCGCCGACCCGCCCGAGCACGGTCGTGTTCTCGGGCGCCGTCCGCCGCAGCCGCTCGAGCTCCGGACCTCCTCCGGCGACGACGAGGCGCGCGTCCGGGAGACGGGCGAAGGCGGCCGCGACCGCGCCGACGTTCTTGTACGGCAGCAGCCGGGAGACGCAGAGGACGAAGCCGGGCTCGAGTCCGGGCACCGGCCGCTGCTCGCCGTCGGGCTCGAGCGCCGGCGGCGGCGGGACGACCTCGGCCGCGATCCCGTAGAGCTCGCGGACCCGGTCGCGGACGGCGGTCGAGTTGACGAGATAGGCGTCCGCGCTCGCCGCGGTGGCGCGGTCCCACGCGCGCAGGCGGCGGCCGAGGACGCCGACGGCGAGCCGGGCCGCCCGGCCGGTCTCGCCGGCATAGCGGTCGGTCTGGTAGAGCCAGCGCGCCGGCGTGTGGCAGTAGACGACCTTGCGGCCGGTGACGCGCGCGCCGTGCGCCCAGCCGCTCGAGCTGCAGACGGCGACGTCCGCGTCGACGACGAGCCGTTCGAAGGTCCGCGCGAGCAGCGGCAGCGCCAGCCGGTGGTGGCGGCGCAGGAGGCCGACCCGGTCGAGAGGGCTCGGGCGGACGTCGGCGGCGGCGAACTCGGCGAACGTCCCGTCGGGGTCGTAGAGGGACGTGTGCACCGGCGCGCCCGGGAACGCGTCGAGCAGCGCGAGCACGACGCGCTCCGCGCCGCCGCGCTGCGTGAGGTAGTCGTGGACGAGGGCGACGGTCATCGCAGGCCCTCGTACACCTCGCGCAGGCGCGCCGCCACCCGCTCGGGCGCGAACGCCGCGGCGCGCTCGCGGCCGGCCTCGCCGAGCGCGCGGCGGCGCTCGGGGTCGCCGGCCAGGTCGCGAAGCGCGGCCGCGAGCGCGGCCGCGTCGCCCGGCGGATAGAGGATCCCCGCGACCCCGTCCTCGACCGTCTCGGCCGGGCCGCCCGCGTCCGCGGCCACGACGGGCAGGCCGGCCGCCATCCCCTCGACGACGACGAGGCCGAACGGCTCCGGGATGACCGACGCGTGGACGAGCACGTCGAGGCGGGCGAGCTCGGCGGCGACGTCCTCGCGGAAGCCCCGGAACTCGACCCGGTCGCCGATCCCGAGCTCGCGCGCGCGCTCCTCCAGCCCCGCGGCCCACGCCTCCTCGTCGGCGCCGAAGAGCGGCGCCCCGACGACGACCGCCCGCTCCTCGCCGTCCGGGAACGCCTGCGCGAACGCGTCGAGGAAGACGTCCTGTCCCTTCCACGGCGCGATCCGCCCGACGATGCCGACGTGCAGCGGGCCGGGCTCGCGCCCGCTCGCCGGCGGGGCGGGCGGCACCGGGCTCGGGATCACGACCGCGCGCGCGGGCCGGGCGAGCGTCGCGCGGACGGTCTCGGTGTCCACGACCACGGCGTCGGCGAGCAGCCGCTCGGCCGCGTGCACGATCCGCAGCGCGCGCGGCTCGAGGTAGTCCTCGCTGAGGCGGTCGCGGACGTGCCAGACGACGGGGACGCGCGCGAGCCGGGCGGCGAGCCCGCCGTAGAGGTTCGCCTTGAGCGAGTTCGCATGCACCGCGTCCGGGCGCAGCTCGCGCAGGCGGCGCGCCAGCCGCAGCGCGTGGCCGAGCGAGCGGAGCGCCTCGCCCGCGGCGCCGAGCGCGCCGACGTGCTCGCGGCCGAGGTCGCGGGCGCTCTCGTGCAGCGGCAGCACCTCGACCGCGATCCCGGCCGCGCGGAGCGCGTCGGCGAGCGGGCCGTCGGTCGCGAGGATCACGTGCGCGTCGACGTCGAGGGCCGGCAGCGTGCGCAGCAGCGCGACCTCGCCGCCGGCGAGCACGGCCGTGTGGTCGAGGAAGACGACGCGCGGCCGGCGGGCGCGGACGGCGGCGTAGAGGTCGAGGTGGCGGCGGGCCGCCTCCGCCCACGCGAACCGCTCGGCGTGGGCGCGGCACGTCGCCTCGTCCGGCAGCGGGCGCGCGCCGGCGGCGGCGTCGCCCAGCCGGGACGCGAGCGCCGCGACGTCGCCGGGCGGGACGAGGCAGCCGCCCGGGAGCCCGGCGAGCGCCTCGGGCAGGCCGCCGGTCTCGCTCGCGACGACCGGCGTGCCGCAGGCGAGCGCCTCGAGCGCGGCGAGGCCGAAGCCCTCGAGGCCGCGGCTCGGCAGGACGACGACGTCGGCCGCGCGGTAGGCCGCGACCAGGTCGTCGTCGGAGAGCTTGCCCGCGAAGCGGACGCCGGGGACGGCCCGCCCCTCGAGCTCCTCCCGCTGCGGACCCTCGCCCGCGACGAGGAGCGCGGCGCCGGGGAGCTCCAGGCGCGTCCACGCGTCGAGGAGGACGTCGAGGCCCATGCGCGGCACGAGGCGGCGGGCGGCGACGGCGACGAACGCGTCCGGCGGCAGCCCGAGCCGGGCGCGGGCGGCGGCCCGGTCGCCGGGCGAGAAGCGCTCGAGGTCGACGCCGGGCGGGATCGTGTGCACGCGCGCGCGGTCGACGCCGTACCGCTCGCAGACGAGCTCCGCGAACGCGGCGCTCAGGGTGACGACCGCGTCGGCGCGCCGGTAGACGACGCGCTCGACGGCGGCGCGGACCACGGCGCCGAGCGAGGCCGCGTCGCCGGCGGCGTCCGCCTCCTCCGCCCAGGGGCCGTGGAAGTGGACGACGAGCGGGCCGCGCCGGCCGAGCAGGACCGGCAGCGCGTAGAGCGCGAAGTGCGCGTCGAGGAGCGCTCGCGAGCCGGCGGCCGCGCGGCGGAAGGCGAGCAGGCGAAGCGGCAGCGTCGAGCCGGCCGGCGCGACCGCGGTCACCCACGGCGGCGCGTCGGTCGCCGGGCCGACCGCGAGCACGCGCGGCTCGGCGCCCGCGGCCGCGAGCGCCTCGGCGAGGCCGCGGACGTAGCGGGGCAGGCCGCCGGCGTCGTCCGGGAACCAGCCGGTCGAGACGATCAGCGGGTCGGCGCTCATGACTCCAGCGCGGCGGCGAAGAGCGCCGCGAACGCCGGACCGGTCCGGCTCTCGTCGAACAGCTCCGCGCGCTCGCGCGCCCCGGCGGCGAGCGAGGCGGCCAGCTCCGGCTCGGCGACGACGCGGCGGATCGCCGCGGCGAGCGCGTCCGGCTCGGGCGCGACGAGCAGGCCGGAGACGGCGTCCTCGACCGTCTCGCGATGGCCGCCCGAGTCGGTGGCGACGACCGGCTTGCCGAGCGCCATCGCCTCGACGACCGTCAGACCGAACGGCTCGCCGAGCGACGGGGCGACGACGACGTCGAGCGCGTCCAGCCACGCCCAGGCGTCCTCCTGGTGGCCGGCGAAGTGGACGCGGTCGCCGAGACCGAGCTCGGCGGCGAGCGCCTCCAGCCGCTGCGGGTAGTCGCCCTCCCAGCCGAGGACGGCGCCGCCGACGACGGCGAAGCGGAGCCGGTCGTCCTCGCGCGCGAGCTCGGCGGCCGCGCGCAGGAACAGCTCCTGGCCCTTCCACGGCTCCAGCCGCGCGACGACGCCGGCGACGACGCGGTCGCTCCAGCCGAGCCGCTCGCGGATCGCGGCGCCGCGGCCGGCGGCCGCGCGCACCTCGCCGAGCGGCACGCCGCCCGGGATCCTCTCCAGCCGCCGCCGCGGGGTCAGGCGGCGCTGCGCGGCGACGCCGTCCTCGCTCACGCACGCGATCGCCGCCGCGGGGACGGCCGCGGCCGCGCGCTCGATCCGCGACGGCTGCGGCACGCCGTGCTGCCACCAGACCGCCGGCACCCCGGCGAGGAGCGCGGCGGCGCCGCCGGCGACATGCGTCTTCGACTGGTTCGAGAGGACGACGTCGGCGCCGTGCTCGCGGACCGCCCGCCGGAGCGCGAGCACGGTCGCGAGCGAGCGGTCGAGCCGGCGGAAGCGATGCGCGGGCAGCCGCAGCGGCGGCACCCCCGCGTCGTCGAGCCAGTCCGCGAGCGGGCCGTCCTCGAGCACGACCGCGACCGGCGTCACGCCCGCGGCCGGCAGCGAGCGCGCGAGCCCGAGCAGCGCGCGCTCCGCCCCGCCCGGTCGGCTGCTCGCGCTCACGAGGAGCGCTCTCAGCTCGCTCCGCCTCCGACCCCGAACGAGGAGCGGACGAAGCCGTCGAACGAGAGCGGCAGGAGCCCCTCCGGGGACGCGTGCCGGCGCAGCTCGACGAGCAGGTAGTGCTGCTCGAGCGAGAGCTCCGGCAGCGCCTCCAGCTCGAAGACGTTCCAGCGGCGCGGCATCGGCCCGCGCGGACGGCGGGGAGCGGTCTCGGCCGGCTTGGCCGCCGTCTCCGCGGCCGGGGCGGGCTGCGGGCGCGGCCGCGGGCGCGGCAGGCGGCGGAGCGTCGGCGGGCGCGGCGTCTCCGGAAGCGGCGCAGGGGCCGCGGCCTCGGCGGTCGGCTCGGCCTTTCGCAGGAGCAGCTGCCGGTCGACCCAGCCGAGCACGAGCCACGGCAGGAACGCCACCGAGTACTCGCCCCCGTTCAGCCACTGCAGCGTCGTCCCGACGAGGATCCCCATCGCGACGCCGGCGAGCGCTCCGCCGCCTCGGGCGAGCGAGTACGTCGAGCGGTAGGCGACGAAGAAGAGCGCGAAGAAGAGCACCAGGCCGGGCAGCCCGAGCGCCACCGCCGCGTTCCCGGGGTCGGCCTCCGCGGACGCCTGGATCGCGCCGAACTTCGCTCCCGCGATCGTCACCGCCCCGATCCCCTGGCCGGCCGGCTTCCGCAGCGCCTCGCCCATCGCGAGCCAGATCTGGTGGAAGTGCGCGCCTGCCGTCGAGCTGTTCGGGTCGAGCGGGTTCGCGAGCCCCTGCACCTGGTGCTGGACGAGCGCGGACGAGCCGGTCGCGTCGGCGTTGCTCGTCGGCGCGATCTGCTTGACGACGTACGGCATCGCCGCCAGCAGCGCGGCGCCGATCACGGCCGCCGCCGTCAGCGGCATCCGCCGCCGTGCCGCGAGCATGACCGCGAACGCCGCCAGCAGGACGACGACCGAGCCGCGCGACCCCTGGTAGAAGACCGCGACCACGAGCAGCGCCGCCGTCGCGACGCCGATCGGCCGCAGGAAGCGGCGCGGCCCGAGGCGCAGCCAGATCAGCATCGCGAGCGCGAGGAAGGTCGCGTACTCGGCCGAGCTCGAGAACGTCCCGAACGGGCGCACCGCTCCGCCGACGTTCAGCGAGGAGTAGCCCTGCGCGGCGATCCAGCGCTGGTCCCAGGACGGGAAGCTGCCGAAGGTCTGGTTGAGCCCGTAGAGCGCAGCCGGGATCGCCGCGACGCCGATCACGAGCAGCAGCTTCCGGAGCGTCCCGTCGTCGACGAGGCCGCGCCCGACCCAGAAGGCGAGCATCGGCACGAAGAAGATCAGCGAGGTGACGCCCGCCTTCATGCTGCCCTGCTCGGGGTTGAACGCGCCGAGCAGGGTCAGTCCCGTGTAGGCGAGCACGAGCGACGAGAGCGTCGAGCGGCCCTTGAACGCGCCGCGGTCGGCGGCCGCGAAGACGAGGATGATCAGGGCGACCGGCTCGACGAGCAGCATGGGGTCGGCCGACCCGCCCGTCGAGATGCCGCTGAGCAGGCGGCGGACGAGGCCGAGCGCGACGAGCCAGACCGGCAGCGCGAGCAGCAGCCCCCGCGGGTTCCGCATCCCGAAGGCGACGACGAGCGCGAGGAACGCCGCCGCGACGATCAGGCGCGAGAAGGTAGGGCTGGCCGCGTTCTCGCCGGCGAAGGCGGCGATCGCGAGCGTGCCGGCGAACCAGGCGGCGGCGACGAGGCGGCCGCTCGTCGCCGTGCTCGGGCGGAGCGTGCGGCGGAGCGCGCGGACCGACGAGGTCATGCCGCGCTCCGGAGCAGCCGGTCGTAGAGGGCGAGCACGCTCTCGGCGGAGCGCTCCCAGGTGAACGCCTCGGCGCGACGCCGGCCCTCGGCGCCGAGCCGCGCCCGCAGGTCGGGGTCGGCAGCGAGACGGGCGAGCGCCGCGCCGATCGACTCCGCGTCGCGCGCGACCAGGATCCCCGCCTCCTCGTCGCCGACGAGCTCCGCGACGCCGTGGACGCGGGTCGAGACGACGGGCAGTCCGGACGCCGCCGCCTCGTGCGCGGCGATCGAGAAGGTCTCGTAGAGGCTCGCCATGCAGTAGACATCGGCAGCGGCGAAGAAGCGCTCCACGTCGGGGCGGACGCCGAGGAAGGTCGCGTCGACGCCGAGCCGGCGGGCGAGCCGGCCGAAGCGCGCCGCGTCGCCGCGTCCGACCACCCAGACACGCAGCGGCACGCCGGCGCGGGCGGCCCCCTCGAGCACGAGCGCGACGCCCTTGTGGTGCCAGTCGCCGCCGACGAAGAGGACGACCGGGGCGTCGTCGGCCACGCCGAGCTCGGCGCGCACGGCGGCGCGCGCGGCCGGGTCGGGCCGGTAGCGCGCGGTGTCGATGCCGTTCGGGGTCACGGTCACGTCCACTGCGGGAAAGTGTCGCCGCAGTTCATCCGCTTCGCCGGGCGAGACGGCAGCGAGCGCGCGCACGCGTCCGGGCCGGTAGCAGCGACGCTCGCCCGCCCGCGCGAGCAGCCGGGTCAGCGCCGTGTTCGCGCGGCGGAGGAACGAGCCGTCGCGGGGAGCGTTGCGGCCCGTCGCCGCCGCGAGGCCGGTGGCGCAGAAGTGCACGCTCGCGAGGTCGGCCCGGTTCGGGACGACTGCGCCGAGCGTGTGCACGAGCGCGGGCCGGCGGCGGCGCAGCGCTAGCCCGGCGGCGGCGGCGAAGACGAGGATCTTCAGCGGAATCGGCCGCATCGGCGTCCGGATCCGCCGCCACTCGACGAGCGGAAGCAGGCGCTCGTCCAGCTCGGCCGCGAGGACGACGAACCGGAACCTCGGGGCGCCGCGCGCGATCAGCTCGTAGAGCGCGCGTTCCATGCCGCCGCCCTCGTGGACGCCGTGCGCGACGACCGCGACTTCCGGCTTGCCGCTCACGTCCGCGCCTCCAGCAGCAGCCGGTCGAGCGCGCCGGCGGCCGCCTCGACGGAGAAGCGCGCAGCGACCTCGCGGCGGCCGCGCTCGGCCAGCTCGGCGCGGCGGCGCGGGTCGTCGCGGAGCTCGCGCAGCGCCGCGGCGAGCGCGTCCTCGTCGCCCTCCGGGACGACGAGACCGCCGCCCGTCGTCTCGATCACCCACGGGATCTCGCCCGAGTCGGAGCCGACCACGGGCACGCCGCACCAGAGGGCCTCCACGAGGACGCGGCCGAACTGCTCGGCCCACGTCGCGGTGGTGCGGGAGGGCAGGGCGAGCACGTCCATCTCGGCGTAGGCCGCCGCCATCGCCTCGTGACGGGTCGTGCGGACCTCGGCGCCGAGCGCCTCTGCCTCGGCGCGGAGCGGCCCCTCGCCGACGAGCAGGAGCCGGGCGCCCTCGAGCCGCTGCGTCGCGCGGGCGAGCTCGAGCACGCCCTTCTCCGGGACGAGCCGGCCGGCGTAGCCGACCGTGAAGCCTCCGTTCCGGCGCGGCTCGGGCAGCGGCCATTCGGGAACCGCGGGCGGGGCGACGCCGACGAGGCTGCGCGCCCCCCAGCGGCGGAGCAGGTCGGCGGCGGCCGGCGAGCGGGCGGCGAGGAAGCGGGCGCGCGGCAGCACCCGGGAGCGGATCAGCCGGGCCGGCAGCGGGAACGGCCGGTCGAGGTTCTCGAAGGCGGCGCAGCCGAACGGGACGCCGAGCCGGCGGGCCGCGCGCGCCCACTGGAGGGCCGGAACCGAGAACGGCTCCTCGTCGAGGAAGAGCACGTCCGGCCGGGTGCGGCGGAGGACGCGGACGGGCGCTCCTATATAGAGGTGTCTCTGCGGCCGGCCGGCGAGCGCCACCCGGCGCGGCTCGATCCGGTCGGCGAGCTCGGGCAGGCGCTCGGCGGGGAAGGCGGCGGCCGCGTACTCGTGCCGCCAGCTCGCGGGGACGACGAGGGTCACGTCCCAGCCGAGCTCCAGCAGGCGCGCGTACACGAGCTGGTTGACCGCGAGCACGCAGGCGTGGCTGACGACGGTGAGGCGGCCGCGCTCAGGCACGGGTCGCCTCCCGGACGAACGAGAGCAGGCGCTCGGCGACGAGCGGCAGGTCGAGCCAGCGCTCGTGGAAGGCGCGGGCGGCGGCGCCGCGGCGGGCGCGCAGGTCGGGGTCGGCCGCGAGCTCGACCAGCCGGGCGGCGAGCGCCTCGCTGCTCGGCGCGACGAGGTCGAGCGCGCCCTCGGCCGCGTAGCGCTCCCAGGTCAGCGGGCCCTGGAAGGCGACGACGGGGCGTCCCTGCGCCAGGGCGGCTGCGAGCGTGCCGCGGCGCGAGGTCGGGCCCATCGGGTCGGGGAAGACGACGACGTCGAGGCCGGCGATCGCGGCGGCGAGCTCGTCCGCGGGCAGGACGCCGGTGAACGAGAGCGCGTCCGCGATCCCCGCGCGGCCGGCCGCGCCGCGCCAGGCGTCCGCCTCGGGGCGGTCGGGGCCGGGCGCGCCCGCGAGCACGAGCCGCGCGGAGGCGTCGCGCTCGCGCACGCGCGCGACGGCGTCGACGACGACCTCCACCGGCAGCTCGTCGCGGCGGAAGCCGAAGACGCCGATCCGCAGCCCGCCGCCGTCCCGGTCCGGCGCGGCGGCTGCCGGCAGGTTCGACGGGACGGGGAGGAAGAGGAGCGGCCGCCGCGGCAGCAGGCGATGCGAGGCGAGCCAGTCGCGGCGGTCGTTCGTGGTGACGACCGCGCCCGCGGCGGCGCGGAGCACGGGCAGGAGCGCGGCCCGCTGCGTCGCCGCCCACACGAGCGCGCGCGGCTCGGGACGCCAGGGGAAGACGAGCTCGTGGAGGAGGACGACGAGCGGCGCGCCGCCGCGGCGGATCGCCCTGACGACGGCCGGCACGAGCGTCGGCACCCCGCGCGTGGCGTAGGTGAAGGGCGAGTAGTGCCAGAGGACGGCGTCGGCGCCGCGGGCGCGAGCGGTCAGGTCGCGCGTCCAGGCCGGGAACGGCTGTGCGCCGCGCTCCCACCACACCGTCTCGACCTCGGCGCCGGCCGCCCCGAGCGGCCCGGCGAGCACGGTCGCGGCGTCCCGCGTCCCGCAGATCTCCTCCGCCGAGGCGCCCGCGACGAGCAGCCTCACGCCGCCCTCCCGCGCGCGGCGGCGACGCTCGCGTAGACCGCGTCGAGCCGCTCGAGGTGCGCGGCCGGCGAGTAGCGGGCCGCCCGCTCCCAGCCGCCTCGGCCGAGCCGCTCGGCGAGTCCGGGCTCGGCGTCGAGGAGGGCGACCGCGGCGGCGAGCGACGCCGGGTCCCCCGGCGGCACGAGGATCCCGCAGTCGGCGGTCAGCCACTCCGGGATGCCGCCGCCGTGCGAGGCGACGACCGGGCGGCCGAGCGCGAGCGCCTCGAGGCCGGCGATCCCGAACGGCTCCGGCCAGCGGGAGGGGAGGAGGAGCGCGCGCGAGTCGCGCACCAGCGTCCGGACGCCGGCCGCGTCGAGCCAGCCGTGGAAGCGGACGCGGGCCCCGATTCCGAGCTCCGCCGCGAGCCGCTCCGCGTCCGGCCGCGCCCAGCCGTCGCCGGCGACGTGCAGCTCGTCCCAGGCGCCGGGCGCAGCCGCGAGCGCGCGGAGCGCGACGTCGAGCCCCTTGGAGCCGACGACCCGGCCGGCGAAGACGAACGAGCGGCCGGCCGCGACCGGCGCGGGCGCCGGCGCACGCTCGACGAAGTAGGGGACGACGTGCACGCGCTCCGGCGGGAAGCCGTTCGCGAGCGCCGCCTCGCGCACCGCGTGGCTGTAGACGACGACCGCGCCGCTCGCCCGCAGGGCGGGGAGCTGCGCCGAGATCTCCCGCAGCCGCCGCAGCGGCACGAGCACGTTCGGGCGGTGCGCGCAGCCGCGCGCGAGGATGCCCTCGACGCAGCCGGCGCCGTGCGCGCGCCCGCAGGGGACGTCGCCCCGGAAGCGCTTCTCGCCCGACGCGCAGGCGAACGACCAGTCGTGGAGCGAGCGGACGACCGCCCGGCCGAGCGCCTCCTCCTCGCCGCCGCCGAGCGGCGTGCCGTGCACGTGGACGACGTCCGGGGCCGCGGCGGCGAGCGCCGAGGCGGGGTCGGTCGAGACGTGGAGCGGGACGCCGGCGGGCGCGTCCGGGCCCGGACGGAGCGCGACCAGGATCACGTCGTCGCCGCGCGCGGCCTGCGCCGCCGCGAGCGCGAGCGCGTGGGCCTCCGCGCCGCCGTGGCGGCTCGGCTCCGCGAGCAGGTGCGCGATCCTCACCGCGTCACCCCGGCGTAGACCTCCTCGAGCCGGTCGAGCATCCGCTCGAGCGAGAGCTCGCGCTCGGCGTGCTCGCGGTTGCGCCGCCCCATCGCGGCGAGCGCGTCCGGGTCGGCGAGCAGCGCGCCGAGCGCGTCCGCCAGCGCGGAGCGGTCGCCGACCGGCACGAGCCGGCCGCCGCCGTCCGGGACGACGAAGCGCGGGCCGCCGCTGTCGGTCGCGACGACCGCACGGCCCGCGGCCATCGCCTCGAGCAGCACCATCCCGTACGGCTCGCCGTGGGACGGGAGGCAGAAGAGCGCCGACTCGGCGAGCAGCCTCGGGACGTCCGCCTGCGCGACCGCCCCGGCGAGGTGGACGCGCCCGGCGATCCCGAGCTCGGCGGCGCGCCGCTCGACCCAGGGCGCCTCGGGGCCCTCGCCCGCGAGGACGAGCCGCGCGCCGGGCCGTTCCGCGGCGACGCGCGTGAACGCCTCGACCAGCTCGCGGACGCCCTTCGCCTCCGTCAGGCGCCCGAGGAAGAGCACCGTCTCGCCCGCGGGCGGGCGCGGCTCGAAGCGCGAGAGGTCGACTCCCGGCGGCACGACCGTCCCCGCCGGCGCCGCGTCCGGCGTCGCGAGCAGGAGCGTCGCCGCGCCGAGCGCGGTCCGGCGCCGCACGCGCTCGACCGGCGCGAGCGCGAGCCGCACGGCGTCGCCCGCGCGGAACGGCCGGCCGCGGCCGTTCGTCCAGGGGCGGAACACCGGTCCCAGCACGAACGGGATCCCGGTGGGCGGCGCGAAGACCGTCTGCTCCGGCTCGGCCGGGTAGAGCCAGTGGACGACGTCGACGCCGCCGGCCGCCCGCGTGCGCTCCAGCTCGGCGGCGACCGCGTGCGCGTACGCGAGCGGCTCGATGCTCTCGAAGCGCGAGCGCCGGCCGATCCGGACGAGCCGGAACGGCGGCTCCGCGTCGAGCGCGACCTCGCGCGCGCAGACCGTCAGCTCGTGGCCGCGCGCCGCGAGGCCGGAGAGCACGTTCCATGCGATCAGCCCCTCGCCGTGCCCCGCGCGGTCGGTCAGGAGCGCGGCCGCGCTCGGGACGAAGATCCTCACGCCGACTCCCGCAGCCAGGCCGCGGTCCGAGCCATCCCGTCCGCGAGCGGCGTGTCGAACGTGCAGCCGAGCCGCCGCGCGAGCGACGCGTCGCCGTCCCAGCGCAGCGGGTCGCCGGGGCGGACGCTGCCGGTGAACTCGACCGCGGTCCCGAGTCCGAGCGCCGCGACGACCTGCTCGGCGAGCTCCCGCAGCGTCACCGGCCGGCCGGACGCGATGTTGTACGCCTCGCCGCGCGCCGGCGCGGCCGCCGCGAGCGTGACGAGCGCGCGGGCGGCGTCCTCGACGAAGACGAAGTCGCGGCTGACGTCCGGCGGGGCGGCGACGACGAGCGGCGACTCGCCGCCGTGCGCGCGCCGGAGCAGGTCGTAGACGACGAGCTTCCGCTGGCGCGGCCCGTAGAGGGAGAAGGGGCGGACCGAGAAGGCGGGCAGGCCGTACAGCTCGGCGTAGAGCGCGACGTACCGCTCGGCGGCGAGCTTCGAGATGCCGTACGGCGAGAGCGGCGCGCACGGGTGGAGCTCGTCCATCGGCATCCGCACGCCCTCGCCGTAGACGGCGGCGGACGAGACGTACGCGACGACCGGCGGCGTCGCGGCGCGGCGGGCGGCGTCGAGGACGGCGACCGTCGTCGCCGCGTTGCGGACGAGGTCGTCGAGCGGGCGCTCGAGCGAGTTCGGGACGAGGCCGGTGCCCGCGAGCTGGAAGACCGCGTCCGGCTCGCGCTCGGCGAGGATCGCGTCGAGGTCGAGCTCGGTCGCGTCGCCGCGGATCGTCTCCGCCTCCGGTCCCCCGCCGCGGTCGGCGCGCTCGGCGGTGTCGAGCACGACCGGCTCGATCCCGGCCTCGCGGAGCGCCTCGACGAGCCAGCCGCCGTAGAAGCCGGCGCCGCCGACGACGAGGGCGCGGGTCAGGCTGCGCACGCGGGCTCCCTCGCTCCGGCCGCGGCCGCGTACAGCTCCTCGTGGCGGGCCGCGACCGCGTCCGGCGTGAAGCTCCGCCGCCAGAACTCGCGGCCCGTCTCGCCGAGGCGCGCAGGCACCGACGGCTCGGCGAAGAGCGCGCGGAAGGTGGTCGTCAGCGCCTCGGCGTCGCGGGGGACGGCGATGCCGCCGCCCGAGCGCTCGACCAGCTCGCGGAGCGGCGGGATGTCGCTCGTCACGACCGCGGTGCCGACGCTCCACGCCTCCAGGATCGAGACGGGGAAGATCTCGTTCGCCGACGGCAGGCAGAGGAGGTCGGCCGCGTCGAGCCAGGCGGCCCGCTCCGCCTCGTCCACCTCGCCCGCGTCGACGACGCTCGCGCCGGCCGGCGCAGCCACCGGGTCGCCCGGGCCGAGGAAGGCGAAGGTCGCCTCGGGCAGCCGCGCCGCGGCGTCGAGGAGCAGGTCGTAGCCCTTGTAGGCGCGGCGGACCCCGAGGAAGACGACGAGCGGCCCCGCGATCCCGTGCCGCGCGCGCAGCGCCGCTCCGCCGCCCGGCTCCGCGCCGGGCGAGCAGACGCCGCAGACGGCGATCCGCCCGGGCGCGACGCCGAGCCGCTCGTAGAGGTCGGCGTCGGACTCGAGCAGTCCGATGACGCGGTCGGCGCGGCGGTACGTCGCGGCGAACGACTCGCCGTCGCCCCACTGGCCCTCGTGCGCGAACGGCGTCATCGTCAGCGGCACGCCGAGCTCGCGAGCCGCCGCGAGTCCCGCGGCGGCGAGCAGGTCGGCGCCCCAGACGTGGACGACGTCCGCGCCGTGCGCCTGCGCCGCGAGCGCGGGCCCGGCGACGCGCGCGTAGAGCCGGTTCGCGACGAGGCGGGGCCGGCCGTACGCGTACCGGCGCAGGCCGGGCACGACCTGGGAGACGAGCGGGGCGAGCGCGGCGCGGCGGGCGGGCGAGAGCCGGATCGGCTCGACGCGGACGCCGCCGTCCTCGAACGCCGCGAAGCCGGGCGGCGGCCGCAGGCTGTCCGCGAGCTGGCTGCGCGGGCCCGAGTCGGTGCCCTGCGCGAGGATCCGCACCTCGTGGCCGCGGGCGACGAGCCCGTGCGAGAGGTGGCGGAGGAAGTTCTCCATGCCGCCGACCGCCGGCCAGACGCGCGGCGCGACGAAGACGACTCTCATCGCCGCTCCTCCAGCCGGGCGCGGGCCCAGCCGCGCGTCCACCAGGCGGCCTTGACGAGCGGGAGCACCGCTGCGAGCGCGGCCTGGCCGGGACGCTCGCGCGGCGCGACGTCGAGCCGCGGGTCGCGCGCGACGACGCGGACGGCGTTCAGCGCCGCGAGCGCGGCGACCGCACGCGGCGCGCCGCGGACGCCGAGCACCGGCAGGGCGGCGAGCCCGACGAGCACGTGCCACTCGGGACGGGTGAGCGGACGCAGGATCGGGCGGATCTCCTCGGCGTAGCGGCGCGGGTGCTTGGCCTGCAGCAGCGGCAGCCACTGCAGCTTGCGCGCGTCGCGGATCGTCTGCCGGGACGTCCGCTCGAGCACGCGGTGCCGGACGACGGCGTCGGCGGCGAACGGGATCCGGGCGCCCGCGTCGAGGGCGCGGAAGGCGAGGTCGGAGTCCTCGAGGAAGGCGGCGCGGAAGCGCTCGTCGAAGCCGCCGAGCCGCTCCAGCAGGGCGCGCCGATACGCCATGTTCGCGGTCACGTAGAGGCCGCCGCGCGTGTTCTCGACCGTGTGCACGCGCGTGCGCGGCGCGTCCGGGGGCCAGCGGAGCACCGCGCCCTCGACCGCGTCGGCGTCGGCGCCGGCGGCGAGCAGCGCCTCGAGCCAGCGCGGGTCGGGGATCGTGTCCCCGTCGGTGAACGCGACCCACGGCGCGCGGGCGGCGGCGACGCCGAGGTTGCGCGCGGTCGCCGGGCCGAGGCCCTCGCCGCGGAGGACGCGCCGCCGCAGCGGCTCCGCCGCCTCCCACGCGCGCAGCAGCTCGGGCGTCGCGTCGGCCGAGCGGTCGTCGACGACGATCGTCTCGAACGCGTCCGCCGGCAGCGTCTGCGCCGCGAGCGCGGCCAGCAGGTCGGGCAGGTACCGGGCGACGTTCCGCACCGGCGAGACGACCGAGATCCGCGGCTCAGGCGACGAGGTCACGCACCCTCCTCGAGAGGCCGGGATGGTTGCGCAGGAGCAGGTCGACGTGCCGCCCCGCCCACTTGTAGCGCTCGAGCTCGTCCCACATCTCGTCCGGCCCGCGGCCGCGGCGGTCGTTGCGGAACCGCAGCCGCAGCGCCTGGCCGCACGTGCGCACGGCGCGGAGCACGCGGCGGGGCAGCGCGGGCCGGGCGACCCCGCGTTCGCGCTCCTCGATCCGGACGAGCGCGATCCCCTGGTCGAAGTACGTGGCGCGAAACCAGCTCGGCTGCATCCGCTCGCGGCGGATCCGGTGGTGGACGACCGCGTCGGCGACGTACGCGGCCGCGTGCTCGCGCCGGATCGCGTCGAGCACGTGCGTCTCCTCGTAGCCGAAGCGGCGGTCGCCGGCGTTGCCGAGGTCGACCGGGAACGGGGCCGGCCCGAGCAGGGAGGCGCGGATCGCCATGTTCGCGCCGGCGACGTGCTCGCCGGGCGCGAGCGGCCGCGACTCGTCGCCGTGGTCGTAGAGCGCGAGGTGCACCCAGTGCGGGCCCTCCATCCAGCGCGGCGGCGGCTCCGGCCAGAGGGGAAGCGTGCGGCCGCCGGCGAAGCCGACCCGCGGGTCGTCGAAGGCGGCCGCGAGCCGGTCGGCCCAGCCGTCCTCGACGACGACGTCGTCGTCGGTGAAGAGGAGGAGCTCGCCGCGCGCGGCCGCGACGCCGCGGTTGCGACCGCGCGAGAGCCCCGGCTCGGGCTCGGCGAGCAGCCGCACCGCGAAGGGCGCGTCGCCGGCGGCCTCGGCGACGACCTCGGCGGTCGCGTCGCGCGAGCCGTTGTCGACGACGACGAGCTCCCGCGGAACGGCCGAGGGGTCGGCGAGGATGCTCGCGAGCGCGTCGCGGAGCAGGTCGGCGTTGTCGCGCGTGACGACGATCACGCTGACGCGCGGGCTGGGGGTCTCAGACGAGGACACGGCGGATCAGGTCGCGGCAGCGCGGGGCGCGCGGGAAGAGCAGCTCGGCATGGCGGCCCGCCCAGATGAAGGCCTTCAGCTCCTCCACCGTCTCGGGCCCGGAGCGCTCGCTGCGGTCGTTGTCGCGGCGCAGCCGGCGCACGCCGCGGGCGACGCGCCAGGCGCGGACGGCGCGGCGCGGCAGCGCGGGCGCGGTCTCGCCGTCGCGGAGCGCCATCCGCAGCTCGGCGACGCCGAGGTCGAAGAAGCGGCCGCGGAACCAGCCGAGGGTCATCCGCCGCGGGTCGATCCGGTGGTGCGCGACCGCGCCGGCGGCGTAGACGACGCGACCGCCGCGCCGGACGCGCTCGACGAAGTCGAGGTCCTCGTGGCCGAAGTTGCGCGAGCCCTGGTGGCCGAGGTCGGGGGAGAACGGCGTCCCGAGCGCGCGGACGCGGTCGGCGCGCGCGGCGCAGTTCGCGGTCACCGGCAGCTCGTCGTCGTGCAGCTCCCGGTCGGCCGCGCCGAAGTCGGCGAGCGTGAGGATGGCGATGTGCGGTCCGTTCGCCAGCCAGGCGGGCGGCTCCTGCGGCCAGTCCGGGACGGTGCGGCCGCCGACGAGCACGACCTCGGGGTCGGCGAACGGCGCGGCGAGCGCGTCCGTCCACCCGGGCTCGACCACGACGTCGTCGTCGGCGAAGACGAGGATCTCGCCGCGCGCCGCGGCGATGCCGGCGTTCCGGGCGTGCGAGCTGCCGCGCCGGGGCTCCGGGACGAGCCGCACCGGGCAGTTCGCCTCCGCGGCGACGGCGGCGACCACGGCCGCCGTCTCGTCGCGCGAGCCGTTGTCGACGACGACGACCTCGCGTGCGAGCGACGAGCCGTCGCCGGCGATGCTGCGCAGGCAGTCGCCGAGCACCCGCGCATTGTCGAGGGTCGGGACGATCACCGAGACGCGGGGCGACTCAGACAAACGCGCCTCGCACGAGGTCGCGGAGCCGCGGGTAGCGGCCGAGGAGCATCTCGACGTGCTTCCCGGCCCACATGCAGCCGGACAGCTCCTCCCAGGTCTCCGGGCCGAGCCGCTCGCGGCGGTCGTTCGCGCGGCGGCGGCGCCGGACGCCCGCGCAGACGCGGACGGCCCGCACCGCGCGGCGCGGCAGGCTCGGCCGCGGGGCGCGCTCCTCGCGCTCGGAGCGGGCGAGCCCCACGCCCATGTCGAAGAAGGTGCCGCGCATCCAGTGGAGGGTCATCCGCTCGCGGGAGATGCGGTGGTGCACGACCGCGCCCGCCGCGTAGCGCACCTCGTGCGTGGCGCGGACGAGCCGGACGAGGTGGTAGTCCTCCTGGCCGAAGCTGCGCGGGCCGTGGTTGCCGAGCGCGAGCGGGAACGGGTGCTCGAGCCCGGCGAGGAGCGACGCGCGCACGCCGAGGTTCGCCGTCACCGGCAGCTCGTCCGGCGCGAGCGCGCGGTCGTCCGGCCCGAAGTCGTGGAGCGTGAGGCGCGTGCTGTGCGGCCCGTTCAGCCACGGCTCCGGCTCGGCCGGCCACAGCGGCAGGATCCGCCCGCCGACGAGACCGACCGCAGGGTCGGAGAACGGCGCGGCGAGCGCGTCCGCCCAGCCGTCGGCGACGAGCACGTCGTCGTCCACGAAGAGGATCAGCTCGCCCTGCGCGGCCGCGACGCCCGCGTTGCGGGCGGGGGAGCTGCCGGGCTCGGGCTCGCGGACGAGCCGGACCGGGAACGGCGCGCCGGCGGCGAGCCGCTCGACCCGCTCGCCGGTGTCGTCGCGGGAGCCGTTGTCGACGACGACGAGTTCGCGCTCGAGCGCGGAGCCGTCCGCGAGCACGCTGCGCACCGTCTCCTCCACGACCGCCGCGTTGTCGCGGGTCGGGACGACGATCGTCGCGCGCGGGCTCACTGCTGCAGCGCTCCCCGCAGCGCCCGCCCGGTGCGGAGCCGGGCCCGCTCGAGCGCGAGCCGCCCGAGCGCGACGCCGCGCGCGAGCGGCGCGACCCCCGGCCAGTCGTCGCCCGCGTAGCCGAGCTCGCGCAGCAGGTCGCCCGCATAGCGCTCGACGACGAGCCGCTCGCGGGCGCCGAGCTCGCGCCGCCACGCGCCGACGCCGCCCTCGCCCGCGAACCCCTCGGGCTCCTCCGGCGGGCCGCCGAGCCGGGCGACCACCTCGCCGCCCCAGACGAGGCTCGACCGGGCCTCGGCGCCGAGCTCGTGCTCGGCCAGGATCCGGGCGCACTCCGCCGCGGTCGCCTCGACGCCGCAGAAGGCGAACAGCCGTCCCAGCTCCTCGGCGGCGCCCTCCCCGGCCGCGAGCCGCTCGAAGCGCACCTCGCGGTACGCGTCGGCGAGCGAGGCGATCCCGTGCCCCGCCTCGACCCTGGCGCGCCAGGCGCGCGCGTTGTCGACGAGCGCCTGCGACGCCCATTCTGCGCCCCAGCCGCGGCCGGCGCGGCGCAGCGAGCAGACGACGTCGCGTCCGTCTCGGACGACGTGGACGAAGCGCGCGTCGGGGAGGAAGCGGAGGATCAGCTCGGCGTGGAGGACGTTGCCGGGCGTCTTGTCGACGAGCACCGACGCCTCCGGCTTGAGCGCGCGCGTCGCCGCGTGCACGCGCTCGATCGCGCCCGCGAGGAGCGCGTCGAACTCCTCCTCGCGCAGCACCGCGGGCAGGCCCTTGTGCCGCCGCCGCCGCCACGTCTCGGCGTCCGCCGGGAGCTGGTACTCCCAGGCCGCCCGCCACGGGGCGACGAACTGGTCGAAGAGGTCGTTCTCCTGCGCCGTCACGACGCCCGGGTGGGCGCCGAGCAGGGTCTGGACGAACGTCGTGCCGCTGCGCGCCGCGCCGACCACGAAGACGGTCCCGCCTGCGCCCATCTCAGCCCTCGTCGCGCCCGCCGAAGCTCCAGGCGTAGGGGATGAGCACCGGCCCCGAGTTCTGGGTCGCGGTGACGGCGGTCTTGCCCTGCCGCTCGCGCTCGTCGACGACGCGGAAGAGGCGCAGGCGCTGCCAGTCGAGGATCGCGCCGACGCCGACGCCCGAGCGGCCGCCCGCCCAGACCTCGTAGACGCGCGGGAGCAGGGGCAGCTCCGCGAACGTCACGTCGATCGACCCCTCGCCGACGAGCAGCTCCGGCGAGCCGCCGTCGCGGGCCATCGACGCGGTCGTGAAGCAGCCGATGCGCGGATCGGCGAGGCCGACGTTGACGATCGGCCGCTCGAGCGGCCGGGCGGCCCGATAGTGCAGGCGCACCGTCAGCGGCTCGCCGGAGGCGATCTCGTCCACCTCGCGTCCGCTCGCGTCGTGCAGGCTCGTCCGCAGGATCTCGAGCGGCGAGCCGAGCGCGGCATGGTCGGCCTGGCGCTCGAGCCGCGCCTGCGCGAACGAGTCGAGATAGGCGGCCACGACCTCGGGCGCCGGTCCGTCGAGGACGACCTCCCCCTGGCGGAGCATGACGGCGCGGCTGCAGAGCGTCTCGACCGCGTTCGTGTTGTGCGAGACGAAGACGAGCGTCCGGCCCTCGCGGACGAGCTTCGACATCCGCTCGACGCAGCGGAGCTGGAAGCCCGCGTCCCCGACCGCGATCGCCTCGTCGACGATCAGCACGTCGGGCTCGAGGTGCGCCGCGACGGCGAAGCCGAGCCGCAGCTGCATCCCGGACGAGTACTGCTTCACCGGCTGGTCGATCGCCGGGCCGACCTCGGCGAACTCGACGATCTCGTCGAAGCGGCGCGCGACGTCGGCGCGGGAGAGGCCGAGGATGCGGCCGTAGAGGAGGACGTTCTCGCGCCCGGTCAGCTCGGGATGCATGCCGCTGCCGACCTCGATCAGCGCGCCGACCCGACCGCGGACGCGGACCGTCCCGCTCGTCGGGTACGCGATCCGGGTCGCGAGCTTGAGCGCGGTCGTCTTGCCGGCGCCGTTCGCGCCGAGCAGCGCGCACGCCTCGCCTTCCGGGATGTCGAAGCTGATCCCGTCGAGCGCGCGGACGACCCGCTTCGGCCGGTCGCGCCGGACGACTCCGGCGAGCTCGTCGCGGAGCGAGCGCGCGCCGGCGCCCCGGTAGTGCTTGACGACGTTCTCGAAGGCGATCGCGCTGCTCATCTCACACCCGGTCGGCGAACCCGCGCTCGAGCCGCTTGAAGAGGAGGTAGCCGAGGACGAGGAGGACGAGCACCCAGACGAGCGCGAGCGCGTTCGGCAGCGGCGCCGGCCACGTGTGGTGGACGACGGCCCGGCGCATGTCGTCGATCGCGGTCGCCACCGGGTTGAGGGTCTGGTAGGCGAGCCGCCAGCGCGGGGGCACGAGCGAGAGCGAGAACACGACGGGCGTCGCGAACAGGCCGATCTGGACGAGGAACGGCAGCACGTAGCGGACGTCGCGGTAGTAGACGTTGAGCGCCGACGCGGCGAGCCCGAGCGCGAGCGCGGTCGCGACCAGGATCACGAGCGGCAGCGGCACCGCGAGCAGCGTCCAGGCGGGGTAGATCCCCTTGACCGCGGAGACGACGACGAGCGTCAGCAGCGTGGGGGCGAAGTCGACGAGCGACGCGAGCACCGCCGCCAGCGGCAGGATCTCCCGCGGGAAGAAGACCTTGCGCAGCAGCACGGCGTCGCGCACGCACGACTCCATCGAGTTGCCGAGCGCGCCGGAGAAGAACGTCCACGAGGTCATCCCGGCGAGGACGAACAGCACGTAGGGGAGCCCCTCGCCGCCGAGATGCGCGAAGCGGCCGAGGAAGATCGAGAAGATGATCGCGCTCGCGACCGGCTGGACGACCGACCAGCCGAGGCCGACGAACGCCTGCTTGTACTTGACGAGCACCTGCCGCGCCGCGAACGCGGTCACGAGCTCGCGGAAGTCCCAGAGCTCACGCAGGCCGGCGCGCGAGACGCGTCCCGGGCCGCCCTCGACGACGATCTCGGGGAGCTCCGGGAGCCGCGTCGCCTCGAGCGGCGGCGCGGCGAGCGCCGACGCGACCGGGTCGGCGCCGGTGTGGGGCATGCTCGCCATCAGAACGCCTCCGGCGTCGCGGCGCTCGACGGGGCGTGCGGTCTCCCCACCGGCGGCTCCAGCTCCTCCCGCAGCCGCGACACGGCCCGGTGCAGCGCCACCTCGACCGCGTTCGGCCGCGCGTTCATCAGCTTCGCGATCGCGCGGGCGCTCATGTCGGCGCCGTAGCGCAGCGCGAGCAGCTCCTGGTCGCGCTCGGACAGCCGCGCGATCGCCTCGCGGAGCGCGAGCCGCTCGAGCGACGCCTCCTCGAACGACGCCGAGCCGTCGTCCTCGGGGCGCAGCTCGGCCGGCGCCTGCGCGCGCGCCGAGAGCGCGTCGTTGAGGCAGTGCTTCGCGATCCCCACGAGCCATGCCATCGGCTCGCCGCGCTTCGGGCTGTACGTGTGCCGGTAGCGGAGCGCGCGCTCGAACGTCGCCGCGACGACGTCCTCCGCCTCCGGGCCGTGGCCGAGGCGGTAGGCGACGTACGCGTAGACGCGCCGGATCAGCGGCTCCGGGTCGGCGAGCGGGTCGCCGTCGACGAGTGCGAAGACGTTCATGCGGATCTCGGGTCCGGCGGCGTGCAGCGGTGCACGATCACGGTATCGCGCCCGTCCGCCGTTGCGAACTCCGCCGGCCGAGGAGGCGGCGCTTGCCGTCGTCGCAGCCACGACTCGGCTCCTGTCAGACCGGCGCCTCGCCGCGCAGCACGAGCGGGACCGTGCGCAGCAGGAGGCGCAGGTCGCGGCCGAGCGACCAGGTGGTCACGTACCAGTAGTCGAGCTTGACCATCTCCTCGAACGAGATCGCGCTGCGGCCGAGCACCTGCCAGCTCCCGGTCATGCCGGGCTTCAGGTCGAGGCGGCGGTTGCCCCAGCTCTCCACGAACGCGGCCTCCTCCGGGATCAGCGGCCGCGGCCCGATCAGGCTCATCTCGCCGCGGAGCACGTTGATCAGCTGCGGCAGCTCGTCGAGGAAGTACTTGCGCAGGACGCGGCCGACACGCGTCACGCGAGGGTCGTTGCAGATCTTGAACATGCGCGCGTCGCCGCCCTCGGCCGCGTGCCGGTTGAGGTGCGCGAACTCGTGCTTGCGGAGGTCGGCGTCCTTGACCATCGTCCGGAACTTGAAGAGCCGGAACGGCTGGTTGCGGTAGCCCATCCGCGTCTGCCGGAAGAAGACGGGCCCGCGCGAGTCGAGCGCGATCGCGGCGGCGACGACGAGGAACACCGGCAGCAGCAGGAGCAGGATCAGCGAGGCGAGCGTCAGGTCGAGCGTCCGCTTGACGATCAGCGACGAGCGGGAGAGGCGGAGCGTCGCGAGGCCGACGAGCGGCATCCCCTCGATGTCGTGCACCTCGGTGCCGGGGCCGACCACGTCGAGGAGCCGCGGGACGATGTCGACGTGGACGCCGAGCTCGCGCAGCTCGCGGACGAGGTCGAGCACCTGCTCGTGGTGGTCGGACGAGAAGGCGATGACGACGCGCTGCACGCCGAGCTCGCGTGCGAAGAGCGGCAGCTCGTGCGTCGTGCCGAGCAGCGGCAGCCCGTCGATGTCGAGCATCGGCTCGAGGTCGGAGTCGACGAAGCCGATCACGTCGATCCCGGTCTCCGGGTGGCGGCTGAACTTCTGCGCGACGGCGCGGCCGACGTCGCCGGCGCCGACGATGACCGTGTTCTGGCGGAAGGCGTGGCTGCGCCAGACGAGCGCCCGGGCCGTCGCGCGGCCGATCGTCACCGCCGGGATGACGGTCAGCCAGCAGACGCCGATCTGGCCCCACGACGGCTCGGCGCCGGCGAGGTGCCAGGCGAAGAGGGCGACGAGCGCGCCGAGCGTGGCGACGCCGAAGACGGGGGCGACGTCCTCGGTCGACGAGTAGCTCGCGAAGCGGATGTCGCGGTCGTAGAGGCCGGCGACCTTCGCGGCGACGATCCAGAGCGGGAGGACGAGCAGCGCGAGCGGGAGCGAGCGCCAGAACCCCGCCTGCCCGAGCTGGCCGGCGCCGTGGACGATGACGTCCGCGAGCCCGTACGAGAGCACGAGCGCCAGGCCCTCGGCGGCGACGAGCGCGCGGCGGACGAGCCAGCCGCGCTCGCGGGCGACGCGGCTCGACAGCCGCTGGAAGTCGTGCGGGCGCGGCAGGACGTGGCCGCCGTCGTGGGCGACGTCGAGCTCGGGTGCGAGGTCGGAGACGAGGGTGCTCACGAGACGAGGTCGTCGACGGGATAGGCGAACGGGGCGTAGTGCTCGTACTGGCCGGCCGGGCTCTCCGGGCCGCCGATCGCGACGAAGCCGAGCTTCTTCACCGGCGAGCGCTCGAGCTGCCGGTGCATCTCCGCGATCTGGCCGCGCTTCGCGGCGGCGACGTTGACGACGACGAGCATCGCGTCGACGCGGCTCGAGACGCTCATCGCCTCGGCGACCTGCAGGACCGGGGGCGTGTCGACGATCACGAGGTCGGACATCGCCTGCAGCTCGGCGAGCAGCTCGCCGACCGCGGTCGTGCCGGCGAACTCGCCCGGGTTCGGCGGCATCGGCCCGGAGGGCAGCACCATGAAGGAGCCGCCGCTGTGGTCGTCCTCGAGCGTCACCTTGACGAGCGCCTCGGTGAGCGCCGCCTGGCCGACGGCGACGTCGGTGAGCCCCGGACGGCTCGCGAGGCCGAGCAGGTTGTGGACGGTCGGCCGGCGCAGGTCGAGGTCGAGCAGGACGACCCGGCGGCCGGAGGCGGCGAACGCGATCGCGAGGTTGCACGCGGTCGTCGTCTTGCCCTCGCCCTCGCTCGCGCTCGTGACCATGATCGCGTGCGCGTGCCGGTCGAGGTTGGCGAGGTCGATGCTCGTCCGGAGCATCCGGAACATCTCGGCGGAGGCGCCGTACGGCTCGTCGAGCATCACGAGCCGGCGCTCGGCGCGGCTGCGCTTGTCGAGCTCGGGAAGGTGGCCGAGGAGCGGCATGCCGAGCCGGTCGCCGATCTCGTCCGTCGTGCGGATGCGGGTGTCGGAGGCGTCGCGGAGGAAGGCGAGGCCGACGCCGATCACGATCCCGAGCACGAGCCCGAGCATCGCGTCGCGCTGGGGGCGGGGCGCGACCTGGATGCCGGGGCCGGCCGGGCGCGCGAGATACGTCGCCTGGGCCTGGAGCGACTGGATCGTGCGCAGCGACTCGAGCTTGTCGATGATCTGGCCGCGGAGCGCGGTCTCGTTCTTGCCGAGCCCGTCGAGGCTCTTCTGGAGCTGGGCCATCGCCCCCTTGACGCCGGCGGAGTCGACGTGGCGGCGGTACTGGGTGAACCCCTGCGCGTAGAGGTTCGCGAGCTGCTGCGCGATGTCGGGCGTGCCGCCGCGGGCGGTGAAGACGAGCAGGTTGGCGTCGGAGAGCGAGGTGACCGACGTCGACCCGAGCAGGATCCCGGCGTTGAGGTTCGGGTTGTCGGCCTCCCGGAGGACGCTGTTGACGACGGCCGGGGAGCGGGCGAGGAACGACTGGGTGGCGCCGTAGCGGACGGGGTCGACCGAGGCGGAGCTCGAGCCGCCGACGCCGGCGTACGCGGCCGCGGGGTTCTGCGGGGTCAGGAGCACCTGCGAGGACGCCTGGAAGACGGGGGGCTGGCGCTTCGCGTGGTAGTAGGCGGCGAGCGGGACGACGACGATCGCGGCCAGGATCAGCCACTTGCGCCGCCGCGCAATCCGTAGGAACTCGATGAACGAGGAGTGCTCGCTCGGTCCGTCCGACATGCCCCTTGTGCCTTCCTCTCCCGCTTGTCCGCATGGGGCGGGGGTTCAAGAGCCGCAGAACCCGTCGCCTTGCGGCGATCATACTCGCGGTTTCCGCGGCCAACGATCACCCGTTCGAGGGGGCTTGCACGTTGTCAGAAGGCCACGAAATCCAGGCGGAAAGCGGTCGCGCGGCGGCCACTACACTGCCCGGGATGGCTGCGACGGGGAAGCGGGGCGCCGGGGTCGGCGGCGCGGACGCCTGGCGCGAGCGCTACGACGCGACGCCGGAGCGCGAGGGCGAGCTGTTCTCGACGATCTCGGGGGTCGAGAACGAGCCGCTCTACTCGCCCGAGAACGTCGAGGTCGACTACGAGCGCGACCTCGGCTGGCCGGGCGAGTTCCCGTTCACGCGCGGCGTCTACCCGTCGATGTACCGCGGCCGGCTGTGGACGATGCGGCAGTTCGCCGGCTTCGGGACGGCGGAGGAGACGAACGCGCGCTTCCGCTACCTGCTCGAGCACGGCCAGACCGGCCTCTCGACCGCGTTCGACATGCCGACGCTGATGGGCTACGACTCGGACCATCCGCGCTCGCTCGGCGAGGTCGGCCGCGAGGGGGTCGCGATCGACTCGCTCGACGACATGGAGACGCTCTTCGCGGGGATCCCGCTCGGCGAGGTCTCGACCTCGATGACGATCAACGCGCCGGCCGCGATCCTGCTCGCGTTCTACGCCTGCGTCGGCGAGGAGCAGGGCGTGCCGCTCGAGGCGCTCTCCGGGACGGTGCAGACGGACATCCTCAAGGAGTACATCGCCCAGAAGGAGTGGATCTTCCCGCCGGCGCCGTCGATGCGGCTCGTGGTGGACATGATCGAGTGGTGCTCGCAGCGGCTGCCGCGGATGCACCCGGTCTCGATCTCCGGCTACCACATCCGCGAGGCCGGCTCGAACGCGGCGCAGGAGCTCGCGTTCACGCTCGCCGACGGGTTCGCGTACGTGGACGCGTGCGTCGAGCGCGGCCTCGACGTCGACGACTTCGCGCCCAGGCTCTCCTTCTTCTTCAACGCGCATCTCGACTTCTTCGAGGAGATCGCGAAGTACCGCGCCGCCCGCCGGATCTGGGCGCGCGAGCTGAAGGAGCGCTACGGGGCGAAGAACCCGCGCTCGTGGCTGATGCGCTTCCACACGCAGACCGCGGGCGTGTCGCTGACCGCGCAGCAGCCGGAGGTGAACCTGATCCGGACGGCGATCGAGGCGCTCGCGGCCGTGCTCGGCGGCACCCAGTCGCTGCACACGAACTCCTTCGACGAGGCGCTCGCGCTGCCGACCGAGCACGCGGTGCGGCTCGCCCTCCGCACCCAGCAGGTGATCGCGCACGAGACCGGCGTCGTCAACACGATCGACCCGCTCGGCGGCTCCTACTACGTCGAGCACCTGACGAACGAGCTGGAGCGCCAGGCCTACGACTACTTCGAGCGGATCGAGCGGCTCGGCGGCGTCGTCCCGGCGATCGAGCAGAACTTCATGCAGCGGGAGATCGCCGAGGCGTCCTTCCGCTACCAGTCGGAGGTGGAGGCGAAGCAGCGGGTCGTCGTCGGCGTCAACCGCTACGTGATGGACGACGAGCAGCCGCTCGAGATCCTCCGCATCGACCCCGCGCTCGAGCGCAAGCAGGTCGAGCGCGTCCAGGCGCTGCGGGCGCGGCGCGACTCGGCGGCGGTCGAGCAGGCGCTCGCACGGCTGCGGGAGGACGCGGCGGTCGAGGGCCGCAACCTGATGGAGCCGATCATGTCGGCCTCCCGCGCCTACGTGACGATGGGCGAGATGTGCGACGCGCTGCGCGAGGTCTGGGGCGTGTGGCGCGAGACGCCGGTCTTCTAGTGCCGCCCGAGCTCTCCGTCGTCGTCCCGAGCCGGGACGGGGACGCGCGTCTCGCCGTTCACCTGCCGCGACTCGCGGACGCGGCGGCGGCGCTCGGCGTCGCCTGGGAGGGGGTCGTCGTCGACGACGCCTCCGCGGCCGGGCCGCCCGGCGCGGACACGCTGCCGGCGGGGTTCGCGCTGCTGCCGCTCGCCGGGCACGAGGGCGCGGCCGGGGCGCGCAACGCCGGTGCCCGCCGGTCGCGCGGGGTGTGGCTCCTGTTCGTCGACGACGACGTCGAGCTCGACGCGGCGGCGCTGCGGGCGCTCTGGGCGGCGCGCCGCGAGGACGCCTGCGTCGTGCCCGAGGTGCGGACGGCGGACGGCGGCCTCCAGAACGCGCTCGTGCGGACGCAGAAGCTGCTCGAGCCGCGCTGGGTGCACGAGCCCGAGCCGGTCGCCGAGGTCGACTACCCGCTCGGCGCCTGCCTGCTCGTGCCGCGGGCGCTCTTCGAGCGGGCGGGCGGCTTCGACCGGCGCTTCCGGCCGAACTACTTCGAGGACACCGCGTTCGGCGAGGCGCTGCGGCGCACCGGCGCGCGGACGTTGATGGTCGCGGGCGCGGTGGCGCGGCACTTCGAACCCGCGGCCGCCGAGCGCTCGCGCCGGCAGAAGGCGGCGATCTCGGCGAACCGCTGGCGCTACGTCTTCCACTACACGCGCGGCGGCCGGCGCGCCGGAGCGATCGCGCTCGCGCCGCTCCGCGTCGCCCGCGAGTCGGTCGCGACCCGCTCGTTGCTGCCGCTCGCCGGGCTGGCGCGCGCGCTCGCGTCGGAACTGCCCCTGCGCCGGCCGGCGGCGCGGTAGCGTTCGCGTCATGGCGGGGAAGATCAGGGTCGTCGTCGCGAAGCCCGGCCTCGACGGCCACGACCGCGGCGCGAAGATCATCGCCCGCGCGCTCCGGGACGCGGGCATGGAGGTGATCTACACCGGCCTCCACCAGACGCCCGACCAGATCGTCGAGACGGCGATCCAGGAGGACGCGGACGCGGTCGGGATCTCGATCCTCTCCGGCGCCCACATGACGCTCGTCCCGCGCATCCTCGAGCTGCTGCGGGACAACGGGGCCGAGGACGTCGTCGTCGTGGTCGGCGGCACGATCCCCGAGGACGACGCGGACGAGCTGCGCAAGCTCGGCGTCGCCGGGGTCTTCGGGCCGGGGGCGCCGACCGGCGAGATCGTCGAGTTCGTGCGGGGAGCCGTCCCGGCGTGAGCGTCCGGGTCGGGCGCGAGGGCGCCGTGGCGGTCGTGACGATCGACCGCGAGCAGGCCCTCAACGCCCTGGACGTCGAGACGCTGACCGAGCTCCGCGACCGGCTGCGGGAGCTCTCGGCGGACGACTCGGCGCACGCCGTCGTCCTCACGGGCGCGGGCGAGAAGGCGTTCGTCGCCGGCGCGGACATCAAGTACATGGGCGGGCTCGACCCGGCGGGCGCGAAGGCGTGGGGCGCGCTCGGCCACGAGGCGGCCCGCCTGCTCGAGGAGATGCCGAAGCCGACGATCGCGGCGGTCAACGGCTTCGCGCTCGGCGGCGGCTGCGAGCTCGCGCTCGGCTGCGACCTCCGCTACGCGTCCCCGCGCGCGAAGCTCGGCCAGCCGGAGATCGACCTCGGCATCGTCCCCGGCTGGGGCGGCACGCAGCGGCTGGCCCGCGTCTGCGGACTCGGCGTCGCGAAGGAGCTGATCCTCACCGGCCGCACCGTCGACGCCGAGGAGGCGCTCCGGATCGGACTCGTCCACGCGGTCGCCGACCCGGTGCTCGAGCACGCGCTCGGCGTCGCCCGCACGCTCGCGGAGAAGAGCCCGGTCGCGCTGCGCGTGGCGAAGCGGCTGCTCAACCTCTCCCCGGGCGCGCTCGAGCGGGAGGCGGAGGAGTTCGGCGAGCTGTTCGCGAGCGAGGACGCGAAGGAGGGCCTCGCCGCCTTCGTCGAGAAGCGCCCGCCGCGCTTCAGCGGACGCTGACCCGTTCGCGGTATGGCCGGTCGCGCGCGACCCGCCTACACTCGGGCGATGCGGTCGGTCACCTCGCGGGGGCGGATTCCCGCGCTGGACGGCGTGCGCGGCGTCGCCATCCTGCTCGTCGTGCTCGGGCACGCAAGCCTGCTCCAGCGTCCGCCCGAATGGCTGCGCGTCACGGCGCAGCCGCTCCTCTCGAGCGAGCTCGGCGTGCTCGTGTTCTTCGTCCTCAGCGGCTACCTGATCACGTCGATCCTCGTCCGCGAGCGGGAACGCACCGGCTCGATCTCGCTCCGCGCCTTCTACACGCGGCGCGCGCTGCGGATCTGGCCGGCGTTCTACGCCTACCTCGCCGCGGCCGCCGTGCTCGCCTCCGCGGGCGCGATCGCCGCGAGCGGGAGGGAGATCGCGACCGCCGGCGTCTACGTCTGGAACTACGCGCCGGGCGGCTCCAACTGGTGGCTCGGCCACACCTGGTCGCTCGCGGTCGAGGAGCAGTTCTACCTCCTCTGGCCGCTCGCCCTGCTGCTGCTCGGCACGAGGCGCGCCTTCCGGCTGGCGGTCGCGATCCTCGCGTGCGAGCCGGCGCTGCGCGTCGTCGAGTACCTCGCCTGGCCGGACGGCCGCGGCCGGATCCCGGTCTACCTGCACACCCGCGCGGACTCGCTGATGACCGGCGCCGCCCTCGCGCTGCTCCCGGTCGCGGCGCCGGCGCTCGCCGAGCGGCTGCGCCGGGCGACCGTCCGGACGCCGGTCGTCCTGGCGGCGGTCGGCGGGCTGCTCCTCTTCCCGTACGCGAGCGACCGGCTCCACGGCGGCTTCGACCTCACGGTCGGCTGGACGCTCGCGAACGTCTCGACCGCGTTCCTGATCGCCGTCGCGCTCGGGCCGGGAGGCCGCGTCCGCCGCTTCCTCGAGCAGCGGTGGCTGACGACGCTCGGCGTCCTCTCGTACAGCCTCTACCTCTGGCAGCAGCTCTTCCTCACCGACGCGGACCCGTGGCTGCCGCGGAACGCGGCGCTCGGGATCGCCTGCGCGCTGGCGGCGGCCTGGCTCAGCCACACGCTGGTCGAGTCGCCGTTCCTGGCGCTCAAGGAGCGCTTCTCGCGCACCGACGCGGCGCCGCCGCGGCCCCCGGCCGACGCGCCCGTCGCGGCCGCGCCCTAGCCCGGCAGCGGTTCGCGGTCGAGCCGGAAGATCGCCAGCGGCACGGTCAGGACGGTCTCGTGGTTGACGCCGTGGCCCTCGTAGCCGTCCTCGCCCATCGCCTCGCCGTGGTCTGCGCAGAGGACGACGAGCGTCTCGCCCGGGAGCCCGTCGAAGAGGGTCGCCAGCTGTCCGTCGAGGTACTCGGCGGCGCCGCGCTGGAGCTCCCAGGCCGGGTGCTCGCGGCCGGCGGGGCCGTGCTCGGCCGGAGGCCAGGTCATCCGCCTCGGCGACCAGTCCTCCTGCGCCGCCTCCGGCTTGCCCGGGTAGGCGAACGGCGTGTGCGTCTCCCCGAAGTTGAGGAACGCGAAGAAGCGGCGGCGGCGGTCGAGCGCCCCGAGCAGCCAGGCGATCTGCGCGGCGGCGCCCTCGTTCGTGTAGTGGAAGCGGTCGAACCCGTCCACGAGCAGGCGCTGCTGGAACCAGTCCATCGCGCCGGTGCCGAGCGTCTGCCAGCCGGCGTCGCGGAGCCCGGCGACGACGTTGCGGTCGCTCTCGACGACGAGGAGCGCCGGCCGGGTCATCTCGGCGCGGAGCCCGAGCCGCACCACCTGCCGGACGAAGCGGTTGTAGTACGGGAGGTCGTCGGGCGCGTTCGGGAGCATCCCGGCGAAGAACGCGTGGTGGGCGGCGTACGTGAAGTTCGCGGGCGTCTGCGCCGGCACGATTCGCGCGTACGAGTCGAGCACCGGCGTGTGCGCGGCCGCGAGCACGTCGTAGCGGCAGCTGTCGTACGTGATCAGGACGAGGTTGAAGCCGGCGTCGACCGTCGGCTGCCTGGGGCGGAAGAACGGCACGCGCGCAGACTATGCGCCCGCTCGGAGGACTTCGCCGCCCGGCCGCGTAAACGAAGCCTCGATGCGCTTCCGTCTCCTTCTCGCGGGGGCGCTCGCAGCGGGCCTGGCGGCGGCCGCGCCGGCGGGCGCCCACGCCTCGACGAACCCGCAGCAGGCCGGACTCCAGGTCGCCCTGCGCGCCCAGGGCCTCTACCGAGGCCCGATCGACGCGATCGCCGGGCCGCTCACCGCCGCCGCCGTCCGCGCCTTCCAGCGCTCGCACGGGCTGCCGGTCACCGGCGTCGCCGACGCCAGGACGCGCGCCGCGCTCGGCCCGATGGGCCGGCCGCTCTTCGGCGCCCGCACGCTCCGTCGCGGCGCCTTCGGCTGGGACGTCGCCGTCCTCCAGTACCTGCTCGTCGCGCGCGGGATCAAGGTGCCGGTGAACGCGTACTTCGACGGCCCGACCCTGCGCGGCGTCCGCGCCTACCAGCGGCGACTCCACCTCGCGCCCGACGGCGTCGTCGGTCCGCACACGCTCGCCGCCGTCGAGGGCACGACGCGGGTGCCGGTGAAGGCGAAGACGGTCGTGGTCGCGCGCCGCTGGGTCGTGAAGCCGGGCGAGTCGCTGAGCGCGATCGCGCAGCGGTTCCGGACGACCGTCTCGGCGCTCGCGCACCTGAACCGCCTCGACCCGGGGAAGCCGCTCCTGATCGGCACGAGGCTCCGCCTGCCCGCGGTCGTCCACGTCCAGCCGGCCGCCGCGCGCGTCTCGAGCGTCGCCGCGGTGCGCGCCTCGATCGACCGCTGGGCCGCGCACTTCGGCGTCGACCCGCACCTGGCGCGCGCGCTCGCCTGGATGGAGTCCGGCTACAACAACCGGCTCGTCTCCTCGGTCGGCGCGCAGGGGATCATGCAGCTGCTGCCGACGACGTGGACGTACGTCGAGACCGTGCTCCTCGGGCACAAGGTCGCGCACACGGCCGACGGCAACGTCGAGGTCGGGGTCGCCTACCTGCACCACCTGCTCGGCGCCTTCAACGGCGACCGCCGGCTCGCGCTCGCCGGCTGGTACCAGGGCGAGCGCGCCGTGCGCGAGCGGGGCGTGCTGAAGGTGAGCGAGACGTTCGTCGCGGACGTGCTCGCGCTCGCGCAGCGCATGTAGCGGCGGGAGCGCTAGGGCCGGCGGCCGTCGACGGCGAGGCTGCCCTCGCGGCGCTCCTCGCTGTCGAGCTCCGGGTCGAACGCGCGCCGGTGGACGTCCGCGAAGCCGGCGTCCTCGAACGCGCGGACGAGCGACTCCTCGTCCCAGGCCCACTTGTGCTCGCCGTCCTGGCGGAAGTGGTAGTTGAGCTGGTCGAGCGGGAAGCGGCACCAGTCCGGATGCCAGCGCTCGCGCGCGACCCGCAGCCACTCCTCGTCGCGGTCGGCGACGGCGCGCAGGAGCGGCGGCGTGTCCGGGACGACGAGGCTGAGCCGGCCGCCCGGGGCGAGCACGCGCAGGCACTCCCGCAGGAAGCCGTGCGTCTCCTCGGGGAAGGCCAGGTGCTCGAAGACGTGCTCGCCGTAGACGATCTCGGCGCTGCCGTCGGCGAACGGGAGCGGGCGCCGCAGGTCGAGGTGGAGCGTCTCGTCGCCGACGAGGTCGAGGTTGACCCAGCCCTCCTTCAGGCGCGGGCCGCAGCCGACGTTGATCCGGAGCCCGCGCGCGCCGGCGTACGCGCTCGCCTTGCGGACCGCCGCCCGGTGCTCGCGCGCGATCCGCCGCTCGCCCGCGAGCGCGACGAGGGCCGCCCAGACGCCCGGGCCGACGCGGCGGCGCAGCAGCCGCTCCAGCAGGCGGCCGCCGCGATTGCGGGCGAGCCAGCGGGCGTGCTCGCGCGCGAGCCGCGCCCGTTCCGAGGTCGAGCGCGTCGTGGTCGAGGGGCCCGTCACGGGCCGGACTCTAGTCCCGAAGGTGACCGGATCGCCGCCCGACGCCCGTGTGTAGAGTCAGCCCCGCATGAAGATCGCCGTCTGCGTCAAGCACGTGCCGGAGGGCGCGGCGAAGCTCGATCCCGGCTCGAAGCGGCTCGACCGCTCGGGCGAGGGGGCGTTGAACAAGTTCGACGCGAACGCGGTCGAGGAGGCGCTGCGCCTCAAGGGCGACTCCGACACCGAGGTGGTCGTCGTCTCGATGGGTCCGGAGAAGGCGGCCGACTCGCTGCGCAAGGCGCTCGCGATGGGCGCCGACCGCGCCGTCCTCGTCAGCGACCCCGGCGCCGCCGGCTCCGACCTCGTCGCGACGAGCCGCGTGCTCGCGGCCGCGCTCGAGCAGGAGAGCCCCGATCTCGTCCTCTTCGGCCAGCAGGCCTCCGACGCCGACGGCGCCGTGCTCTGGGCGGCCGTCGCGGAGCGCCTGAAGCGGCCGGTCGTCTCGCAGGCGGCCGAGCTCGCGGTCGACGGCCGCTCGCTGAAGGCGAAGCGCCAGACCGAGTTCGGGTACGACACGATCGAGTCGCCGCTCCCCGCGGTCGTCGCGGTCTCCGACGCGATCAACGAGCCGCGCTACCCGTCGCTGAAGGGGATCATGGGCGCGAAGAAGAAGCCGCAGGACGTGCGCTCGCTCGGCGACCTCGGCCTCGGCGCCGACGACGCGGGCGAGGCCGGCTCGCGCACCTCCGTCCTCGCGCTCGGCCAGCCGCCCGCCCGCGGCGACGCGCGGAAGATCGAGGACGACGGCAACGCGGCGCAGGCGATCGTCGACTTCCTCGCCGAGAAGAGGCTCGTCTGATGGCCGGCACCCTGGTCTTCCTCGAGCATCGCGGGAACGAGCTCCAGAAGGGCGCGCTCGGCGTGCTGACCAAGGCGGCGCAGCTCGGCGGCGCGGACGCGGTCGTGATCGGCGAGGGCGCGAAGGCGCTCGCCTCCGAGGCCGGGAAGTTCGGCGCCGCGAAGGTCTGGGTCTGCGAGGACGAGCAGGTCCGCCAGCCGCTGCCGCAGCCGCGCGTCGACGTGCTCGCGCAGGTCGTCGCCGACGGCGGCTACGACACCGTCCTCTTCGCCAACTCGGTGCTCGCGGCGGACGTCGCCGCCGGGCTCGCGGCGCGCCTCGACGCCGGGCTCAACTGGGATCTCGCGGACGTCGAGGCCCGTGGCGGCGAGCTCGTCGGCAAGCGCCCGGCGCTCCAGGACTCGGTCTACGCGGACGTCGGCTGGACGTCGACGCCGCGGCTCGCGCTCTTCCGCGCCGGCTCCTTCGACGCGGCCGCGGCCGGCGGCGGCGAGCCGGAGGTCGTCGAGGTGTCGCCGAGCTTCGAGGCGCACTCGACGCAGGCGCGGCTGACCGGCCAGGAGGGCGAGCAGTCCACCGGGCCGTCGATCGAGGACGCGGACATCGTCGTCGCCGGCGGCCGCGGCCTCGGCTCCCCCGAGAACTTCAGCCTCGCCGAGGAGCTCGCGAAGGCGCTCGGCGGCGCGGTCGGCGCGACGCGCGCCGTCGTCGACGCGGGCTGGTACCCGTACTCGGCCCAGATCGGCCAGACCGGCAAGACCGTCTCGCCGAAGCTCTACGTGGCGCTCGGCATCTCCGGCGCGATCCAGCACAAGGTCGGGATGCAGTCCTCGAACGTGATCGTCTCGATCAACAAGGACGCGAACGCGCCGATCTTCGAGTTCTCGGATCTCGGCGTCGTCGGCGACGTGCACGAGATCGTGCCGAAGCTGACCGAGCTGCTCCGCGCCCGCAGGGGATGACCCGGCCGAGCAACTTCCCGCCGCCGTTCGACACGGCGCGCTACGTCGCCGAGCCGACCGACCCCGAGGACGAGCGGATCGAGGTCGGCGTCCTGATCGTCGGCGGCGGCCCGGCCGGGCTCGCCTGCGCGATCCGGCTCGGCCAGCTGATCGAGGAGCACCCGGAAGTCGCGGAGCGGCTCGGCGAGGTGCCGGTCGCCGTCGTCGAGAAGGGCAAGCAGCCCGGCTCGCACCTGCTCTCCGGCGCGGTCGTCAACCCGCGCTCGCTCCGCCGCCTCTTCGGCGACCGGATCCGGCTCGAGGACATGCCGAGCTACGGGCCCGTCCACGGCGAGGCCGTCTACCTGCTGACGAGGCGGGCCGCGCTGCGGATCCCGCCGCCGCCGCCGATGCGCAACCACGGCAACTGGGTCTTCTCGCTCGCGCAGCTCGGCCGCTTCCTCGGCGAGCAGGCGGAGGCGGGCGGCGCGATGATCCTCCCCGAGACGTCGGCCGAGAAGCTGCTCGTCTCGCACGGCCGCGTCGTCGGCGTCCGCACCGGCGACAAGGGCCGCGGGCGCGACGGCGAGCAGCTCGGCAACTTCGAGCCGGGCGCCGACCTCGTCGCGAAGGTGACCGTCCTCGCCGAGGGCACGCAGGGTCACCTGACCGGGGTCGCGATCGACCGCTTCGGCCTCCACGGCGACGACCCGCAGGTCTGGGAGCTCGGCGTCAAGGAGGTCTGGAAGGTCGCGAAGCCGCTCCGGCACGTGATCCACACGATGGGCTGGCCGCTCCGCTACGCCGCGAAGTACCGCGAGTTCGGCGGCTCGTTCGTCTACCCGATGGGCGACGACATGCTCACGATCGGGATGGTCGTCGGCCTCGACTACCGCGACGCCGAGCTCTCCGTCCACGACCTGCTGCAGGAGCTGAAGACGCACCCGAAGATCCGCAAGCTGCTCGAGGGCGGCGAGCGGGTCGGCTGGGGCGCGAAGACGATCCCGAGCGGCGGCTGGCACTCGCTGCCGAAGCGCCTCTACGCGCCGGGACTGCTGCTCTGCGGCGACGGCCCCGGCATGGTCAACATCCCACGGCTCAAGGGCGTCCACTACGCGATCGAGTCCGGCCGGCTCGCCGCCGAGTCCGCGTTCGCGGCGCTGCAGCGGGGCGCCACCCCGGCGACGGCGCTCGCGGGCTACGACGACGCGATCCGCTCCGGCTTCGTCGGCAAGGACCTCCACGAGGTGCGGAACATGCGCCAGGTGTTCGGCCGCGGCTTCTTCGTCGGCGGCGCGCTCGCGAGCGCGATGACCGTCTCGAAGGGCCGCGTCGAGCTCGGCAGGATGCGCGCCGAGCCGGACGCCGAGCAGCCGCTCCTCTCGACGAACCGCTCCGCGCGCTACCCGTCCCCGGACGGGCAGCTCACCTTCGACAAGCTCTCGTCGGTCTTCGCGTCCGGCAACAAGACCCGCGACGACCAGCCGAACCACATCCGGATCGAGCGGAAGGTGCCGCGCGAGGTGGCGGACCTCTGGGTGAACATGTGCCCGGCCCAGGTCTACGAGCTCGGCACCGAGGGCGGCGACGGCACCGTGACCGTCCAGATGGCGCCGTCGAACTGCGTCCAGTGCGGCGCGATCACCGCCAAGGGCGGCCGGCTGACCCCACCCGAGGGCGGCTCCGGCCCCGAGTACACGCTCACGTAGGGCATGGCCGGCGGCGACGGCGCAGCGGAGTTGCGCGAGCGGGTCGCCGCCTTCGAGTACTGGCACTACGAGTTCGACCTCGGCGGCGGCGTCGTCACCCCGATCGCCGACCCGACGAAGCGGGCGCGACACGCCGAGCGCAGGCGCTACTTCTTCGACCCGGTCGTCGAGCTGCTCGGCGGCCTGCAGGGGCGGCGCGTCCTCGACCTCGGCTGCAACGCGGGCTTCTGGTCGCTCGCGGCGATCGAGGCCGGGGCCGAGTTCGTGCTCGGGATCGAGGGCCGCCGGACGCTGCTCGACCAGGCGGAGCTCGTCTTCGACGCGAAGGGCGTCGACCGCAGCCGCTACGAGTTCCGGCTCGCGGACGTGTTCGACGTCGACCTCGGCGACGCCCGCTTCGACGTCGTCCTCTGCCTCGGGCTCCTCTACCACGTCAACCGCCCGGTCGAGCTGTTGCGGCGGATCTCCGGCTGGAACGGCGACGTGCTCGTCGTCGACACCGACCTCTCGTCGCTCGCCGGGTCGGCGTTCGAGCTTCGACGCGAGTCCACCGGCGATCCCCGGAACTCGCTTGCGGACGAGCTCATCCTCTGGCCGACGGCCCGCGCGGTGCACGACCTCGTCGCCGCGTTCGGCTACGCCTGCGTCGAGCTCGAGCCGCGCTTCGGGAGCTGGGAGGGCTCGCCCGACTTCCGGGCGGGGCGTCGACGCGCGTTCGTGTGCGCGAAGCGGACCCCGCTCGACGCGCTCGCCGCCGCCCAGCGGGCACGGCGGTCCGACCTCGCGGACGCCGTCGTCGCGGCCGCGCCGGCCGCCCTCCGCCCGGTGCTGATCCGCGGCCGCGTGCGCGCCGGACGCTGGCTGCGTCGGCTCGGCGGCCTGCGCGGCTGAGGCGAGCGGCCTTACCGACGGCTTACGCGCGCGAGACGCGAGCCTGACCGGGCGCGGGGAACCTGCGTCCAGGTTCTTCTCGCAACGGAGGTCACATGATGCGCACGACGCTTCTCCTCGCCGTCCTCGCCGCCCTCGCGGTCACGGGCGTCGCCGCCGCCGGCAACGGCCACGGGCAGGCTCGCGCCCGAGGCGTGCACTACGCCTTCCTCGGTCGGCTGACCGCGGCGCCCGCCGACGGCAAGCTGGCCGTGTCGCTGGTCGGCGGCGACCGTTTCGCCCTGCGGGCGATGCTCGGCCAGCCGGTCGACCAGACGTTCGCCTACGGCGACGGCACCGAGTTCCTCCGCTGGCAGAAGGGGATCCCGACCGTCGTCTCGGCGTCCGATCTCGCCGTCGGCGACTACGTCCGGATCAACCTGCGGGCGCCGCGTCGCGCCTCGCTGGCGGAGCTCGAGCAGATCGCCTCGCCGCTCGTCGGCGACCACGGCACGACGCTGTACGTGCCGACGCAGCCGCTCTACCTGTTCCGCGGGACGCTGACCTCGGTCGGCGCCTCGAGCGTCACCCTCGACGTCCGCGGCGGCAACGCCCGCGCGATGCGGCTGCTGATCGGGCAGAGCGCAAGCCAGACGTTCGCGACCGGCGACCAGACGATCTTCCTGCTCTGGCAGGGCAAGGTCCCGACCGTGATCTCGCCCTCGCAGCTGCGGGTCGGCGACCGCGTCGTCGTCCGGATCCGCGCGGACAGGGGCTCGACCCTCTCGCAGGTCGAGTCGAGCCCGGCCGTGCACGTCGGCGACCGGGAGCCGGCGAGCGCGTCCGCGAACGGCGGCTAGCCGGTGCGCGGGCGCGGGGCGGGCGTCGTCCCGCCCCGCGCCCGCCCTAGAGCTCCCAGGCGGCGAAGGCTCCGCCCGTGAAGGCGCGGAGCCGCTCCACGTCCTCGCGCAGGAAGGCGGCGAGCTCGCGGCGGAGTCCCGGGTCGAGGCGCGGCCGCGCGATCGGCGCGGCGCCGGCCTCGGAGAGCGCTCGCTTCGCGGCGACGACGCGCGCCGGGACACGGCGTCCGACCCGCGTCGCGCGGAGCCGGCCCGCGGCCCGCTCGAGGCGGTAGGCGAGCGGCCGCTTCCGCGTCTTCGGGCCGCTCGGGTGGTGGATGCGGGCGGCGTCCTCGTCCCAGAAGGACTCGTCCACGCCGAGGAAGCGGTAGACGGTCGCGAGCGTCTCGCGGCGCCGGTCGCGGAGGTCCTCCGACGCGACCACGAGCAGCCGGGAGCCGTCGAAGAGCGGCAGGTAGCGGTCGATCTGGAACATGTAGCGGCTGACGTTGACCAGGTGCAGGCGCTCGAACGGCGCGGAGCGCAGGTAGGCGTCGAGCGACTCGTCCAGGTCGGCGTTCGCGTACTGGTCGACGTACTGGGAGACGATCCGCTCGATCGGGTCGCGCACGAGATAGACGAGCTTCGCGTCCGGGACGACGGCGTGGATGCGCTCGGGGACGCCGTCGATCTCGGGCGCCTTCGTGTAGTCGGGCGTCGCCTCGCCACGGACCGGCGCCGCGTCCGGGAACTGCTCCTCGTACCACTCGACCCCGCGCGCCCAGTTCGCGTCGTCCGAGAAGAAGCGCGGCTCCTTCACGGGCGACATCGCGATCTCCGGGTGCAGGTCGAGGTAGCGGTGCAGGCTGGTGGTGCCGGCCTTCATCGCTCCGATCACGAGGAGGTTCGGGAGCATGCGCCGAGTCTAGGCCCGCGCGGCCGCGCGGATCGCGCGCACGAACAGCGGCGTCAGGCGAAGCGCGCCCGCGCGGCTGAGGTGGTCCTGGTCGAGGTAGAGGTCGACTCCGTCGCGCCGCGACGAGCAGCGCGCCGGCGTGCACAGCTCGCCGATCGGGTCGAGCGTGCGCGCGAGCGCGACGCCGCGCAGGGCGCCGGTCTCGAGCCGGAGCGTCGGCGCCCGCGCCGCGTCCGCCTCCGCCCGCGTCACCGACGCGCCGCAGTCGCCGAGCAGGACGCGGATCGCGGCGCAGCCGCTCGGGTCGAAGGCGGCGAGCCTCGGGATCGGGTGGACGAGCAGCAGCGGGATCCCGGCCGCCGCGAGCCGCCGGGCGAGCGAGCGCAGGCTCTGCCGGACGAGCCGCGCCTTCGCCGCCGGGTCGTACGCGTAGCCGCCGCCCGCGACCGGCGCCATTCCGATCCGGGCGTCGCCGACGTCGCCGTCGGTGCGCATCGCGACGACGACGAGGTTCGGCCGCCGCGCGAGGATCGCGGCCAGCGAGCCCTCGACGTAGTGCAGGCAGGACGCTGTCGGGGCGACGTTCCCCGTCTCGCGCAGGTCGAGGAACGGGCAGGACGGATACGTGGCGACGACGGCGTCGAGTCCGGCGCGGTTCGCGGCGCGGACGAACGGGAGCGTGAAGTGGGCGGCGTTCGAGTCGCCGACGAGGACGGCGCTCCCGTGCGAGCCCGCGGCCGGCCACCTGCACTCCGGATGCGCGGGGTCGAACGCGGGCGCGCCGCTCTCGCAGGCGCGGTGCGGCTCGAGCGGCTGCCTCTCCATCGCCCGCCAGCGCGAGCCCGCGCTCGTCGCGAGGACGGCGCGGTGGCCGCCGTAGAGCGCGGCCGCGAACCCGATCGAGACCGCGATCGAGACGCCGGCGAGCACGAGCACGCGGCGCCCGCGGAAGCGCGGCCCGTACCGGATCGGGTTCTCGACGAGGGAGAAGGAGGCGACCGCCGGCGCGAGCGACAGCGCCGCCGCGAGCGGCACGGCCGCCCCGGCGTGCGGCCAGAGCGCCCGCGCGAAGACGATCAGCGGCCAGTGCCAGAGGTACCAGCTGTACGAGAGGTCGCCCAGCCAGGTGGCGGGACGGAGAGCGAGCGCCCGGCCGACGAGCGTCTCGCTCCTCGACCCGGCCGCGATCACGGCGACGGCGCCGAGGACGGGCACGAGCGCCGACGCGTCCGGAAAGTGGCCGTTCTGCTGCAGCGTCCGGGCGCCATAGAGGATCGCCCCGAGCCCGCCCGCGGCGAGCAGCTCGGTCAGGAGGCGCGGCGTCCGCCGCGGCAGCGCCGGCAGCAGCGCGAGGAGCGCGCCGGCGCCGAACTCCCAGCCGCGCGTGGGGGAGCTGTAGAAGTCGAGCGTCCCGTGGCCGTGCGAGAGGGCGAGCGCGAGCGCGAACGAGCCCGCGGTCGCCGCGCCCATGACCGCGACCGCCGCCGACCGGCCGCGTCCGAGCCGCCAGGCGACGAGCAGGAGCGCCGGGAAGACGATGTAGAACTGCTCCTCGACCGCGAGCGTCCACGTGTGCAGGAACGGGTTGAGGTCGCTGCCGATGTCGAAGTAGCCGTGCGGCAGCTGCAGCAGGTAGACGTTCGCGCCCCAGACCGACGCCCAGATCCCGGTGAGCGACGCCTGCGGCTGGCTCGCGACCGGCCCGAGCAGGATCGCCGCGAGCGAGACGGCGGCGACCATCAGCGCGAGCGCGGGCAGCAGCCGCCGGACACGCCGCCCGTAGAACGCGGGCAGTCGGATCGCGCCGGTCCGCCACAGCTCGGCGACGAGCGTGCCGGTGATGACGAAGCCGGAGATGACGAAGAAGACGTCGACGCCGGTGAAGCCGCCGGGCACGTGCTCGCCCGCGTGGAAGAGGACGACGAGCAGCACCGCGACCGCGCGCAGGCCCTGGATGTCGGGTCGCCGTTCGTGCCTCGTGGCCGTCCGCATCGGCTCCACCGGGTTTTACGGCTGCTTTACGCGCTTTTCGGGCAAGACGACGATGATATGAGCATGCCCAGTCGGCGCTTCGTCGTCCTTGCCGCCGTTCTCGTCGTCCTGAACGTCGTGCTCTGGCTCGCGCCGGCCGGGCTCGCGCTCCGCAAGGCCGTGATCGACCAGCTGTTCGGGCCGCGCATGGTGCGCGCCGAGGTCGTCGTCGCGACCGGCACGGGCGCGAGCACCACGGACTACCGCCTCGACCGCGGCGTCGTCACCTCGGCGACCACGACCGGCGTCGCGCCGGCGATCTCGCTGCGGGAGGCCGACGGGACCGTGCAGACGATCCCGATCGCCGCCACGACCCGCGTCCTCGGCGCGGGCCGGCTCGCGCTCCCCGCGCTCGCGCGCCGCGGCCTGCAGGTGCTCGTCGTCCGCGAGGCGAACGGGCCCGCCATTTCGATCCAGGTCGAGGGCGGACGCCGCGGGTTCCGGGCACCATAGGGGCATGACCGGCAACGCAACCGGGGGCGTCCTTCTCCTCGTCGAGGACGACGACTCGATCGGTCGTCTCGTCAAGCAGTACCTCGAGCAGCAGGACGGCTGGCGCGTGATCTGGCTGCGCTCGGGCGAGGAGGCGGTCGCCGAGCTGCGCCGCCACCCCGTTCGGCTCGTCGTGCTCGACATCGGCCTGCCCGGGATCGACGGCTTCGAGGTCTGTCGCCGCCTGCGCGCGGGCTCCAAGGTGCCGATCGTGATGCTGACCGCCCGCGACGAGGAGCCCGACCGCGTCGCCGGCCTCGAGCTCGGCGCCGACGACTACGTCGCGAAGCCGTTCTCGCCGCGCGAGCTCGCCGCGCGGATCAAGGCGATCCTGCGCCGCGTCGAGCAGCGCGGCGACGACGAGATGCTCTCGTCGCGCGAGATCGTCCTCCGCCGCGACTCGCGCGAGGTGACGGTCGCCGGCGCGCCGGTCGAGCTGACCGGCAAGGAGTTCGACCTGCTCGCCTGCTTCCTCGAGCACCCCGGGATCGTGCTCTCGCGCGAGCGGCTGCTCGACCTCGTCTGGGGGATGACGTACCCGGGCGGCACGCGCACGGTCGACGTCCACGTGGCGCAGCTGCGGCGCAAGCTCGGCGACCCGGAGGGGATCCGCACCGTCCGCGGCGCCGGGTACAAGCTGATTCCGGCGTGAGGCCCAGACAGTCTCTGCGCTCGCGGCTGTTCCAGGCGATCGGCCTGGTCGTGCTGCTCTGCGTCGCGCTGACGCTCGGGCTCGGCCTCTACACGACCCGCCGGGCGGTCGACGAGGCGACGCTCTCCGACGTCGAGCACCAGGCGGCGCTGATCGCGGCGCGCGAGCAGGCGGCGGTGGCCGCGTACACGGATCTCGTCCAGGTGCAGCCGCTGATGGAGCGCCAGCACGAGCAGTACCGGCTCCGCGTCGACTTCCTCCCGGAGGCGGCCCGGGCGACGCTCGCGGAAGGGGAACCGGCGAGCGGCACCGTGCGCTGGCGAGGGACGGAGTACTACTTCGCCGCCGAGCCGCCGGTGCAGGGGAAGCCGTTCGTGCTGCTGCGCCCGACGAGCGTCACGCGCTCGCGCTGGACGCCGTACGTCTGGGGGCTCCTGATCGCGGCCGCGGCCGGCGGCCTGCTCGCGGCGGCGGCGGCGTTCTGGCTCGCGCGCCGGATCTCCCGGCCGGTCGGACGGGTCGCGGACGCGGCGCGGAGCCTGACGCGGGGGACGCATCCGGAGCCGGTGGCGGTCGAGGGCGCGGCGGAGATCGCGACGCTCGCGGTCGCGTTCAACGAGCTCGCGGCGCAGCTGCGGCAGGCGCAGGAGGCGGAGCGCTCGTTCCTGCTCTCGGTCAGCCACGAGCTGAAGACGCCGCTGACCGCGATCCGCGGCTACGCGGAGGCGGTCGAGGACGGCGCCTTCGACCCGCGCGAGGCCGCGGCGACGGTCGCGCAGGAGGCGGCCCGGCTGGAGCGGCTGGTCCGCGACCTGCTCGACCTGGCGCGCATGAACCGGACCGACTTCTCCGTCCACAACTCCGAGATCGACCTCGGCGAGGTGGCCGAGGACGTCGTCCGCCGCTACCGCACCCAGGCGGACGGCTTCGGGGTCTCGCTCGCCGCGGTCGCGGAGGGCGCCGCGCCGGCGGTCGCGGACGCCGACCGCGTCCTCCAGGTCGTCTCGAACCTCGTCGAGAACGCGCTCCGGCTCACGCCCGCCGGCGGCGAGGTGCGGATCGTCGCCGGGCCGGGACTGCTCCGGGTCGAGGACACCGGCCCGGGCCTCGAGGAGGAGGACCGCGAGCACGCGTTCGAGCGCTTCTACCTGCACGAGCGCTACGGCCGCGAGCGGCCGGTCGGCACCGGCCTCGGGCTCGCGATCGTCAAGGAGCTGACGCAGGCGATGGGCGGCGCCGTCGAGGTCGACTCCCGGCCGGGCGAGCGGACCGCGTTCACGGTGCGCCTGCGCGTGCCGGTCGGCGGCCGCACGCCTACGCTCTCGGCGTGACCCCCGAGCTCGCCGACGTCGAACGCGCCCGCGACGCGATCGCCGGCCGCGTCCGGCGCACGCCGCTGCTGCGCTCGACCGCGCTCGGCGCGCACCTCAAGGCGGAGCTGTTCCAGACGACCGGCTCGTTCAAGGCGCGCGGCGCGCTCAACCGGATCCTCGCGCTCACCCCCGAGGAGCGGGAGCGCGGCGTCGTGACCTGGTCGGCCGGCAACCACGCGCAGGCGGTCGCGTGGGCGGCCGCCGACGCGGGCGTCGACTGCCTCGTCTGCATGTGGGAGACGGCGAGCCCGCTCAAGGCCACGGTCGCGCGCGCGTACGGCGCGACCGTGGACACGTCCTCGCCGGACGCGGCGGCCGCCTTCGAGCTGGCGCAGGAGGCGGTCGCGCGGGACGGCCGCGTCTTCGTGCACCCGCACGACGACCCGTACGTCGTCGCGGGGCACGGCACGCTCGCGCTCGAGATCCTCGAGGAGCGGCCCGAGACGGCGACGGTCGCGGTCGGCGTCGGCGGCGGCGGGCTGACCGCGGGGCTCCTCCTCGGACTCGACGGGCGCGCCCGGCTCGTCGCCGTCGAGCCCGAGCGCTCGCCCGCGTTCTCGGCGGGCCTCGCCGCCGGACGGAGCGTCCGCGTCGGCAGCGACACGATCGCGGACGGGCTCGCGCCGCCGTTCGCCGGCGAGCTGCCGATCGCGCTCTGCGCGGGCAAGGTCGAGACCGTGCTCGTGACCGAGGCGGAGATCGAGGCGGGGATGCGCTTCCTCTACGCGCGGGCGAAGCTCGCGTGCGAGCCGGCCGCCGCGGCGGCCGCCGGCGCGGTGCTCGCCGGGAAGGTCGAGGCCGGCCCCGGACTCGTCGTCGTGGTCTCGGGCGGCAACGTGGATCCGCGCCGGGCCGCTGCTATCCTGGCCTCGCCATGAAGGCCGGACTCCATCCCGACTACGTGATCGCCACCGTGACGTGCTCCTGCGGGAACACGTTCGAGACGCGGTCCACGAAGCCGGAGCTCCACGTCGAGATCTGCTCGCAGTGCCACCCGTTCTACACGGGCAAGCAGAAGCTCATGGACACGGGCGGCCGCGTCGAGCGCTTCCAGCGCCGGCTCGAGCGCGCCGAGCGCGCCCAGCGCGGCGCCTCGTAGGCGCACCCATGGCAAACGTCGGCGGTCAGGCGGTCCTCGAGGGCGTGATGATGCGCGGCCCCGGCAACTGGGCCGTTGCCGTCCGCACGCCGTCCGGGGAGATCGCCCAGGTCTCGCGGCCGATCCAGTCCGCGATGGCGCGCCACCGCGTCTTCCGGCTGCCCGTGATCCGCGGCGTGATGGCGCTCGGCGAGTCGCTCGCGATCGGCTTCCGCGCGCTCGCGATCTCCGCGAACTACGCGGCGCAGGAGGAGGGCGAGGACGGCGAGGTCGAGACGGAGCTCTCGCGCGGCGCGCTCGTCTTCGCGTTCGCGATCGCGATCGGCTTCGCGGTCATGCTCTTCAAGGTCACGCCCGCCCTGATCACCGACTGGCTGCCGATCAAGAGCACCGGCTGGTTCGTGATCGTCGAGGGCCTGATCCGCGTGACGATGTTCGTCGCGTACCTGTCCGTGATCTCGCTCCTGCCCGACCTGCGGCGCGTCTTCCAGTACCACGCGGCCGAGCACAAGGCGATCAACGCCTACGAGGCAGGCGAGCCGCTCGAGCCGGCGGTCGTGCAGCGCTACTCGCTGATCCACCCGCGCTGCGGCACGGCGTTCCTGCTCTGGGTGATGGTGATCGCGGTCTTCGTCTTCGCCTTCTTCGGGCGTCCCGCCTGGTACTGGCTCGTCGCGACCCGGATCCTGCTGCTGCCGGTGATCGCCGGGCTCGCGTACGAGCTGATCCGCTTCGCGGGCAGGCACCAGTCGAACCGCGTGCTGATGACCCTGCTCGCGCCCGGCCTCTGGCTGCAGCGGTTGACGACGCGCGAGCCGTCGCTCGACCAGCTCGAGGTCTCGATCCGCGCGCTCCGCGAGGTGCTCGACCTCGAGGGCGCCGGCACGCCCGAGGCGCAGCGCGTCGAAGTGATGGCCTAGCCGCTAGCCCGTCGCGGGCGCCGCGGCGGCGACCTGCCGCGCGTGCGCGCCCGGCGCGAACCGCTTCTTCAGCCGCAGCGCCGGCTGCTCGACGAGCCGCCACGAGAGCGCCGTCAGCGCCGCCGTCAGCGCGAGCTCGAGCGGGATCCGCGCCGCCTGGCCGTGGACGCGGTCGCCGACGAGCTCGAAGACGGGCAGATGCCACAGGTAGAGCCCGTACGAGACGCGCCCGAGCACGACCGCCGGCCGCCACTCGAAGATTGCGCGCAGCCGGGGCGTCGCGTCGCCGACGAGCGCCAGGATCAGCACCGCGACGAGCAGCGAGTAGAGCGTGTAGCCGCCGCGGTAGAGGAAGCCCTCGTTCCAGGCGACGCGCGCGCTCATCGCCGCGAGCCCGGCGAGCGAGAGCACGGCGAGCGCGGGGAAGAAGCGGCCGAGCCGGTCCGGCCGGACGCGGCCGGAGGCGACGAGCAGGGCGAGCGCGCAGCCGGCGAGGAGCGCGTCGGCGCGGCTGTCTGCGCCCGTGAAGAGCCGGATCAGGGTCGGGTCGCCGCCCCAGGCGAGGCCGCGGTAGACCGCCGAGGCGACCAGCCCGGCCCCGGCGAGCCCGAGGGCGAGCCCGTGGCCGCGGAGCCGCACCGCCGCGAGCAGGACGACCGGCCAGACGATGTAGAACTGCTCCTCGACCGAGAGCGACCACGTGTGCGGCAGCGTCAGCGACGGCCCCCAGTCGAAGGCGCGATACCAGTTGTTGACGTAGAACAGCGCCGCCAGGCCCTCGCGCTGGAAGACGTGAAATCGCGCGTGCGGCCCGAACGCGGCCAGGTACGCGAGCAGGAGCCCGAGCATCGCCAGGAGCGCCGGCAGCAGCCGCAGCGCACGGCGGACGTAGAAGTCGCGCAGGCCGACGCGGCCGAGCCGTCCCAGCTCGTCGACGAGCAGGAAGGTGATCAGGAAGCCGCTGAGGACGAAGAACATCTCGACGCCCAGGAAGCCGCCGCGCGTGACCGGCGAGTGGATCCCGAGGTGGAAGAGGACGACGAGGGCGATCGCGAGCCCCCGCAGCCCGTCGAGGGCGGGGCGGTTGCCGAGGACGAAGCGCGGCGCCGCAGCCACGCGACCACGGTAGCCGCGGTACGGCGCGTCCTCAACCCCCGTGTCCGGCATATGGTTCGCGGCGACCCGACAGCGGAGGAGAGGAGAGCGAGATGGCGACCGACCGGCGCGCCGAGGTGACGTGGCAGGGGAGCCTGATGGACGGCTCCGGGACGATCGTGTCGACGACGAGCGGCGCGATCGGCGAGCAGCCGGTGAGCTGGCCGAACCGCGCCGAGGACTCTCCGACGGCGACGAGCCCGGAGGAGCTGATCGCCGCCGCGCACGCCGCGTGCTTCTCGATGGCGCTCTCGCACGGCCTCGCGCAGGCCGGGAACGCGCCGGAGGAGCTGCATACCTCGGCGACCGTCACCTTCCAGCCGGGTCAGGGCATCACGAAGATCGCGCTCACCGTCGAGGGCAGGGTTCCCGGGCTCGACGCCGCCGCGTTCGAGGAGGCGGCGCGCACGGCGAAGGAGAACTGCCCGGTCTCGAAGGCGCTCGCGAGCGTGCCCGAGATCACCCTCGACGCGAGCCTCGCGGGGTAGCCCGGGTACCCTTGCCCGCGGCATGGCCGCGGACTTCGACAACCTGGTCGCCGAGCTCGAGCGCTCCTACGAGGAGCTGCAGCAGCGCATGGCCGACCCCTCGGTCTACAACGACCACCGCGAGGCGGCCGAGGTCGGGCGCAAGCTGAAGGAGCTCGAGCCCGCCTACAAGCTCGCGCAGGAGTGGAAGGCGATGCGCGACGACCTCGCCGCCGCGCGCGCCGACACAGACCTCCGCGAGCTCGTGCCGGAGCTCGAGCAGCGGGTCGCCGCGCTCGAGGAGGAGCTGCGCCTCGCGCTCGTCCCGACCGACCCGGCCGACCGCAAGGACGTGATCCTCGAGGTGCGCCAGGGCGTCGGCGGCGACGAGGCGGCGCTCTGGGCCGGCGACCTCTACCGGATGCTCGCCCGCTACGCCGAGCGGCGCGGCTTCAAGGTCGAGGAGCTGGAGGCGAGCCCGAGCGACGGCGGCGGCTACAAGGAGGTCACGTTCGCGGTCAAGGGCGACGGCGCCTACTCCGTCTTCAAGTGGGAGGGCGGCACCCATCGCGTCCAGCGCGTCCCCGAGACCGAGAGCGCCGGCCGCATCCACACGTCCACGGCGACGGTCGCGGTGATGCCGGAGGCGGAGGAGGTCGAGATCGAGATCGACCCGAACGACCTGAAGATCGACGTGTACCGGTCGACCGGCCCCGGCGGGCAGTCCGTGAACACGACCGACTCGGCGGTGCGGATCACGCACCTCCCGACCGGTGTCGTCGTCGCGATGCAGGACGAGAAGTCGCAGCTCCAGAACAAGGACAAGGCGATGCGCGTCCTCCGCGCGCGCCTCTACGAGCGCGAGCTGGAGCGGCAGCGCGCCGAGCGGGACGCGGTGCGCAGCTCGCAGATCGGGAGCGGCGACCGCGCCGAGAAGATCCGCACCTACAACTTCCCGGAGAACCGGCTCACCGACCACCGGATCAAGCTGACCGTGCACCAGCTCGACCGGATCCTCCAGGGGGAGCTGGACGAGTTCACCGAGGCGCTGGCCACCGAGGACCGGCGCCGAGCGCTCGGGGAATGACCGTCCGCGAGGCGCTTGCCGAGGCGGAGCGGAGGCTCGCCGCCGCCGGCGTGGACACGCCGCGCGTCGACGCGGAGTGGCTCGCCGCGCACGTCGTCGGCGCGACGCGCTCCGGCCTCGTCGCGCGGCTCGACGACGAGGTCGGCGACGCGTTCGAGCCGTTGCTGGCGCGTCGCGAGCGCCGCGAGCCGCTCGCCTACGTCCTCGGCGAGTGGGGGTTCCGGCGGCTGACGCTCCGCACCGACGCGCGCGCGCTCGTCCCGCGGCCGGAGACGGAGACGCTCGTCGAGCGCGCCCTCGCGCTCGTGGCGGAGATCGAGTCGCCGCGGATCCTCGACGTCGGGGTCGGCTCGGGCGCGATCGCGCTCGCGCTCAAGGACGAGCGCCCCGACGCCCTGGTCGTCGGCGTCGACGTCTCGCGCGACGCGCTCGCGCTGGCGCGGGAGAACGCGGAGCGCCTCGGGCTCGACGTCGAGCTGCGCGAGGGCGGGGTGGAGGCGGCGGCCGAGGGCTGGGACCTGGTGGCCGCGAACCCGCCGTACGTCGCGAGCCTCGACGGGCTCCAGCCGGAGCTGTCCTGGGAGCCCGTGCAGGCGCTCGTCGGCGACGGCATGCACGAGCGGATCGCGGCGGCGGCGGCGGCGCGTTTCGTCGTCTTCGAGGTCGGGGACGGCCAGGCCGGGCAGGTGGCGGCGATGCTCGCGGCGAATGGGTACGGGACGGTTAGCATCAGTCGGGACCTGGGGGGTAGAGAGCGCGTGGTGGAGGCGAGCCGGTGACGGACAGCGACGAGATGTACGCGGCTGTGGCCGCGATCAGGCTGGGGCGCCCGGTCGTCCTGCCGACCGACACCGTCTACGGCCTCTGCGCGACCCCGTACCGCGCCGAGCCGGTCGAGCGCCTCTACCGGCTGAAGGGCCGCGTGCTCCACCAGCCGACGGCGATCCTCGCCTCCGACGTCGACATGCTCTTCGAGTGCGTCCCGGAGCTGCGCGGGAAGGCGGGGACGATCGTCCGCGCGCTCCTGCCCGGGCCGTACACGCTCGTGCTGCCGAACCCGGCGCGCCGCTACCGCTGGCTGACGGGCTCGAACCCGGACACGATCGGCGTGCGGGTGCCGGAGCTGCCGGAGCCGGCGGCGCGCGTCCTCTCGCTCGTCGGGGCCGTCGCCGCGACGAGCGCGAACGCGCCGGGCGGCCGCGACCCGAGGCGGCTCGAGGACGTGCCGGAGGAGATCCGCTCGAAGGCGGTCGTCCTCGACGGCGGCGAGCTCCCGGGCGTCGCCTCGACCGTGATCGACTTCTCCGGCGCCGAGCCGAAGGTGCTGCGCGACGGCGCCGCGCCCGCCGCGGACGCGCTCGAAGCCGTGCGCGCGGCGCTCGTCTAGCGCCCCGGCTTCCAACTCGGCGTCGGGCGGGTCGCATACGATCCTCGCACCGCCCGGGAGAGGAGAGATCGCCGTGTCCGTCGCGCAGGAGACCTTCCAGCAGCTCACCACCGCAGGCCTCGAGGAGGTGGATCCGGACGTCGCCCGCCTGCTCGGCCGCGAGCTCGAGCGGCAGCGCGGCCAGATCGAGCTGATCGCGTCCGAGAACTTCACCTGGCCGGCCGTGCTCGAGGCGGTCGGCTCGACGCCGACGAACAAGTACGCCGAGGGCTACCCCGGCAAGCGCTACTACGGCGGCTGCGAGGTCGTGGACGAGATCGAGCAGCTCGCGATCGACCGCGCGAAGGAGCTGTTCGGCGCCGAGCACGCGAACGTTCAGCCGCACGCGGGCGCGCAGACGAACATGGCGGTCTACCTGGCCGTGCTGAAGCCGGGCGACACGATCATGGGCCTCCGCCTCGACCACGGCGGCCATCTCACGCACGGGCTGAAGGTCAACTTCAGCGGCCGCCTCTACGAGATCGCGTCCTACGGCGTCTCGCGCGAGACGATGCTCGTCGACTACGACGAGGTGCTCGCCCAGGCGAAGGAGGTGCGCCCGAAGCTGATCGTCTGCGGCGGCTCCGCGTACCCGCGGACGGTCGAGACGGACAAGTTCCGCGAGATCGCCGACGAGGTCGGCGCGCTGCTGCTCTGCGACATGGCGCACTTCGCGGGGCTCGTCGCGGCCGGGCTGCACCCGAACCCGGTCGAGCACTGCGACTTCGTCACCTCGACGACGCACAAGACGCTCGCGGGCCCGCGCGCCGGCTTCGTCCTCTGCCGCGAGGAGCACGCGCAGGCGGTCGACCGCGCCGTGTTCCCGGGGATGCAGGGCGGCCCGCTCGAGCACACGATCGCGGCGAAGGCGACGTGCTTCAAGGTGGCGATGAGCGACGCCTTCCGCACCTACCAGGCGCAGATCCGGGCGAACGCGGACGTGCTCGCGGCGACGTTGCAGGAGGGTGGGCTCGACGTGCTCACCGGCGGCACCGACACGCACCTGATGCTGCTCGACCTGCGCGACTCGGAGTGGACGGGCAAGACCGCCGAGGATCGCCTGCACGAGGTGCGGATCACGACGAACCGGAACACGGTGCCGTTCGACGAGCGGCCGCCGACCGTCGCCTCCGGCGTCCGGATCGGCACGCCCGCGATGACGATGCGCGGCTTCGACGAGGACGACTTCCGCGAGGTCGGCCGGATCATCTGCGACGCGCTCGGCGACGCCCCGGATCTCGAGGCGCTGCGCGGCCGGGTCGACGCGCTGTGCGCCAGGCGGCCGCTCTATCCGGGCTTCCGCGGCTTCACCCGGTACGGCGCGTGAGCGAGCGCCGGCTCACGGTCGTCGAGCATCCGCTCGTCCGGCACAAGCTCAGCTACCTGCGCGACAAGGACACGCCGACCGTCCACTTCCGCAAGCTCGCGAACGAGATCACGCTGCTGCTGACGTACGAGGCGACGAAGGACATGGCGACCGAGCCGGCGGAGATCGAGACGCCGCTGGAGCGGATGACCGCGCAGCGGATCTCGGGGAAGAAGGTCGCCGTCTGCCCGGTGCTGCGGGCGGGGATGGGGATGCTCGACGGCGTCCTCTCGCTCGTGTCGAGCGCGCGCGTCGGCTTCATCGGCCTCTACCGGGACGAGGAGACGCTCGAGGCGGTGCAGTACTTCGTCAAGCTCCCGGTCGACCTGGACGAGCGCGACGCGATCGTCCTCGACCCGATGCTCGCGACGGGCCACTCGAGCTGCGCCGCGATCGAGGCGGTGAAGGACGCGGGCGCGCACTCGGTGACGCTCGTCTGCATCGTCGCCGCGCCGCCCGGGATCGAGGAGGTGCACCGCCGCCACCCCGACGTGCACGTCGTGTGCGCCGCGGTCGACCGCGGCCTGAACGAGCGCGGCTTCATCGTCCCCGGCCTCGGCGACGCCGGCGACCGCCTCTACGGCACGAAGTAGCGCCTGTCCGTTCCGGCCACGTCCCCGGACCTGGTCCCGGGACATGGCTCCAAGCGCCGTGTCCTTTCCGGCCGCCGGCTCTCTGAGCAGGGAAAACGTCCGTTCCGGCCATGTCCCCGGACCTGGTCCCGGGACATGGCCGCAAGGGACGGGTCGCCCGGCGCGCAGGGCTCCTTCGCCGCCGGGCGAAGTACCCTCCACGCATGGGCGCGATCTCGCTGCTCCACGACGCCGGCGGCACGAGCCACGACGTCGTCGACAACCTCGGCGACCACCTGCAGGTCGTCTGGGGAGCGCTGGCCGCCTTCGCGCTCGTCGTCGTCCTCACGCCCGCGATCGGGGACGTCGCCCGCCGGCTCGGCGTGGTCGACTCGCCCGGCGGACGCCGCGTCAACCTGAAGCCGGTCCCGAGGCTCGGCGGCGTCGCGCTCTTCCTCGGCGTGCTCGTGCCGTCGCTCGCGTTCCTGAACGTCAGCCGCGAGAACCGGGGGCTGCTGCTCGGCGCGGCGGTCGCCGTCGTCGTCGGCGTCGTCGACGACTTCCGCGGCCTCAGCTGGTTCGAGAAGCTCGGCGGCCAGCTCGCCGCCGCCGCCGTCCCGACCGCGTTCGGGGTCTGGGTCAACCGCTTCACGTTCCCGTTCCTCGGCATCCACGCGCTCCCGGCGTGGGCGGGCGTGCCGCTGACCGTGCTCTGGATCGTCGCGATCATGAACATGGTCAACTTCCTCGACGGCATGGACGGGCTCGCCGCCGGCGTGTCCGGGATCGCCGGGATCACGTTCAGCGTGATCGCCCTCTCGCTCGGCAAGCCGGACGCGGCGATCCTCTCCGCGATCGTCTTCGGCGCCTGCGCGGGCTTCCTCCGCCACAACTTCTACCCGGCGCGGATCTTCATGGGCGACTCGGGCGCGCTCCTGCTCGGCTACGTGCTCGGCGCGATCGCCGTCCAGGGCCTGCTGAAGACGGCGGCGACCGTGGCCCTGTTCTTCCCGCTGCTCGTCCTCGCGGTGCCGATCGTGGACACGAGCTTCGTCATCCTCCGCCGGCTGAAGCACGGGGAGCGGGTCTTCGTCGGCGACCAGGCGCACCTGCACCACCGCTTCCTCCGCCGCGGCTTCTCGCAGGCGCGCGCCGCCGTCACGATCTGGCTCTGGTGCCTGTCGCTCGCGGCCGCCGCGCTCGCCACGCGCTTCGTCCCCTTCCGCGAGCACGGCACCTGGCATCTCTGGCCGTCGCTGCTCGCGGCCGGGATCGGCGCGGTCGCGCTCGGCTTCTCGGTGTACGTCGTCTACCTGCTCGAGATCGTCAAGTTCGGGAACCCGATCGCGAAGCGCCGCGAGCCGGGCGACCCGCTGCGGCGCTCCGCGTAGGGCGCTCCGTCACTCGTACCGGATCCGCGGGTCGAGGAACCCGTAGGCGATGTCCGCGATCAGGTTGAACGCGATCACGATCACCGCCGTCACCATCAGGTAGGCCATCACCGCGTAGACGTCGAGGGCGCCGAGCCGGGAGATGAAGTAGAAGCCGATCCCGTCGAGCGTGAAGACCTTCTCGGTCACGATCACGCCGCCGAGCAGGGCGCCGATGTTGAGCGTCCAGACGGTGACGAGCGGGATGAGCGCGTTCCGGAAGACGTGCCGGACGACGACCCGCCACTCGGGGATCCCCTTCGCGCGCGCCGTCCTGACGAAGTCGGCGTTGACGACGTCGAGCATGGCCGCGCGCATGAAGCGGCTGTAGAGCGCGAGGTTGACGATGCAGAGCGTCAGCGCCGGCAGCGCCAGGTGCTGCAGCCGGTCGAGCGACCAGGCCGAGCCGCCCGGAAGGCTGTTCAGCCCCGAGGTGTAGAAGATCCGCACGTGCCAGTGCAGGTAGAGGTCGACGAACGCGACCTGCAGCAGCAGCGCGAGCCAGAAGACGGGCATCGCGAAGCCGAGGAAGCTGAACGAGGTCGTGACGTAGTCGAGCCAGGAGTACTGGCGGATCGCCGAGTAGACGCCGACGAAGATGCCGAGCGGCAGCGCGATCCCTTCGGCGAGCAGGACGAGCTCGGCGGTGTGTCCGAACGTGCGCGTGATGTCCGGCCAGATCGGCTGCAGCGTCTGCAGCGACGTCCCGAACTTGTGGGTGACGACGTTCTCGAGCCAGTACCAGTAGCGGAGCGGGATCGGCTCGTCGAGGTGGTACTGGTGGGTCAGGTTCGCGAGCGTCTGCTGCGAGATGTTGGGGATGATCCGCAGCTGCCCGATCGGGTCGCCGGCGAGCGAGACGAAGACGAAGCTCAGGAAGCTCGAGACCACGAGCACGGGGATGCTGTAGAGGAAGCGCCGGCCTGCGTACGTGAACACCGCTCTCTCCTTGTCGCTGGTGACGACCCCCTTACGTCGCTGAGACGAACGAGGCGAGCAGTTTGTTGAACGGCTCGCCGAGTCGCTGCACCGAGTGGCCGGCGCCGGGCAGGACGGCCCGGATCGCGCGGCAGCGGTCGGCGAGCACGTCGCAGACGGCGTCGAACGCGGCCGAGTGGGCGCCGGAGACGGCGAGGATCGGGAACGGCGCCGCCGCGAGCGCGTCGAGCGGGATCTCGGCCGTCCACGGCAGCCGTTCGCGCCGGAGCGCCCGTGCTCCCTGCAGCAGCGCCGGCGAGAGCCGCCCGGGCGGGACGGGAGCGCCGACCCAGGCCATGAACAGGCGCAGGAACGCCTCCGCGTCGTCCGGGCCGTCGCGCCAGAGCCGGTCGCCCTCCGCGACGGCCGCGTCGACCTCGGGCACGCCGCGGGCGATCGCGAACGCGGGCGGCTCGACGACGGTGAGCGAGCGGACGAGCTCGGGGCGCCGCGCCGCGGCGACGAGGGCGACGACGCCGCCGTAGGAGTGCCCGACGAGATGGGCGCCCGGCCCGAGGAACGGCTCGAGCCAGACGGCGTCGCGTTCCCAGTCGACCTGCTCGACCTCGGGTCCGGGCGGGAAGCCGGGGCGGTTCGGGACGACGAGCTCGAAGTCGTCGGCGAGCGGTTCCTGGGCCGTCCAGGTGGTCTCGCCGTTCACGACGCTGCCGTGAACGAGCACGATGCGATGTGCTTTTCCCGTGCGGGTTTCGGCTGTCACAAACTCACTCCTCGCATGCTGCTATTCTCGCGCCCGGATGCAGGCCCCTGATCGCTCGAACTTCGCCCCGGCAGAGGCGGGCGCGATTCTCGCTGGCACCGTCGGCATGTGCGGCGGCGGCGGCGCGCTCGCCGGCTGGGCGGCCGGGAACACCGGCTACGGCGCCCTCGCCGGGGTCGTGGTCGGCCTGCCGGCCGGCGTCTTCGCCGTCTACCGCCGCTTCAAGGGCTACTTCTCGTGATGGCCGGGCTGCTGGACACGCCGCGCCCCGTCCCGGGACGCCGTGTTCCCGCGCTCGCGGGCGCCGGGGTGGTCGTGGTCGCGCTGCCGGTGTTCCTCGTCGGCGGCTTCCCGCTCGCCGGCTGGGCGCTCGCCGCGGTGCTCTACGCGGCCGGCGAGGCGCTCGGGCTCTGGCTGGCGAAGCTGCCGACGGGCGCCGACCATCTGGCCGCGTCGGGGCTGGTCGCGCTCGCGCACTCGTTCCGGGGCATCGGCGTGATGATCGTGCTGCTGATCGTCGCGGTCGCCGACAAGCCGACCGGGATCGCGGGCGTCGTCGTCTACGGGCTCGCGTACTCGCTCTCGCTCGGGATCTCGCTGCTCGAGTACTTCTCCGGGGAGAAGCTGTCGTGATCGCGGCCGTGCTCGCGGAGACGTTCAACCCGGCGAACGAGTTCGAGCTGAAGCAATGGATCGGGATCCACCTCGGCCCGATCGACATGTCGATCAACAAGGCGGTCGTCTACCTCGCGATCTCGGCGCTGCTGACGATCCTGCTCGGGATCTTCACGATGCGCAGCCGGCTCGCGCTGCTGCCGAGCAAGCGCCAGACGATCGGCGAGGCGATCTACGAGATCGCGCAGACGCAGATCGCCGAGCAGGGCCTGCCGTCGAAGGCGATCGGGCGCTGGTTCCCGTACGTCGCGACGCTCTTCCTCTTCATCTTCACGATGAACATGGTCGGGTTCATCCCGCTGCCGCTGACCGGCGAGACGTGGCACGGGGTCCCGACCTGGGGCATCTACGCGGTCACGTCGCAGCTGTCGGTCACGCTCGTGCTCGCGCTGCTGAGCGTGATCTTCACCCACGTGGAGGGCGTCCGCTACAACGGGCTGCCGTACTTCAAGAGCTTCGTCCCCGCGGGCGTGCCGCCGTTCATGGTGCCGTTCATGGCGATCCTGGAGACGATCTCGCACGTCTTCCGCGTCGTCAGCCTGAGCGTCCGGCTCTACGCGAACATGCTCGCCGGGCACATGCTGATCCTCGTCTCGATCGGCCTGCTCTTCATCCTCAGCGGGGTCACCTTCTGGGTGACGATCGTCTTCTCGCTGCCGATCGGGATCGCGTTCTACATCTTCGAGGTCGTCATCGTCGTCACCATCCAGGCGTTCATCTTCGCCGCTCTCACCGCCATCTACATCGGCTCGGCGATCGAGCCGGGGCACTAAGGAGGAGTTCGTGGTTCACCTGCTCGCTGCATCCGCAGACATCGTCAAGGCCGCGAAGGCGCTCGGGTTCGGCGTCGGCATGGGCCTCGGCTCGCTCGGCGCCGGCATCGGCATCGGCACCGTCTTCGCATCCATGATCCAGTCGGTCGCCCGGCAGCCGGAGCTGCGCGGCGAGCTGCAGGGGATCATGTGGCTCGGGTTCGCGCTGACCGAGGCGGTCGTGTTCTACGGCCTCGTCGGCGGCTTCCTCGGCTTCGTCCTCGTTTCCTGATGCTCCACGTCGCGCCGCTCCTGGGGGCGTCCAGCCCCCTGACGAAGATCATCCCGGGCCTGATGATCTGGACGATCGTCTTCTTCGTGATCGTCTTCTTCGTGCTGAAGCGCTACGCGTTCGGCCCGATCCAGACCATGATCGACGAGCGCCGCGAGGCGATCCGCACCGCCCTCGAGGCGGCGGACGACGCCCGCGACGAGGCGCGCAAGCTGCTCGAGGAGCACAAGCAGCTGATCGGGCAGGCCCGCGGCGAGGCGGAGCAGATCCTCGCCGAGGCGCGCAAGACGCGGGAGTCGATGGAGCAGCGCATGCGCGAGGAGACCGAGTCGGAGCGTCAGCGCCGGCTCGAGGAGACGCGCAAGGAGATCGCGGCCGAGACCGCCCGCGCGCTGGAGCAGATCCGCTCCGAGGTCGCCGACCTCACGCTCGAGGCGGCGTCGCGGGTCGTCGGCAAGACGCTCGACGCGGAGCGCGACCGCGCCCTGATCGAGGAGGCAATCGCCGGCCTCGACTTCTCGCGGCTGGAGGAGCACGCCTAGCCCGTGGCCGTCGCGCACCGCATCTACGCCGAGGCGCTGTTCGGGGCCGCGAAGGACGCGGGCCGGCTGGCCGAGGTGCACGAGGCGCTGTCGGACTTCGCGGCCGCCGTCGAGGCGTCGCCGGAGCTGCGCGCCGTGCTGCGCAACCCGCAGCTCGAGTCGACCGCGAAGGCGGCGATCCTGCGGGATCTCGCCGGCGAGGACGACCCGCTGCTCGCGAACTTCCTCGCGCTCGCCGCGGAGAAGGGCCGGGCGGGCGAGCTGGAGGACGTCGCGCGCGAGTTCGAGCGGCTGATGGCCCGCGAGGAGCGGCGCCTCACGGTCGAGCTGACGACGGCGCGCGAGCTCACGGACGCGGAGGCGGACGCGATCGTCGGCCAGATCGAGAAGGCGGCCGGCCGCAAGGTGGAGGCGACCCGCAGCGTCGACCCGGATCTCGTCGGCGGGATCGTCCTGCAGGCGGGCTCGCTGCGGGTGGACGCGAGCGTCCGCGGCCGTTTGGAACGACTGAGACACGAACTCGTCAAGAGGTGAGGAGACCGCTTTGAAGCTGCGCCCCGAAGAGATCACGTCGATCCTGCGCCAGCGGATCGAGCAGTACGACGTCGAGACCGAGCTCGCCGAGGTCGGCAACATCCTCGCCGTCGGCGACGGCATCGCCCAGGTGTACGGCCTCGAGAACGCGGTCGCGATGGAGATGCTCGAGTTCGAGCACGGCGTCGTCGGCCTCGCGTTCAACCTCGAGGAGGACGCCGTGGGCGCCGCGCTCTTCGGCGAGTGGCAGCTGTGCAAGGAGGGCGAGCCGGTGCGCCGCACCGGCCGCGTCGCGAGCGTTCCGGTCGGCGAGGCGCTGCTCGGGCGCGTCGTCGACCCGCTCGGCAACCCGCTCGACGGGCGCGGCCCGATCGAGACGAGCGAGTACCGCCCGCTCGAGTTCAAGGCGCCGGGCGTCGTCGCGCGCCAGCCGGTCAAGGAGCCGCTGATGACCGGGATCAAGGCGATCGACTCGATGACGAACGTCGGCCGCGGCCAGCGCGAGCTGATCATCGGCGACCGCTCGACCGGCAAGACGGCGATCCTGATCGACACGATCCTGAACCAGCGCGACACGGACGTGCACTGCATCTACGTCGCGGTCGGCCAGAAGGCGTCGACGGTGGCCGGCATCTACGAGCGGCTGCGCGAGGCGGGCGCGATGGAGTACACGACGATCATCTCGGCCGCGGCGCACGAGGCGGCGCCGATCAAGTGGATGGCGCCGTTCGCGGGCGCCGCGATGGGCGAGTACTTCCTCTTCAACGGCAAGCACGCGCTCGTCATGTACGACGACCTCTCGAAGCATGCGGACGCGTACCGGCAGCTGTCGCTGCTGCTGCGCCGCCCGCCTGGCCGCGAGGCGTTCCCGGGCGACGTCTTCTACCTGCACTCGCGGCTGCTCGAGCGCGCGTGCAAGCTGAACGAGGAGCAGGGCGGCGGCTCGCTGACCGCGCTGCCGGTGATCGAGACGCAGGCCGGCGACGTGTCGGCGTACATCCCGACGAACGTGATCTCGATCACGGACGGCCAGATCTTCCTGCAGGCCGACCTCTTCTACTCGGGCGTTCGCCCCGCGGTGAACGTCGGCATCTCGGTGTCGCGGGTCGGCTCGTCCGCGCAGACGAAGGCGATGAAGAAGGTCGCCGGCCGCCTGCGTCTCGAGCTGGCGCAGTACCGCGAGCTGGAGGCGTTCGCGCAGTTCGGCTCCGACCTCGACCGGGCGACGCAGCAGGCGCTGACCCGCGGCGAGAAGATGGTCGCGACGCTCAACCAGCCGCAGTACCAGCCGTGGCCGATGGAGGAGCAGGTCGTCGCGATCTACTCGGGCGTCAACGGCTACCTCGACGACATCCCGACCGCGCAGGTGCAGCGCTTCCAGGACGAGCTGCGCGAGCAACTCCGCGCCGAGAAGGGCGTCTACGAGCAGATCCGCGAGTCGGGCGACCTGCCGGACGACCTGGCGGAGAAGCTGAACGGCGAGATCGAGAAGTTCAAGAAGAGCTTCAACGTCCAGGAGGAGTCCCGGATCTAGTGGCCTCCCTGCAGGACATCCGCCGGCGGATCACGTCCGTCAAGAACACGCGCAAGATCACGAAGGCGATGGAGCTGGTCGCCGGCGCCCGCCTGCGCCGCGCGCAGACGCGGATCGAGGAGATGCGCCCGTACGCCGACCGGATGCAGGAGCTGATGGTCGGCACGGCGCGGGCGGCGTCCTCGTTCCGGAACCTCGCGCTGATGCAGCGGCGCGAGCAGGTGCGGCGGACGGCGATCGTCGTCGTCTCCGGCGACCGCGGCCTCGCCGGCCCGTTCAACGGGCAGGTGCTGCGGCGCGCGTTCGAGCTGGAGCGGCAGGCGCGGGCGGAGGGCCAGGAGGTGACGTGGCTCGTCGTCGGGCGCAAGGGCGCGTCGACGCTGCGCTTCCGCCGCTACGAGCTCGCCGGCCAGTGGGCCGGGTTCAGCGACCGGCCGGAGTACGCGGACGCGCAGGCGGTCGCGCACCGGCTCGCCGAGCTGTACACGGAGGAGGAGGTCGACCGGGTCGTCCTCGTCTACAACCGCTTCGTGTCGGCGCTCGTCCAGAGCGTGACGACGAGCGACCTGCTGCCGATCCCGGAGGACGTGCTCGAGGGCGGGGAGCAGGAGGAGCGCGGCGGCCCGTCGGCGGACTTCATCTACGAGCCGGAGCCGGAGGAGATCCTGCAGCGGCTGCTGCCGGTCTACCTGGAGACGGAGATCTACCGCGCTCTGCTCGAGTCGGCAGCCTCGTTCCTCGCGTCGCAGATGACCGCGATGCGCAACGCGTCGAAGAACGCGGGCGAGCTGATCGACCGGTACACGCTTCAGCTCAACCGGGCCCGCCAGGCAGAGATCACGCAGGAGATCCTCGAGGTCGTGGCCGGGGCAGACGCCCTCGCCGGATAACCTCGGATCGGACACAGGAGACCCATGGCAGACAAGAAGTCCAACGGCAGCAACAAGGGACAGGTCGTCGAGATCAAGGGCGTCGTGCTCGACGCCGTCTTCGCGGAGAACCTCCCGGAGATCTACAGCGCGCTCTCGATCCAGGTTCCCGAGGAGAAGGGCGGCACCCGTGAGCTGATCGCGGAGGTGCAGCAGCATCTCGGCGACGACCGTGTCCGCGCGGTCGCGATGGACACGACCGACGGGCTCCCGCGTGGGGCGGAGGCGGTCGACACCGGCGCGCCGATCTCGGTGCCGGTCGGCGACGAGACGCTCGGCCGCATCTGGAACGTCATCGGCGACCCGGTGGACGGCAAGGAGCCGGGCAAGGGCGAGCGCGCCCCGATCCACCGCGACCCGCCCGCGTTCAGCGACCTGTCGCCGGCGGTCGAGATCTTCGAGACGGGGATCAAGGTGATCGACCTGATCGCGCCGTACGTGCGCGGCGGCAAGGTGGGTCTCTTCGGCGGCGCCGGCGTCGGCAAGACGGTGACGATCACCGAGCTGATCAACAACGTCGCGCTCCAGCACGGCGGCGTCTCGGTGTTCGCCGGCGTGGGCGAGCGGACGCGCGAGGGCAACGACCTGATGCTCGAGATGACCGAGTCCGGCGTCATCGACAAGGTGGCGATGGTCTACGGCCAGATGAACGAGCCGCCGGGCGCGCGGCTGCGCGTCGGCCTCTCCGGGCTGACGATGGCGGAGCACTTCCGCGACAACGGCCAGGACGTGCTCCTGTTCATCGACAACATCTTCCGCTTCGTCCAGGCGGGCTCCGAGGTGTCGGCGCTGCTCGGCCGCATGCCGAGCGCGGTCGGCTACCAGCCGACGCTCGCGACCGAGATGGGCCAGCTGCAGGAGCGGATCACCTCGACGCGCACCGGCTCGGTCACGTCCGTGCAGGCGATCTACGTGCCGGCGGACGACCTCACCGACCCGGCGCCGGCGAACACGTTCGCGCACCTCGATTCGACGACCGTCCTCTCGCGCGGCATCGCGGAGAAGGGGATCTACCCGGCCGTCGACCCGCTCGACTCGACGTCGCGGGCGCTCCAGCCGGGCATCGTCTCGGACGAGCACTACGAGGTCGCGACGCTCGTGCAGCAGATCCTCCAGCGCTACGCCGACCTGCAGGACATCATCGCGATCCTCGGCATGGACGAGCTCACCGACGAGGACAAGCTCGTCGTCGCCCGCGCCCGGAAGGTCGAGCGGTTCCTCT